>NZ_JBVITE010000061.1:0-48983 GCF_055575155.1 Kitasatospora sp. NPDC034533
GCTCCCTCAAGCCCGAAAGATCATCGCGTCCAACGGCCACGGTCCTCGCAACTCCCACAGATCGCGGGTGTTGCGAGGACCGTTAGAACCCAAGCTCTGCGGTCGGGGGCCTTCCGTGTGTCCGGGTGCCTGCTCGGCGGTGTCCGGGTCGCTTACTCGGCGCTGGTCTCGCGCTGCTTGCGCCAGCGGATGCCGGCCTCGATGAAGCCGTCGATGTCGCCGTCCAGCACGGCCTGCGGGTTGCCCGCCTCGAACGCGGTGCGGACGTCCTTGACCATCTGGTACGGGTGCAGCACGTAGGAGCGCATCTGGTTGCCCCAGGAGCTGCCGCTGTCCTTGAGCGCGTCCATCGCCGCCTTCTCCTCCTGGCGGCGCCGCTCCAGCAGCTTGGCCTGGAGGACGTTCATCGCGGACGCCTTGTTCTGGATCTGCGAGCGCTCGTTCTGGCAGGAGACCACGATGCCGGTCGGGATGTGCGTGATGCGCACCGCCGAGTCGGTGGTGTTGACGCCCTGGCCGCCGGGGCCGGAGGCGCGGTAGACGTCCACCCGCAGGTCGCCCTCGTCGATGTCGACGTGATCGGCCTGCTCGACGACCGGGAGGACCTCGACACCGGCGAAGGAGGTCTGCCGGCGGCCCTGGTTGTCGAACGGCGAGATGCGCACCAGGCGGTGGGTGCCCTGCTCGACGGAGAGGGTGCCGTAGGCGTACGGCGCCTTCACGGTGAAGGTCGCGGACTTGATGCCCGCCTCTTCGGCGTACGAGGTGTCGTACACCTCGGTGGGGTACCCGTGCCGCTCGGCCCAGCGCAGGTACATGCGCATGAGCTGCTCGGCGAAGTCGGCGGCGTCCACGCCACCGGCCTCGGCCCGGATGTTGATCAGCGCCTCGCGGGCGTCGTACTCGCCGGACAGGAGGGTGCGGACCTCCAGCTCCTCGACCGCCTTCTGGAGGGCGACGAGTTCGGCCTCGGCCTCGGTGCGGGTGTCCGCGTCGTCCTCGGCCTCGGCGAGCTCGAACAGCACGCCCAGGTCGTCGATGCGGCTGCGCAGGCTCTCGACCCGGCGCAGTTCGCCCTGGAGGAAGGAGAGCCGACTGGTCACCTTCTGCGCGTTCGCGACGTCGTCCCACAGGGTGGGGGCGGCTGCCTCCTCCTCCAGGACCGCGATGTCGGCCCGGATCTTGTCCAGGTCGAGGACGGCCTCGATCGACCCCATGGTCGTATCGAGGTTCTTGAGCTCTTCGGAAGGATCGACGGCTGCCACGCCCCCAGCGTAATGGTTCCGGGGGTGGTCATGACGACACCCCCGGCTCCCCCGGGCCCCGGGCGGGGGTCAGGGCGGGGGTCAGGGCGCCCGCGGGGCAGTGCCCGTCACCGCCGGACGGTCCGGGTGGCCGCCGTCCGGAGCGGTGGCCGCGAAGGCCGTCCAGGCCGCGGCGGCGCCCGCCAGCAGCAGCACGGTGGCGATCAGCACGGCCAGCAGCCGGCGGCGGCGCAGCAGCGCCTGGCGGTCCCGGCGGTGGCCCGGGGCGACCCGCTGGGCCCGGGACTCGACGGCGTACGCGGCCAGTTCGTCGGCGGAGGGGCGGCGCAGGCTGGTGTGGGTGTCCCGGGTGGAGTCCGGGGCGGCGCCGGGCACCAGCGGCACGGCCGGGCCGCGGCGGCGCTTGTGGACGCCCGGTCCGGCGTCGATCTCGGCGTAGACGGCCTCGCCCGGGGTCAGCTGCTCCTCGGCCGGGGCGCGGCCCTGGCCGGGCACGGCCAGCACCGGCAGGCCGGCCAGCGAGGGCAGCTGCTCCCGCAGCCGGGCGGCCAGCTCGGCGGCGCGCAGCCGGGAGGCCGGGGCCTTGGCCAGGCACTCGGAGATGACCCGCCACAGCCCGTCCGGCAGGCCGGGGATCGGCGGCACCTGCTCGGTGACGTGCCGGCGCAGCACCGCGCCGGTGTGGCCGCCGCCGAACGGGGTGGAGCCGGCCAGCAGCTCGTACAGCACGGTGGCGAGGGCGTAGATGTCGACGGCGGCGCGCGGCTCCAGGCCCTCGATGATCTCGGGGGCCAGGTAGTCGGGGGTGCCGATGATCCGGGTGGCCCGGGTGCGGCGCGGGGCGTCGACCAGGCGGGCCACGCCGAAGTCGGTGAGCTTGGCGCGCGGGGCGCCGCCCGGGCCCGGGGCGGCGGCGAGGTCGAGCAGGACGTTCTCCGGCTTGACGTCGCGGTGGACGATCCCGGCCGCGTGCGCGGCGGCCAGGCCGTCGGCGACGTCGGCGATGATCGAGGCGGCGGTCTGCGGCGGCAGCGCGCCGTCCCGCTCCAGCCGGGAGCGCAGGTCGGTGCCCTGGACCAGCTCCATCACCAGGGCGAGGTCGCTGCCGTCCACGACCATGTCGCGCACACCGACCACCCGGGGGTGGTCGAGGCTGGTCAGCGCGGTGCGCTCCTGGACGAAGCGGCCGACCAGCACCTGGTCGGCGGCAAGGTCCTCGCGCAGCAGCTTGACCGCCACCGGGCCGTCGGGCCCCTCACCGAGCCAGACCGTCCCGGCCGAACCCCGGCCGATCACCTGGTGGACGGTGTACCGGCTGCCGATCTTGCGTGCCAATGCTGCTCCGTGGGCGGCGCGGGAGCGCTCCGGGGGTCCGGCGCGCTCGGTGGGGCGGGACAACAGCGACCAACCTACGCGCCCGGAGGCCCTCCGGGAGCCGCCTGAGGGGCCCGGAGCGGGAGTCTCGGCCGAGAAATCCGCTGAATTGTCGACAAAGCGCCAATATGGCCGTCCCGGACGGGCGGAGCCCCGATCGGCTCCGGAGGGGCCCGGAACGGCCCCGGCGGGCGCGCTAACCGAGGACGCTGTTCACCCAGTCGCGCGCCGAGTCGAACCAGCCCACGGCGTCGTCCCAGTACTGCGGCAGCGACGTGAAGTTCCACAGCGCCACTCCGGCCAGGCCCAGCACCAGCAGCACCATCAGGCAGCCCTTGAGGCAGCCGAGGCCCGGGATGTACATCCGGTTGCGGCTGCGCGGGCGCGGCTCGCGGGCCGGGGCGGGCTCGCGGCGGGCCGGGGCCGGCGGCTCCTCGCGGCGCTGCGGCGGGGCCTCCCGGTACTGCGGCGCGGGCGGCTCGGGACGGCGCGCCACCGGCGCGGGCGCGGGCGGCGGCGGGTAGCCGCCCTGCGGCCGGCCGTACTCGGCCGGGGCCTGCCGGTAGCCGCCGGGCGGCTGCGGTCGGGCGCCGCCCTGGCCGCGCTGCCCGCCCGGACCACCCTGGCCACGGCCCTGGCCGGCCTGGTAGGGCGGCGGGGCCGCCGGCGGGCGCTGGGCGTAGCCGGGCGGGGGCGGGGACTGGCGGTAGCCGCCGGGCGGCTGCTGCGCCCCCGGCCGGCCGCCCGGGGCGCCCTGGCCGGGTCGGCCGGCCTGGCCCCCCTGGCCACGGCCCTGGCCGGCCTGGAAGGGCGGCGGGGCGACCTGCGGCTCCGGGTGGTCCGCGTAGTCCTCCGGGCCGAAGTAGCCGACCTGGGTCTGCTGGTTGCGGTCCCGGGCAGCGCGCAGCTGGGTCTGCCACGGGTGCGGCGCCTCCTCCTTCGGCACCGGCGGCCCGGCGGGCGGGGGCGGCGGTACGGCGGCGGGCGGCATCACCCGGGTGCGGTCCGCGGCGCCCGGCGAGGACGGCGGCGGGGTCTGGGTGCCCATCACCCGGGTGGCCGCGGCCGGGTCGTACTGCGGCCCGCCCGGGGTCGGCGGCAGCAGCTGGGTGCGGTCCTCGGTACCGGGGGCCGGCGGCAGCAGCTGGGTACGGTCCTCGGTGCCCGGGGCCGCCGCGGGCGGCGGCGGCACGGCGGTCGGCTGCGGGTCCGGCAGCAGCAGGGCGCCGACCGCCAGCGCCTCGTCCACCGCCGCCGGGGAGGCGTGCACCCCGACGCCGGCCGCGACCACCCGCAGGGCGCGGGCCAGCGAGGTGGCGCTCGGCCGCTGCGACGGGTCCTTGCGCAGGCAGCGCTCGATCACCGTCCAGAGCGGCTCGGGCATGGTGCCGGGCCGCTGCGGCTCCTGGGCCAGGTGCGCGTGGAGGAGGGCGATCGCGCTGTCGCCCTCGAACGGCTGGCGGCCGGTGACCAGCTCGTACAGCATGATCCCGGCGCCGTACACGTCCACCGCGGAGGTCTGCGGGCGGCCCTCGGCGGACTCCGGCGCCACGTAGGCGGGGGTGCCGACGAACTCGTGGGTGCGGGTGACGCCCGGGGAGTCGGCGAGCCGGGCGATGCCGAAGTCGGTCAGCAGCGGGTGCATCCGCTCGGTGCCGTCCACCACGGTGGAGGAGAGCATCACGTTGGCCGGCTTGAGGTCGCGGTGGACGATCCCGTCCGCGTGGCTGGCCGCCAGCGCGTCCGCGACCTGGGCCATCAGCAGCGAACCCGCGATCGGGCTGAACGGGCCGTTGGCGCGCAGGTACCGGGCCAGGTCGGGGCCGTCCACCAGGTCCATCACCAGGGCCAGCAGCTCGCCCTCGACGACCAGGTCGCGGACCCGGACGATGTTGGGGTGGGACAGCCGCAGCAGCAGCGAGCGTTCGCGCAGGAAGCGCATCACCACGTCGGGGTCGGCGGCCAGCTCCTCGCGCAGCACCTTGATCGCCACCCGCTGCCCGGGCTCGAAGCCCGGCACCCGGACGTCCTCGCGCACCACACCGCGCCAGACGGTGCCGGTCGCCCCCCGCCCGAGGGTCTCATCCAGCAGATACTTGCTGCCGACTGGCCGCACCTGTCGCACTCCTCGCCGTGCCGCCCGCGCGGGGCGCTCCTCCGCCGGTGCGGTGAAGCCTGCCGGGCCCGTGTCTGCGGCCACTCTAACGGTGTCCGTTCGGGTTTTCGGGGGGACTGGCAGGCCATCCGAGCAGGGTTGGGGGACATCCCCTAGGGGAGTGCCCGGAGCCCGTCGCCGGGCCCGCCCGTGGGCCGGACCACCGGCTCCCGGAGCGGCGGTTGACCTGACCCCCCGTCGCCCCCAACATGGCGATGATCGCAAGATCGTCAAATCCGGTACGGTGCGCGGACCGTCCGTGACGGATGGCAGGATGGACACTCGCCACTCGTGTGGCCCAACGGTGCCCCGGCACCGGGAAGCGGCACCAGGCTTCACATCAGCAGAAGGGACCCGCGGGCGAGATGCAGATCCGGCTGACCGTCCTCCGACCGCGCAGCGGCCCGTCCGCCGCCGGCTCCGCCATTCCCTACGTGGACGTGCTGGTCACCGCGCCCGTCGGCACCGCGCTCGGCGCCATCGCGGGCGCGCTCGCCGGCGCCGTGGGCGTGCGCGGTCCACGGGCCGCCACCCACGTGCACCTGTACGCCGGGGCGCACCGGGTCGACGAGCACACCCTGATCGGCCACCCCCCGCTGCTCGACGGCGCCGTCCTCAGCCTGAACGAGCCCGACCCGACCGCCGACGACCCCGACGACACCCCCGCCGCCGCCGAACTGCGCGTGGTCGGCGGCCCCGACGCGGGCGGCGTGCACCGGCTGCACGGCCGGGAGATCCGGGTCGGCCGCTCCGCCGAGGCCGACGTCCCGCTCGACGACCCGGACGTCTCCCGGCTGCACCTCTCCCTGCACCTCGGCGAGGACGGCCGGGTCACCGTCCGCGACCTCGGCTCCACCAACGGCACCACCCTGGACGGCCGGCTCGTCCCGCCCGGCCCGCCGGAGGCCGCCGTCCCGCTGGAGCCCGGCGCGGTGCTGCGGATCGGCGAATCCGCCGTGCAGCTCTTCGAGCCGGTCGCGGAGCCGCCCCGCGCCGCCCTGCCCGACGGCCACGGCCACCTCCAGCTCGCCGCCCCCGGCCCGGCCCGGCCCGCGCCGCCCGTGGTCGAGCCGCCCGCCGCCCCCGAACCCGCGCCCGGCCGCAGCCGCGGCCTGTTCTCCCTGCTGCCCGGACGCGCCGCCGAACCGGCCGGCCACGAGAGCGCCGAGCGCCACCACACCGCCGTACGGCTGCGCCAGACCGCCAACCAGCGCGAGCGCTGGCCCGACCTCGCCACCCTGCTACTCAACGCCGTCGGCCCCGGCCCCCGGCTCTGGGAGCGCGGCCCCGGCCACCCCGACGCGCTCACCCTGCGGCTCGGCACCGCCGACCGCCCCGGCGGCCCCGGCACCACGCCCGGCACCATGCTGCCCTCCGTACCGGTCACCCTCGACCTCCAGACCGCCGGCAGCCTCGGCCTCAGCGGCCCGCGCGAACGCCTGGACGCGCTCACCCGCGCCGTCGTCGCCCAGCTCGCCGCGCTGCACCCGCCGACCGGGCTGAGCCTGGTCGTGGTCGACGCCGACCCCGCCCGCGCCGTCGAGGACCGCGTCGACACCTGGGCCTGGGCCCTGTGGCTGCCCCACCTGCGCCCGGTCGACGGCCAGGACTGCCGACTGCTGATCGGCCTCGACGACGAGCAGGCCACCGCCCGGCTGACCGAGCTCACCGCCCGGCTCAGCGGCCCGAGCGGCCTCACCGGCCACTCCGCCACGGTGGTCGTGGTGGACGGCCGCCCGGCCACCGAGGCCGCCCGGCAGGCGCTCGACCTGCTGCTGCGCCAGGGTCCGGCGGTCGGCATCTTCCCGATCTGCCTCGCCGAACAGCCCGAACTGCTCCCCCGGGGCCTCGGCGCCACCGCCCTGATCACCGGCGAGGTGGGCACCCAGCTCTCGCTGAACCGCCCGGTCGCCCGCGGCCGGGAGACCCTGCACGAGGTCTCGCTGGACGCCGTCTCGGACGCCTGGGCCGAACGGCTGTCCCGCGTCCTCGCCCCGCTGCGCGAAGCCACCCCAGCTGCCCGCGGCCCGCTGCCCGACGCGCTGCGGCTGCTCGACCTGCTCCAGCTCGACACCGTCACCCCGGCCAAGCTGTCCGCCCGCTGGGAGGCCCACGCCGGAGGCATCGGCGCCGCCACCGCGCTGCTCGGCACCACCCGGGACGAGCTCTGCACCCTCGACCTGGCCGACCCCGAACTCACCCTCCCCTCCCCCGACCCGGGCGGCCCGCACCTGCTGATCGGCGGCGCCCGCGGCTCCGGCAAGACCGAGCTGCTGCGCACCCTGGTCGCCTCGCTCGCCGTCTCCGAGCGGCCCGAGCGGCTGGCCGTCACGATCATCGAGGGCCGGGCCACCGACGACGGGCTGGACGGCTGCACCGAGCTGCCGCACGTCACCGGCCGGGTCAACGCCGCCGCCGAACCGCGCGCCGCACTGCTCGCGGCCGAGGCACTGGAGGACGAACTCGCCCTCCGGGAGCGGCTGTTCGACGGACTGGACTTCGCCTCCTGGCACGCCGCCCGCATCCTGGACGGGCAGGGCCTGGACGAACCGGCCCTGGACAGCCGGGGCGTGGGCGCCGTGCCGGTGCCCGCCACCGTGGGCGCCGCGCCGGCGATCCCGGCCCCCCGGGTCATCCCGCCGCGCGGCGCCGAGGCCCCCCGGCCGGGCGGCGCGCCCGCCCCGGCCCCCGCCCGGCTGGTCGTCGTCGTCGACGACTACGACGCGCTGCTCTCCCCGACCTCCCCGGCCGGCCGGCCGCTCGCCCGCGCGCTGGCCGCCGTCGCCCGCCGCGGCGGGCCGCTCGGCATCCACCTCGCCGTCGCCACCGGCCGCCCGGAGGAGAGCGCCGGCACCGAGGTCGACGAGGCCGCCCTGCTGCGGATCGCGCTGCGCACCGACGACCCGGCCGACTCCGACCTGCTGATCCACCTCGGCGACGCGGCCGCCCTGCCCGAGGACACCCCCGGTCGCGGCTATCTCCGGCTGCCCGACGGCGGCGTCAGCGCCTTCCAGACCGCCCGGATCAGCGGCCGCATCCCGCGCACCGCCACCCTGCGGCCCACCGTGGTCGCCATAGACCCCCTCCAGCTCGGCGCCCCGCCGGCCCGCCGGCCGGTCCGTGAACTCGGCAACGGCCCCACCGACCTCGCCCTCCTCGCCAGCGCCCTCCAACGCGCCGCCTCCCGCTGACCCCCACGGGCCCGCCCGCGCAGAGGGCAGCCACAGCACCGGCGGCCGAGCCCCCGCGCGCCGCCGCCCCACCCGTCGCCACAGCCCTCCCCGCACAGGAAGTCGACCGGACCGACTTCCTGTGCGGAGAGCCGGCACCACCGCGTTCCGCAAGGCCGGCCACCGGATCTCCGCTCCCACCGGGACACCAGCACCCGGGCAGCCCGGACCGGAACGGCCGGGCCGCCGAAACCACCGCCGAGCAGCCCTCACGCCGCCCCGCGCCGCCCCCGTCGCCGTGCGGCACAGCCGAAGCGGCGACACACCGCGCACCGTCACGCCCTGCGCGGGAAGCCGGCCGAGCCGGGTTCCCGCGCGGGGAGAGCCGACACCACCGCGCTCCGCAACGCCGCCCACCGGATCTCCGCTCCCACCGGGACACCAGCACCCGGGCAGCCCGGACCGAACGGCCGGGCCGCCGAAACCACCGCCGAGCAGCCCTCACGTCACCCCGCACCGCCCCCGTCGCCACCCCGGCACAGCCGAAGCGGCGACACACCGCGCACCGTCACGCCCTGCGCGGGAAGCCGGCCGAGCCGGGTTCCCGCGCGGACGATGAACGAACCAGGTCGAGGCCACGGTGAACACGCGGCCCCCGCGCAAGCACACGGGCCCGCCCCGGAGATCCCGCGCCGGCCCACCTCCCCCTTCCGCGGAAGCCATGGGCGGCGGCCCGGCGGTCGTCTCGTCCTCCCGGTCCGTGGCACGTCGCGCCGGGTGGAGCCGACTTCCCACGCTCAGAGGTGAGTTGCGCGGGTGCGGCAGTGGGCGAGGGCGTAGGTGATGCGGCGGTCGGACGGGAGGACGGTGGTGAGGAGTTCTCCGGCGGTGACGAGGGTGGACCAGTACAGGGCGGGGTCGCCGGTGCGGGGCAGGGGGTGGGCGGCGGCCAGGGAGAGGTAGGCGGCGGTGAGGTTGCCGGTGGTGAACCAGCGCTGGAGGCCGTGGTGGTGGCCGGGGCGGATGCCGCCCATGGCGTCGACGGCGGTCAGGAAGTGGGCGACGACGGTGCGCTCGGTGGGGGTGAGCTCCTTGGGGACGTCGAAGACGCCGAGGGCTTCGAGGAGTTCACCGACGTCCGCCTCGGAGTCGGGGCGGGGGTCGGCGAGGAGCGCGTCGTGGCACTCCTCCAGGCGGCGGCCGGCCTCGTCCGGGGGGATGGCGAGGGCGGCGCACACGGCCTGGGCGCAGGGCAGGGGCTGGTGGCCGAGGCGGGCGAGGAGGGCGTACGTGGCGGCGGGGGTGGCGCCGCGCGAGAGGGTGTGGCGGGCGAGGGTGACGAGGTGCATGAGGGAGGTCCGGGCTTTCAGGCGGCGGCGGAAGTGGGGGCGGGGGCGATGAGCACCCAGACGAACTTGCCGATACCGCCCGCGCGCGGGCAGCAACCCCACCGCTCCGCCAGCTCGTTGACGAGGAACAGGCCACGCCCGTACTCGTCGTCCGGCGCGGCGGCACAGAGGGAGGGGCGGCCGCTCCCGGCGTCGTGGACCTCCAGCCGGAGACGGGAGTCGACGAGCGCGAAGCGGACCTCGATGTGCCGGTCGTCGGGAGCGTCGCAGTGCCGAACGGCGTTGGCGAACAGCTCGCACAGGAGCAGCTCGGCGGTGTCGGCGTAGCGCTCACCGGCGGGCAGCCCGGAGAGGTAGGCCCGGAGCAAGTACCGGGCGAGGGGCGTGGATTCAGTCCGCGAGTCGAGGCGCGCGACGAACGCGCGGGGCCGGCGGCCAATGAACATGGGGGCTACCTCAAGGGCGCAGAGGGAACCAGCCGCGCCACGTACGGCTGGTGATTGAATGGTGACGAACAGTCAACTATCCCTCCCCGAGGTCGGCTATGGCCGAGGCGGGCCGGGACGTTGAAACCCTTGAAACCCGACCGCAAGGGGGAACCGCCGTGCGAACCGACCGCGCGCCGAACCGCAAGCTCGCCTCGCTGATGACCGAAGCCGCCTGGGGGAACGGCGAGTTGGCGCGGGCCGTCAACCGAACCGGAACCGAGACCGGGCAGCGGTTCAGGTACGACGCCTCGGCCGTCTCCCACTGGCTCGGCGGCACCTCGCCCGCGGCGAAGGCCCTGCCGGTGGTCCTGGAGACGCTGGCGCGCAGGCTCAAGCGGCCGATCACCGCCTTCGAGGCCGGATTCCGCCGGACGCCTACCCCCGCCGACCAGTCGACGGATACGGTGGCAGGACTGGTCGACCTGGGGAGCCTCGACATGGACCCGTCCCGGCGTGGAGTGCTCACGGCAGGCCTGTACTCGGTGGCCCTCACCATTCCGGGCTGGCCCGAGCTGGTGGGCCGCTTCGAGAGACTGCGAACGGACCCCCACCTGCGGATCGGCATGGCCGAGGTCCAGGCGGTCACCGCGATGACCGAGCGGATCAGCGCCCTGGACGACCAGTTCGGCGGCCGGATGGCCCGCCCGATGGCCGCCTCGTTCCTGGTCAACACGATCGTCCCGTACCTGCGCGCGGACGCCACCGAGGACGTCCGCAAGGCCATGCTGTCGGCCGCCGCCGACCACTGCTACCTGACCGGCTACATGGCCGTGGACGAACGCCACGACTCCCTGGCCCAGCGCTACTACCTGAAGGCCCTGGAGCTGGCCGGGCACGCCGACGACCACCTCGGGTACTGCACCACCCTGCGCGGCATGAGTGTCCAGGCCGTCGACCTCGGCCACGGCAGCGCCGCCCTGCGGCTCGCGGAAGCAGCCTCGGCCGCCTCCCCCAAGGCCGGCCCCCGCATGAGGGCCTTCCTCGCCGGCCAGCAGGCCCACGCCCTCGCCCAGACCGGAGACAGGACCGGAGCCCTGCACCACCTGCGGACAGCGGAAGTCGCAATGGAGCAGGCCGAATCCAAAGAAAAGACGTTCGGCTCCTACGATCCCGCCACGCTCTCGTACCACATCGCCCAGGTCAAGTACGAGTTCGGCGACCGTGAAGGCGCGATCCGCGCGCTCCAGCACTCCGCGAAGATCCGACCTGCGGGCTATCGCCGGGGCCGCATGCGCCACCGCTCCATGCTCGCCGAATGGCAGCTGGGAGCAGGCCGGTTGGAAGAAGCCGTCCAGAACTGGCACCTCGCCCTGGACGACTACCCGCACATCCAATCCGGCCGGGCCGACGACCGCTTCCGCTCGATGCTCTCCGCGACCCGGCCGCACCACCGCAACCCCCACGTACGCGGGCTCCTCGAACGCGCCCGCCCCATGGCGCGCAGCCGCCTCGCCTGACCTGAGCGCGGTCGAAGACCCACTGGTCTCGGCGGAGACGCTGGCGCGCAGGCTCAAGCGGCCGATCACCGCCTTCGAGGCCGGATTCCGCCGGACGCCTACCCCCGCCGACCAGTCGACGGATACGGTGGCAGGACTGGTCGACCTGGGGAGCCTCGACATGGACCCGTCCCGGCGTGGAGTGCTCACGGCAGGCCTGTACTCGGTGGCCCTCACCATTCCGGGCTGGCCCGAGCTGGTGGGCCGCTTCGAGAGACTGCGAACGGACCCCCACCTGCGGATCGGCATGGCCGAGGTCCAGGCGGTCACCGCGATGACCGAGCGGATCAGCGCCCTGGACGACCAGTTCGGCGGCCGGATGGCCCGCCCGATGGCCTCCTCGTTCCTGGTCAACACGATCGTCCCGTACCTGCGCGCGGACGCCACCGAGGACGTCCGCAAGGCCATGCTGTCGGCCGCCGCCGACCACTGCTACCTGACCGGCTACATGGCCGTGGACGAACGCCACGACTCCCTGGCCCAGCGCTACTACCTGAAGGCCCTGGAGCTGGCCGGCCACGCGGGCGACCACCTCACGTACTGCACCACCCTGCGCGGCATGAGCGTTCAGGCCACCAATCTCGGGCACGGCAGCGCCGCCCTGCGGCTCGCGGAAGCAGCCTCGGCCGCCTCCCCCAAGGCCGGCCCCCGCATGAGGGCCTTCCTCGCCGGCCAGCAGGCCCACGCCCTCGCCCAGACCGGAGACAGGACCGGAGCCCTGCACCACCTGCGGACAGCGGAAGTGGCGATGGACCAGGCCGAGTCGAGCGCGAAGGTCGTCGGCCGCTACGATCCGGCCGCCCTCGCGTACCACGTCGCCCAGGTCAACTACGAGCTCGGCGACCGCGATGGCGCGATCCGCGCGCTCCAGCACTCCGAGAAGCTCCGCCCCTCGGTGTACCGCGGATCCCGCGTGCGCGCCCTCTCCATGCTCGCCGAATGGCAGCTCGGAACCGGCCGGTTGGAAGAAGCCGTCCAGACCTGGCACCTCGCTCTGGACGACTACCCGCACATCCAGTCCGGCCGGGCCGACGACCGCTTCCGCTCGATGCTCTCCGCGACCCGGCCGCACCACCGCAACCCCCACGTACGCGGGCTCCTCGAACGCGCCCGCCCCATGGCGCGCAGCCGCCTCGCCTGACCTGAGCGCGCTCGCCGGAGAGGCGCGGCCGGCACGGCCTTCCCACCGGTACACGGCGCCTGGCCCCGACGAACCCGGCGGCCGTCGGGGCCCGGCCGAGCCGTCAGGGCGTCAGACGCGCCCACAGTCGTTTCCCGTGCCCGGGGAAGGGGCCCGTGTCCGACGACGCGGGCCCCTTCCGGCGCTGGTCAGTGCGCGGGGGGCCGGTCGGCGAGACTACGGGTGTAGTGGGCGGCCGCGAGTACGGAGGCCATCAGCTCGGAGTCGAGCACGGAGGCGTCGGCCATCCGGTTCGCCGCCGCGTGGGAGGCCAGCAGCGTCTTGGTGACCCGCAGCGCGGCCTCGGGGCGGCGCGCGATCGGCCTGGTCCACTCGGCGACCGCCGCGTCCAACTCCTGCTCCGGGACGACGCGTTGGAGGACGGCGAGCTCACGCGCCTCCACCGCGCCGACCGGGCGGCCGGTGAGGATGATCTCGCGGACCCGGGCGGCGCCGACCTCGTTGATCAGCCGGGGCAGCAGGCCGCCCCAGGCCACGGGCAGACCGAGGGTCAGCTCGGGCAGCCGGAAGACGGCGTTGTCGGCGCCGGCCCGCAGGTCGCAGGCGAGCGCCAGGGCGAAGCCGGCGCCGGTCGCCCGGCCCTGGACCCGGGCGACGGTCACGGCGCGGCTGTTGGTGAGGGCCTCGCAGACCTTGCGGGCCTTGTCCCCGTACCTCCGTATGCCGCCGCCGGTCGGGTCCTCGCCGAGGCCCGCGGCGAGTTCCCCGCGGTCGCCGCCGAGGCAGAAGTCCCGGCCGGCTCCGGACAGCACGATCACCCGCACCGTCGGGTCGGGTTCGGCGAGAACGGCGAGGAGTTCGTCCAGCATGGCCGTGGTGACGGCGTTCCCGGTGCCCGGGCTGTCCAGCTCGACGTGGAGCACCGGGCCGCGCTGCTCGGCGCGGACCGTACGGGCCACAGCGGGCTCGGGAGCGGCGGGCTCGGGGACGGCCGGCTCGGGAGCGGCGGGCTCGGGCTGGGTGTACCAGCCGCCGGGCGGCGTGGGGTGCGTCAGGTACGGCGGCTGCATCGCGGAGCCGGACGGCAGCGTCGCGGGCGCGGGGTACTGGGAGGCCTGAGGCGAGACGTTCATGCGGTCACTCTCAGGGACGTCACCCGGTGGAAGACCATCCGGGGTGCGTACTCGGGCCGACTGGCCGCCCGCAGGGCCGGGAAGCGCTCCAGCAGCTGCCCCAGCAGGGCCCGCGCCTCCATCCGGGCCAGGCCCGCCCCCAGGCAGTAGTGGGCGCCGCCGCCGAAGGTGAGGTGGCTGCCCCGGCGGAGCACGTCGAAGGTGTGCGGGTCCGGGTTGCGGCGGGGATCGCGGTTGGCGGCGCCGTACATCACGTGGACCATGGTGTCCTTGGGCAGGAACGTTCCGGCCAGCACGATATCCTCCCCCGCCACCCGGCTGTTGACGCGGATCGGCGGGTCGTAGCGCAGCGCCTCCTCGATCGCGTCGTCGATGTGCTCCGGGTGCTCCCGCAGCCACTGCCACCGGCCGGGCGCGCTGAGCAGCAGCCACACCATCGAGGAGAGCAGCGTCGCCGTGGTCTCCAGCGAGGCGATGGTGACGAACATGGTGAGCTGGTAGACGACCCGGTCGGTGGCCTCGCGGTCGGACTCCAGCGCGTCCCAGGTGCGGATCCAGCGGGCGATCAGGTCGTCGCCGTCCCGTTCGCGGCGCTCCCGGACGAGGCGGGTGAAGTACTCGCGCAGGTCCATGGTGGCCTGCTCGGAGATCGCCAGCTGGCTCTTGGTGGGGAGCAGTTCCTGGGCGTGCACCTGGTTGTGGGTCATCGTCAGGATGTGCGGGTAGTCCTGCGGCCCGATGGACAGCCAGCGCCCGACGGTGTTGATCGGCAGCCGCTCGCTGACCACGGTGGCGAAGTCGGCCTCGCCGTCCGCCTGTATTCGCTCGGCCAGGCGGTCGAGCAGCTCGGTGACGTCCGCCTCGATGCGCGGCTCCATGTCCCGGAGGGTGTTGCGGTCGAAGAGGTTCCCGAGGCTGCGCCGCTGCCGGGTGTGCTCCGGGGCGTTGAGCCGGGACAGGGTGCCGCTCATCTCGCGGGTGGCGACGGCCTCCCAGCGCTCCGTCCGGGTCTGCCGCGCCTGCCAGGCGAAGTCCGGGACGAGCCAGTTCCGGCCGCGCAGGACCTGGTCGCACGCGTCGTACCCGGTGACCAGGTAACCGCCCCAGGGCGCCGGGACGAGGTCGCCCAGCGCCCGCAGCCCGTCGTAGACCGGACGCGGATCGGCGAGCCCCTCGGCCGACCGCAGCCTCCGCAGCAGTGGCACGGCGGCACGGCGGTCCACGCTTCCGTCCGGGGTCTCCGGATCCGCGGGGCGGGCTTCCAACATGGCGGTCACACGGGGCTCCTTGCGCGCGGGCGGTCAGTACGGCGGCGATCTACCCAGCAACAGCGCGCTCAAGCGTCGATCAGTGTTGCCCCCGTCACGTACAGCACCGCAAACGGAACCCGTCCCTCGCTTTGTCGGCAGGACGGAACCGGAGGGCGCGTCGGATGCCGACGGCCCGTCCGGTCCGGACCGGCGGCCCGCCCCGGAGCACGAGGGCGGGCCGCCGGGCACTCAGAGCCGGAAGACGTCCAGGAAGGAGCTCCACCACCCCTTCTTCTGCGGATGCTGCGGGTGCTGGGGGTGCTGCTGCGGGTGCTGCGAGTGCGGGGAGTGCTGCGGGTGCTGCTGCGGAGCCCGGACGGACCCGGCGGCACCGGCGGACCCGGCGACGCCGCCCTGCGGGTACCCCGGAGCCGGCTCGGCGCCACCGCGCGCCCAGCCGGACGGCGACCCGCCCGGGGCCGGGTCCGCGCCCACGGCCGACGCCGTGGTGCGGGCGGGCGCCGGGCTGAACCGCACCGGCAGCGCGACCAGGCCGCGCTGGAACGGCCCCGGCCGCCACTCCACGCGCTCCGCCGGCACCGCGAGGGTGATGTCCGGGAGCGCGTTGAGCAGGCACTCGATCGCGCTCAGGGCGATCAGCTGGGCCGGGGACTTCGCGGGGCAGGCGTGCGGGCCGGCGCCCCAGGCCAGGTGGGCCCCCTTGCTGAGGGTCAGCCGGGCGTCGGTCAGCGCCGGGTCGCTGTTGGCGGCGGCGAAGCTGATCACCACCGGACTGCCCGCGTCCACCGGGACGCCGCCCATGTCAAGGTCCTGCATCGGGTAGTGCGTCGCGTAGTTGGCGATCGGCGGGTTGTTCCACAGCACGTCGTCGAGGGCGTCCTCGATCCGCAGCCCGGAGCCGCCCTCGCCGGACAGCAGCAGGAGCAGCGCGTTGCCGATCAGGTTGCGCTCGGGCTCGACGCCGGCGCCCATCAGCATCACCAGCTGGTCCTTGAGCTCCTCGTCCCGCAGCCCCGCCGGGTGCTGGACGAGCCAGGAGGTGATGTCGTCGCCCGGCTGGCGGCGCTTGAGCGCGACCAGGTCCATCAGGCAGGAGGTCAGCTCCTCGTTGGCCTCGATCACGTCCTGGCCGTCGAAGAGCGCGGACATGCTGCGGGTCAGCCGGTCGCCGATGTCGGCCGGGCAGCCGAACAGCTGGTTGAACAGCAGCAGCGGCAGCAGCTTGGCGTAGTCGTTGATCAGGTCGGCCCGGCCCAGCGGGCTGAACTGGTCGATCAGGTAGCCGGCGATCCGCTCGACGTGCCGGTTGAGCCGGTTGTCGTTGAGCCGCTCCAGGCTCTCGGTGACGGCCTTGCGCAGCCGCAGGTGCTCGGCGCCGTCCGTGAAGAGGCAGTTGGGCCGGTAGAACATCATCGGCAGGACGGGGCTGTCCATCGGCACCCGCCCCTCGTTCAGCGCCGCCCAGCGCCGCGAGTCCCGGGCGAACATCCCCGGGTTCTGCAGCACCCTCAGCGCGGCCTCGTGCGAGGTGACCAGGGTGGCGTCCACACCCGGGGCCAGCTCCACCGGCGCGGCGGGGCCGTGGGCCCGCAGCTTGTCGTAGACCGCGCCGGGATCGGCGGAGAAGAGGTCCCCGTAGAGCGGTGTGCTCACGCCGGCGTGCATCGGGCAGCCCGGCGGAGACGACTGGGAGGCGGATCGCTGCGGAGATTCCATGGGTCGTTCCTTGGAGGTGGCCCCGGGCGGATGCGGCCCCGGGAGACGTGAGGGGAGGGAGGCGTGGGGGAGGTCGGGGCGCCCCGGGGCCGGGAGACCGAGGCCGCGAGGCCGGCAGACCCGAAGCCGGGAGGCCCCGAGGTCAGGAGGCCCTGTCGAGCAGGTGCCGGACGAGCGTCAGCAGGGCGTTGGCCGAGGAGCGCTGGTCCCGCGCGTCGCAGAACACCACCGGCGTGTGCGGCAGCAGGTCGAGCGCCTCGCGCAGCTGGCCCTCGGTGTAGTCGCTCCGCTGGTCGAAGCTGTTGACCGCCACCGCGTAGTCCAGGCCGTACTGCTCGATCAGGTCGATGACGGGGAAGGTGTCCGCGAGGCGGGTGGGGTCGGCCAGCAGCAGCGCGCCCAGCGCCCCCCGCGCCATGTCCTCCCAGAGCTGCATGAACCGCTGCTGGCCCGGCGTGCCGAACAGGTACAGCACCAGGTCGTCGCCGAGCGTGAGCCGGCCGAAGTCCAGGGCGACGGTCGTGGTCTTCTTGTCCGGTACGCCGTGGAGGTCGTCGACGCGGACGGACGCCTGCGTCATGCTCTCCTCGGTGCTCAGCGGGGCGATCTCCGACAGCGCCCGGATGAGCGTGGTCTTGCCGACCGCGAAGTGCCCGACGACGAGGATCTTGACGGCGGTCGTCACCGCGCCCGGGACGTAGATGTCCTCAGGCGAACCGTCGTTGAAGTCCATGCAGTACCTTCTCTAGAAGTCTCGGATCCGGGGCCTGGGCCGGGGGCGGGGCCGAGCGGCGCAGCAGCCGCCCCTCGTGGATCAGGTCCGTCAGCAGCAGCCTCACGACCCCCACCGGCAGTTCCAGCCGCGCCGCGACCTCGGCCACCGAGAGGTAGCCGCCGGAGCACAGCCGCCAGATCGCCTGGGTCTCCGGGCTCGCCAGGGCGGGAAGGTCCTGGTCGGGACCGACGGTGACCAGGGTGATCAGAGACAGGTCCTCCGCACGCGGTAACTCGCGGCCGCCGGTGATGACGTAGGAGCGGATGAAGCCGCCGGTGACCCGCTGTTCCTCGCCGCCCGCCGTCATGAGCCGCTGAGTGTGCTCTGGCGCGGCGCCGCCGACATCGCCCGTCCGAGCGCGCCCACCTGCTGCTGCATCCGGAAGGACATCGCTTCCATGTCGACGTCGGGCGCGGTGGAGGCCGCCAGGTACGCGCCGCTGCCGGCCGCGATCAGGAAGATCCAGCCGTGGTCGTACTCCAGGAGGGTCTGGCGCCAGGCGCCGCCCCCGCCCCCGACGAACGGCGCGACCGCGCGGCTCAGCGACTGCATCGAGCTCATCGCGGCGGCGTTGGTCTCCGCCTCGTCCCGGCCTATCTCGCTGGAGCGTTCGAGCAGGAGGCCGTCGGCGGAGACGAGGATAGCGTGCCGGGCGCCGGGTACCTGGAGTACGTCGTTGAGCACCCAGGAAAGATCGCGGCTCACTGGATCTCGGTTCCTTCCGTGGTCATGGTGTTGCGCCCGGACAGCGTGCCGCGCTGGAACGCGCCGAGACGGGACGGCGTGTTCTGGCCGAGGCCGCGCACCGGGTCCGCGGCCCGGGCGGGCTCCTGCGGGGAGGGGACGACCGACACCGGGCGCTGGCGGCGGCGCCGGGGCAGCTGTCCGTCCGAGGTCATCTCCGGCTCCGCCGGCGGGGCCGGCACCGGGGCCAGGGCCGGCCCCGGCTCGGGCAGCGACACGAGCCGCTGTCCGGGGGCCTGCGTCCAGGCCTGGGCGGGCTGTTGGGCGGGGTTCTGCGTCCAGGCCTGCGCGGGCTGCTCGGCCGGCGCGACCTGGTAGTCGGTGTGCTCGGCGGCCGGCGGGGCCGCGACCTCGCTGCTGAGCAGCTCGGCCGGCAGCAGCACCACGGCCCGCACGCCCCCGTACGGGGAGACCGAGTCGACGGAGACCCGGAAGCCGTAGCGGGCGGCCAGCATGCCGGAGACGGCGAAGCCGAACTTCGGGGGGTTGCCCAGCTCGGTGAGGCTGATCGGCGCGCCCGGGTTCAGGAGCACCGCCGCGCGGTCCTTCTCCTCCTGGCCCATGCCGAGGCCGGCGTCGTCGATGATCAGGCAGACGCCGGTGGGGACGGCCTGGACGCTGACCTCCACCGGGGTGTCCGGGGCGGAGTAGTTGGTCGCGTTGGCGAGCAGCTCGGAGAGGACGACGGCGACCGGCTCGACGACCTTGCTGGCGAGCGAGACGCTGACCCGGGAGTGGATCCGCACCCGGTCGAAGTGCCGGATCCGGCCCTGGGCGCTGCGGACCACGTCGAAGACCGAGGCGACGTTCTCCCGGCGGCCCAGCCAGCCGCCGCACAGCACCGCGATGCCCTGGGCGCGCCGGCCGAACTGGCTGTTCGTGTGGTCGATCGTCATCAGGTCGGCGAGGATCTGCGGGCTGTCGCCGTACTTGCGCTGCACCCGGTCGATGACGATCTGCTGCTCGTCGGCCAGGCCCTGGAGGGTCCGCATCGCCGCCTTGAGGACGGCCTTGGTGTCCTCCTCGGCGTCCCGGCGGACGTCCGTCAGCTCGGCCGCGTGCTGGTTCCGCAGGTGCTCGTGCAGAGCGGCGAGCTCGTCGCGCTGCCGCTGGGCGAGGGCGCTCGCCTCCTCAAGGGAATCGTTTCGCCGCCGCAGGGCGAGGTTCGTCCTGCGGGCTTGGAGGGCCGCTCCGACGGCTACGAGCATCACCACGATGAAGACCCAGAAAAAGGGTTCCTGCACAAATGACGTCATGAAACTCTCTTCAGGTGGCATCGCGTGGAGCCGCTCCGGGCCCCGAAACGCGAATGGGACTGGCGGCCTGAACCTCCCCGAAAGGCACCTGATGCCACTACGCATCGGGGTGCGCTCCGGTACGAGACCTGCGGCGACGCCTATCGCGGAGTCAGCCTACTGCAACTCCCGGCAGGTCAGAACAGCCGTCAAAAAGGGCAGTTGGGGCGAAATTCCACGACTCGTCGGCAATCCTGGTGAGAAATGGCGAAGCTCGTGACGCGAAGCCGACCAGACGTGCACATCCTGCGCACACCCGGCGGGCCGCCCCCGGGGGCCGTCCCGCCGCCACCGTCCGCGCGCACGACGACGGCGGGCCCGCGTCCGGATGGACGCGGGCCCGCCGTGCTCACGGAGCCGTCAGCGCATCGAACCGGTGCGCAGCAGGGTGCGGATGACGCGCATCGCGACCGAGAGGCTGGACAGCTCGTAGTTGTCCGAACCCCTTATGTCGTCGAGGGTGGTCTTGGCGCGGTTCAGCAGGGTCGCGTTGAGCTCGGCCCAGGCGGTGTACCGCTCCTCCGGGGTGGCGCCCTCGGGGCCGCAGGCCAGGATGTCGGCGGTCAGCGCCGCGTGCGCCGCGAAGAGGTCCTCGCGGATCGCGGCCCGGGCCATCGACGACCAGCGGTCGGTGCGGGGCAGCTCGATGATGCGGTCGAGCAGGTGCGAGATCTGGAGGCGGTCGCCCAGGTCGTAGTAGAGGTCGGCGACCTCGGCGACGTCCTTGCCGGAGCGGTCGGCGACCTCGGCGATGTCCAGGGTCGGGAAGACCGAGGAGAGGCCGGCGATCCGGGTGGCCAGCTCCTGCGGCACCCCGGCCGAGGCGAGCTCCTCGTACACCGACTCGAACCAGGCCAGGTCATCGCCGCGCAGCGGCTTGGGCAGCGAGGCCCAGACCTGGTTGACCCGGTCGTGGAAGAACTCGATGGTGCCGGCGATGTCGAGCGGCTGGCGGCGGTTGTTGAGCATCCACCGGGTGGCGCGCTCGACCAGGCGGCGCGAGTGCAGGCGCATCTTGGTCTGCACCCGGGCCGGGACCTTGTTGTCCAGGTCCTCGATCTCGGCCCAGATCGGCTCCAGGTCGAAGACGGCCCGCGCGGCGGTGTGCGTCCGGGCGATCTCCTCGTAGGTCGCGCCGGTCTCCTCCTTCAGGCGGAAGGCGAAGGTGCAGCCACCGCGGTTGATCGTGTCGTTCACGATCAGGGTGGTGATGATCTCGCGGCGCAGCGCGTGGTTGTCGATCGCGTCGGCGAACCTCGTCCGCAGCGCGGTCGGGAAGTACTCGTGCAGCGAGGCGCGGAAGTACGGGTCGTCGGGCAGCTCGGTGGTGAGCAGCTCCTCGGCCAGGATGATCTTGGTGTACGCGAGCAGGACGGACATCTCGGGCTGCGAGAGGCCTCGGCCGTTCTGCTGGCGCTCCCGGATCTGGCGCTCGGTGGGCAGGAACTCCAGCCCGCGGTCGAGCCGGCCGGCCGCCTCGAACCGGTTGATCATCCGGGCGTGGACGTTGACCATGCTGTGCGCCTGGGCGACGGCGTTGGCCAGCACCACGTTCTGCGCGTAGTTGTTGCGCAGCACCAGGCGGCCGACCTCGTCGGTCATCTCGGCCAGCAGGGCGTTGCGCTGCTTGACCGTCATGTCGCCCTCGGCGACGACCTGGTTGAGCAGGATCTTGATGTTGACCTCGTGGTCCGAGGTGTCCACACCGGCGGAGTTGTCGATCGCGTCGGTGTCGATCCAGCCGCCGGTGCCCTCGGGGCCGCCGCTGGCCGCGTACTCGATGCGGCCGAGCTGGGTGCAGCCGAGGTTGCCGCCCTCGCCGATGACCCGGGCCCGGACCTGCTCGCCGTTGACGCGGATGGCGTCGTTGGACTTGTCGCCGACCTCGGCGTTGGTCTCGGTGGAGGCCTTGACGTAGGTGCCGATGCCGCCGTTCCAGAACAGGTCGACCGGCGCCTGGAGCACGGCCCGCATCAGCTCGGCCGGGGTCAGCTTGGTCGCCTCGACGCCCAGCGCGGCCCGGACCTGCGGGGTCAGCTGGATCGACTTCGCGGAGCGCGGGAACACCCCGCCGCCGGCCGAGATCAGCGACTTGTCGTAGTCGTCCCAGGAGCTGCGCGGCAGCTCGAAGAGGCGGCGGCGCTCGGCGTACGAGACGGCCGCGTCCGGGTTCGGGTCGAGGAAGATGTGGCGGTGGTCGAAGGCGGCGACCAGGCGGATGTGCTCGCTGAGCAGCATGCCGTTGCCGAAGACGTCGCCGGACATGTCGCCGATGCCGATGACGGTGAAGTCCTCGGTCTGGGTGTCGACGCCGAGCTCGCGGAAGTTGCGCTTGACCGACTCCCAGGCACCGCGGGCGGTGATGCCCATGCCCTTGTGGTCGTAGCCGGCCGAGCCGCCGGAGGCGAACGCGTCGCCCAGCCAGAAGCCGTAGGACTCGGCGACGCCGTTGGCGATGTCGGAGAAGGTCGCGGTGCCCTTGTCGGCGGCGACGACCAGGTAGGTGTCGTCCTCGTCGTGGCGCACCACGTCGGCCGGGTGCACGACCTCGCCGCCGACCAGGTTGTCGGTGATGTCCAGCAGCGCCGAGATGAAGGTCTTGTACGAGGCGACGCCCTCGGCCAGCCAGGCGTCACGGTCCACCGACGGGTCCGGCAGCTGCTTGGCGACGAAGCCGCCCTTGGCGCCGACCGGGACGATGACGGTGTTCTTGACCATCTGCGCCTTGACCAGGCCCAGGATCTCGGTGCGGAAGTCCTCGCGCCGGTCGGACCAGCGCAGACCGCCTCGGGCGACCTTGCCGAAGCGCAGGTGCACGCCCTCGACCTGCGGCGAGTAGACCCAGATCTCGAACGCCGGGCGCGGGGCCGGCAGGTCCGGGATGGCCTTCGGGTCGAACTTCACCGACACGTAGGAGTGCCACTCGCCGGAGGCGTCGCGCTGGAAGAAGTTGGTCCGCAGGGTGGCCTTGATGAGGTGCAGGAAGGAGCGCAGGATGCGGTCCTCGTCCAGCGACACGACCTCGTCGAGGGCGCCGGACAGCTCCTCCAGGATGCCCTCGGTCAGCTCCAGGGCGCCCGAGCGGTGGCTGGGGCTCAGCCGGGCCTCGAACAGGTTGACCAGCAGACGGGTGGTGTGGGTGTTGTTGCGGAGCGCGTCCTCCATGTAGTCCTGGGAGAACGTGGAGCCCGCCTGGCGCAGGTACTTGGCGTACGCGCGCAGCATCATCGCCTGGCGCCAGGTCAGCCCGGCGGTCAGCACCAGCTCGTTGAAGCCGTCGTTCTCGGCCTTGCCGGTCCAGGTGGCGGCGAAGGTCTCCTGGAAGCGCTCGCGGGCCTCGTCGGTGAGCTCGGTGGCCTCGCGCAGCTTCAGGCCGAAGTCGTAGACCCACGCGGTGGTGCCGCCGGAGCGGCGCAGCGCGTACGGGTGCTCGTCCAGCACCTCGACGCCCAGGCGCTGGAGCACCGGCAGGACCTCGGTGAGCGAGATCGGGCCGCCGACCCGGTAGATCTTGAAGCGGCGCTCGTCGTCGCCGGCGCCGACCGGCTGGTACAGGTTCAGGCGGAAGTCGCCCTCGCCGTGCAGCGACTCGATCTGCTTGATGTCGGCGACGGCGGTGCGCGGCGGGAAGTCGGCGCGGTAGCCGTCGGGGAAGGCGTTGGCGTACTTGTGGCCGAGTTCGGCGGCCTTCTCCTCGCCCAGCTCGATGTGCAGCTGGTCGTGGAAGCCGTCCATCCAGAACCGGGCGGCCTCGGCCAGCCGGTTCTCGATCCGCTCGATGTCCGTGTCGGTGAGCTTCGGCAGCTCGGTGCCCGGGGCGACCCGGACGACGAAGTGCAGGCGGGTCAGCACCGACTCGGTGGCGTACACCGTGTAGTCGATGGTGGCGCCGTTCAGCTCCTCCTTGAGGATGTCGGTGATCAGCAGCCGGATGCGCGTGGTGTAGCGGTCGCGCGGCAGGTAGATGAAGGCCGAGAAGTAGCGGCCGTACTCGTCCTGGCGCAGGAACAGCCGCAGCTTGCGGCGCTCCTGGAGGTAGAGCACGCTCGTCGCGATGGAGAGCAGCTCGGAGGCCGGGGTCTGGAAGATCTCGTCCCGCGGGAAGGTCTCCATGATCTGGAGCAGGTCGCGGCCGTCGTGGCTGTCGCTGGAGAAGCCGGACTCCTCCAGGACCGCCTGGACCTTGCGGCGCACGACCGGGATGCGGGTGACCGACTCGGTGTACGCGGCGGAGGAGAACAGGCCGAGGAAGCGGCGCTCGCCGATCGGCTCGCCGGCGGCGTTGAACTTCTTCACGCCGACGTAGTCCAGGTAGGCCGGGCGGTGCACGGTGGCGCGGCTGTTGGCCTTGGTCAGGACGAGCAGCTTCTTCTCGTGGGCCTTGGCGCGGACCGGCGCGGAGAGCCGGCCGAAGGCCTCGCTGACCGCGTGGTGGGCGTCGTCGTGGCCGTGCGGGTCGGAGCGCAGGATGCCCAGGCCGGTCCCGGCGACGGCCTTGAGGACCTCCTCGCCCTCGTGCTCGACCAGGTCGTACTCGCGGTAGCCGAGGAAGGTGAAGTGGTCGTCGGCGAGCCAGCGCATCAGCTCCCAGGCCTCGCCGACCTCCTGCTCGGGCAGGCCGGCCGGGGGCTGCTCGGCCAGTTCGTCGGCCAGGCGCAGCGCGCTCTCGCGCATCTTGCCCCAGTCCTCGACGACCTCGCGGACGTCGCCGAGCACCCGGCGCAGGTCGGACTCGATGGCGCGCAGGTCCTCGCGGTCGGTCTCGCGGTCGATCTCGATGTGCATCCAGGACTCGACGGTCGCGTCGGCCGGCCACTCGGCTCCGGCGGCCTGGCTGCGCGAGCAGGCGTCGATGTCCAGGATCTCCAGCAGCTTGCCGGTGATGTCACGGCGGACCAGCAGCTGGGGGTGGATCACGATGTGGATCGCGCGGTCCTGGCGGGACAGCTCGTTGGTGACGGAGTCGACCAGGAAGGGCATGTCGTCGGTGACGACCTCGACCACGGTGTGGCCGCAGGACCAGCCGTTCTCCTCGACCGAGGGGGTGTGGACCCGGACCTCGGCGGTGCCCTGCGGGCGCTTGAGGCCCAGGCGGTAGTGGGAGGCGGCCGCGCCGTAGACGTCGACCGGGTCGCGGTCGACCAGGTCCTCGGGCGCGGTGTGCAGGTAGTAGTGGTGCAGGTACGCGGTCAGAGCGCCGTTGCTCAGGCCCTCTCCCGGCGCCGCTCCCCCCACCTGGCTGTTCTCAGCGGCTGCGGCTGCCTTCTTGAGCAGCTCGGCCTTGGCTGCGTCCAGCTTGGTCTGCATGACTTCTTGGCTCCTGTCGCGCGCCGTTGCGTGACTCGGTGGTGTGTGGATGTACACCGACGGGTCACCGCAATCCTGCCGCACCATCCGACTGAAAGGGGCTCATGGCGACGCATGAAATGTCCTCCCAGCGGGTAGGACGACACGTTCGCCCTGCAAGCCACCCGACGACGCCAGCCAGCCTAACCGGATCAATCGAAGGTGGACAGGGACAGCGAGGCGCAAAGTCGTAGCAAGTCAGGTCCGTCCTGGACAGCATGTCCAATCCGGAGCCCGATGTTCACTCTCAGCCCAGATGCGGGTATCCGTGGTGGGTCGGAGGGACGAAGGTTTCCTTGATCGACCGGGCCGAGGTCCAGCGCAGCAGGTTCTGGGCGGCGCCCGCCTTGTCGTTGGTTCCGGAGGCCCGGCCGCCGCCGAAGGGCTGCTGGCCGACGACGGCTCCGGTGGGCTTGTCGTTGATGTAGAAGTTCCCGGCGGTGAAGCGCAGCGCCTCGACGGCCTGGGCGATGGCGTAACGATCCTGCGCGATCACCGAGCCGGTCAGGCCGTACGGGGCGCCCTCGTCGACCCGGCGCAGCACGTCGTCCCAGCGGGAGTCCTCGTAGACGTGGACGGCGAGGATCGGGCCGAAGTACTCGGTCCGGAAGATCTCGCCCCGGTGGTCGGAGGAGACCAGGACGGTCGGCCGGACGAACCATCCGATCGCGTCGTCGTACTGCCCGCCGGCCGCCAGTTCGATCGTCGAGTCCGCCTTCGCGCGGTCGATGGCGTCCCGGTTCTTCTCGAAGGCGCGCCGGTCGATCAGGGCGCCCATGAAGTTGGACAGGTCGGTCACGTCGCCCACCGCGAGCGCGTCCACCTGGGACACGAAGTCGTCCTTGATCTTCAGCCAGAGGCTGCGCGGCAGGTAGGCGCGGGAGAGCGCCGAGCACTTCTGGCCCTGGTACTCGAAGGCGCCGCGGATCAGCGCGGTCCGCAGGATCTCCGGGTCGGCCGAGCGGTGGGCCAGCAGGAAGTCCTTGCCGCCGGTCTCGCCGACGATCCTCGGGTAGGTGCGGTAGGTGCCGATGTTGGCGCCGATGGTCTGCCACAGGGACTGGAAGGTCGCGGTCGAACCGGTGAAGTGCAGCCCGGCGAGCGCCGGGTCGGCCAGTACGACCGGGGAGACCTGGAGGCCGTCGCCGGTCACCAGGTTGATCACCCCGGGCGGCAGCCCGGCCGCCTCCAGCAGCCGCATCAGGTGGTACGCGGCCAGGGTCTGGGTGGGCGCGGGCTTCCAGACCACGGTGTTGCCCATCAGCGCGGGGGCGGTCGGCAGGTTGCCGGCGATCGCGGTGAAGTTGAACGGGGTGACCGCGTAGACGAAACCTTCCAGCGGGCGGTGGTCGGTGCGGTTCCACACGCCGGGTGAGGAGATCGGCTGGTCGGCCAGGATCTGCCGGGCGAACCTGACGTTGAACCGCCAGAAGTCGATCAGCTCGCAGGCGGAGTCGATCTCGGCCTGCTGCACGGTCTTGGACTGGCCGAGCATGGTGGCCGCGTTGAGCGTCTCCCGCCACGGGCCGGACAGCAGGTCGGCGGCGCGCAGGAAGACCGCCGCGCGGTCGTCGAAGGAGAGCGAGCGCCACTGCCGCCCGGCGGCCAGCGCCGCGTCCACCGCCGCCCTGGCGTCCTCCCGGGTCGCGTTGCCGAGCACGCCGAGCTTGGCGGCGTGGTGGTGCGGCTGGACGACCTCGATCCGCTCGCCACCACCGAAGCGCTGCTCACCGCCGATGGTCATCGGCAGCGGGACCTGCTCGGCCGCCAGCTCGTCCAGCCGCCGGACCAGCCGCTCCCGCTCCGGGCTGCCGGGGGCGTACGAGCGCACCGGCTCGTTGGCCGGGGTCGGCACCTCGGTGACTGCGTCGATGGGCATGGCGGGCTCCGTCCTGGCGGCTGGTCGGCTGTGCCACCAGCCTGACCAGCCGGGGCGCGATCCGCCCGTTCAGACACGCGGACGGCGGACGTGGCGCCCGCCACGTCCGCCGCCACGGCCGCCCCGGCCGCCCGCCGCCGGGCCGGGCCCGGGGGCTCAGCCGACCAGCCGGCCGGCCAGCTCGACCGCCTCGGCCAGGCTGTCCACCACCGGGACGCCGACCGGCTCCAGCTTCTCCCGGGTGTGCGAACCACCGGTGTAGAGCACCGCGTGGGCGCCCGCGCCCAGGGCCGCCAGGGCGTCGTCCGCCGCGTCGCCGATCAGCACCGTACGGGCCGGGTCGACCTGCTCGCCGAGCGCGGCCAGGTGCCGGGTCAGGTGCTCCGCCTTCTTACCGCCGGACGGGCCGCTGCGGCCGTCCACCCGCAGGAAGTTCCCGGCCAGGCCGAAGGCGTCGACCAGCGGGACCAGCCGGTCGTGGTCGTACATCGACAGCAGCGACTGGCTGTGCCCGGCCGACTGCCAGCCCGCCAGCAGGTCCCGCGCGCCCTCGGTCAGGCCGCAGGCCGGGCTGAGCTCGCGGTAGCGGACGTGGAAGACGTCGTCGAGCTCCAGCCACTCCTGCGGGGAGGGCATCCGCCCGAGCAGCCGCTCGTAGAAGCGGGGGATCGGGATCTCGTACTGCTCGCGGTACTCCTGCAAGGTCATCGGTGCGACACCGATGGTCGCGAACGCGGCGTTGCTCGCCCCGAGCACCGCCTCCATGTCGTGGAAGAGGGTGCCGTTCCAGTCCCAAACGATGTGAGTGCGCACGGGGCCAAACGGTAACCCGGACGGGCGACACGCCGGTAGGACGGAACTCACGCGGGCGGGCCCGGGCGATCGGGGCTCACGAGGGCAGGGCTCGGGCGGGCAGCGCTTGGGCGGGGCAGCGCTCGGGCGGGCATTGGCGTCACGCCAGCAGGTCTCACGCCAGCAGCGAGGGGATCTCCTGGGTCGCGTACCAGAGCAGGTCGTGGTCCTCGGCGCCGTCCACGGTGAACTGGGCGTCCTGGTCGCCGGCGTCGGCCGCGGCCACCGC
The DNA here is from genome assembly GCF_055575155.1 of Kitasatospora sp. NPDC034533. Lineage (NCBI taxonomy): Bacteria > Bacillati > Actinomycetota > Actinomycetes > Kitasatosporales > Streptomycetaceae > Kitasatospora > Kitasatospora sp. NPDC034533. The sequence continues at coordinate 27,679 of NZ_JBVITE010000061.1, forward strand.
CGCCACCGCCGCCGCGACGTCCGTGACCACCTCGTCGTCGGCCACGTCGGCGTGCACCGCGGCGGCCTTGGCCAGCCGCACCGGGCCGGCCAGCACCACCCGGCCGAGCGAGGCCTGGTCCTGGTACTCGTCGCCAGGGAAGGGGCGCACCGAGGCGTCGGCCACGTCCAGCGCCACCACGACCCGGCGGCGCGGGGCGTCCGGGTCGCCGGCCAGCAGCCGCAGCGAGGACTGGGCGGCCCGGTTCAGCGCCGCGTACTCCAGCTCCTCCAGGTCGTCGCTGACGTACCACTCGCGCAGCGCGGGCGTCACGGCGTACGCGGCGGACTGCTCCAGGGCGCCGCCCTCGTGCGCCGCCGCCAGGCCGGTCAGGGTGGTGGGCACGTACACGCGCATCGGTGGCACTCTCCGGTTCGTCCAGCGGGGTTCGTCCAGCGGCACAGCTTCTCCAGCGCCCCCCAGAATAAGCGCCGCCGGGGCGCCCGTGATCACCCTCGGTACGGACGGGCCCGCCCACCGCCGGGGCACGCCCGGCGGGCACGGCGTGAAGGGGCGACCGGGCGCCGCCACCCGGTCCGCCCAGCCGGAGCGTCCCCTTTCGGGCCCCGCGGCCCGTTCCCGCCCGTCAACCCGGCGCCGGTGAACGGCCCGCCCGGCCCGTCGCCGCACTGGCCGGTTCCCCCGGATAGGTGAAACCCGGGGCCTGTCCCGGCCGGGCCGGAATCCCGTTGCCGCTCCGCGCGGAACGCCTCCAACCTGGCCCCGTCCGTACCCGCACCACCCGGCCGAGGAGCACCCGTGACCACCCCGTTCGGCGACCACCTGACCACCCGGCTCACCGCCCGTCCGCACCGCCGCCCGCGCGCCACCGGCGGCTGCGACCAGGCCGGGCGCCGACCGCGCCACCCGCGCGCCGCCTGCGCCGCCGCCCCCTCCCCCGGCCCCGACCCCGGCGCGCTGGCCTCGCGGTTCGCCCACCGGCTGGTCGAGGTGCTCACCGGCGCCCGGCCCTCCGGCCAGCTGATGCGGCACACCAGCCTGGACGGCTACGGACAGCTCGCCTCGCTGGTCCGCACGGGAGCGCTGCGCCGCGGCGGCGCCGCCGTCCGGCCCCGGCTCGGCCCGGTGCACGACCGCTCCCCCTCGCCGGACGCCGTCGAGGCCTGCGTGCGGGTCGACCTCGGCCGGCGGCACCACGTGGTGGCCTTCCGGCTGGAGCAGCGCGGCCCGTCCGGACAGTGGCAGTGCACCGCCGTGGAGGCCCGGTGAGCGCCCTGTCCCGCCCCCGGCGGTACCGAACGGCGCAGGGCGCCGTCCCGGTCCGGGAACGGCGCCCTGCGAGGCGTCCTGGGTGTCGTCACGCCCGGTGTCCGGCGCCCCGCCGAGGCGGTGCGTCCCGGCCCGGCGCCGTGACCGGCTCAGGCCTTGCGGCGGCGGCCCTTGGCCGACTTGGCGGCCTTGCGGCGCTCGGCGCGGGTCAGCCCGTCGCCCTCGTCCTCCGGCGCGAGGTCCTCGAAGTCGCCCTCGATGACACCGCCGCCGATCTCGTCCGAGGGGGCCGTGTAGTGCAGCCGCTGCGGCTTCGGGGCCTCCAGGCCCTTGGCCTTGATCTCCGGGCGGGCGGCGTCCTTCTCCAGCTTGTCGAGCGCCACCTGGGCGTCCTCGACCGGGACCTCCTCGACCTGCTGCTCGACCTGGACCTCCAGGTTGAACAGGTAGCCGACGGACTCCTCCTTGATGCCCTCCATCATCGCGGTGAACATGTCGAAGCCCTCCCGCTGGTACTCCACCAGCGGGTCGCGCTGCGCCATGGCCCGCAGGCCGATGCCCTCCTGGAGGTAGTCCATCTCGTAGAGGTGCTCGCGCCAGCGGCGGTCCAGCACCGACAGCACGACCCGGCGCTCCAGCTCACGCATGATCTCCGAGCCGAGCTGGTCCTCCCGGGCGCCGTACTGGGCCTGGATGTCCTCCTGGATGGACTTGATCAGGAACTCGGGGGTCATCCCGGCCTGGCCGCCGGCCTCCTCCTCCAGCTCCTCCAGGTCCAGGGTGATCGGGTAGAGCTGCTTGAGCGCCGACCAGAGCTTGTCCAGGTCCCAGTCGTCCTCGAAGCCCTCACCGGTGGCCGCCCGGACGTACGCCTCGACGGTGTCGTCCATGAAGTGGCCGACCTGCTCCTGGAGGTCCTCGCCCTCCAGCACCCGGCGGCGCTCGCCGTAGATGACCTCGCGCTGGCGGTTGAGCACCTCGTCGTACTTGAGGACGTTCTTGCGGATCTCGAAGTTCTGCTGCTCGACCTGGGTCTGGGCCGAGGCGATGGCGCGGGTGACCATCTTGGACTCGATCGGCACGTCCTCGGGCACGTTCGCCATCGAGAGCACGCGCTCGACCATGCCGGCCTTGAACAGGCGCATCAGGTCGTCGCCCAGCGACAGGTAGAAGCGGGACTCGCCCGGGTCGCCCTGACGGCCGGAGCGGCCGCGCAGCTGGTTGTCGATGCGGCGCGACTCGTGCCGCTCGGTGCCGAGGACGTAGAGGCCACCGGCCTCCTTGACCTCCTCCTGCTCGGCCTTCACCGAGGCCTTGGCCTTCTCCAGCGCGGCCGGGAACGCGGCCTCGTACTCCTCCGGGGTGTCCGTCGGGGTCAGCCCGCGCTGCGCCAGCTCGGCGGCGGCCAGGTGGTCGGCGTTGCCGCCCAGCATGATGTCGGTGCCACGGCCGGCCATGTTGGTGGCGACGGTGACGGCGCCCTTGCGGCCGGCCTGCGCGACGATCTGCGCCTCGCGCTCGTGGTGCTTGGCGTTCAGCACCTCGTGCGGGATGCCGCGCTTGCGCAGCTCCTGCGACAGGTACTCGGACTTCTCGACCGACACGGTGCCGACCAGCACCGGCTGGCCCTTCTCGTGCTTCTCGGCGATGTCCTCGACCACGGCGGCGAACTTGGCCGGCTCCGACTTGTAGATCAGGTCGGGCTGGTCGATGCGCAGCGGCGTCTTGTTGGTCGGGATCGGCACCACGCCGAGCTTGTAGATCTGGTGGAACTCGGCGGCCTCGGTGGTGCCGGTACCGGTCATGCCCGCGAGCTTGTCGTACAGGCGGAAGAAGTTCTGGAGGGTGATGGTGGCCAGGGTCTGGTTCTCGTTCTGGACCTCCACCCCTTCCTTGGCCTCGATCGCCTGGTGCATGCCCTCGTTGTAGCGGCGGCCGGCCAGGATGCGGCCGGTGTGCTCGTCGACGATCATGACCTCGCCGTTCATCACGACGTAGTCCTTGTCCCGCTTGTACAGCTCCTTCGCCTTGATGGCGTTGTTCAGGAAGCCGACCAGCGGGGTGTTCACCGACTCGTAGAGGTTGTCGATGCCCAGGTAGTCCTCGACCCGGGTGACGCCCTCCTCCAGGATGCCGACGGTGCGCTTCTTCTCGTCGACCTCGTAGTCGCGGTCGATCTTCAGGCGCAGCACCAGCTTGGCGAAGTCGGCGTACCACTTGGTCGCCTGGTCCGCCGGGCCGGAGATGATCAGCGGGGTGCGGGCCTCGTCGATCAGGATCGAGTCGACCTCGTCGACGACCGCGAAGTTGTGGCCGCGCTGGACGAGTTCGTCCTTCGACCAGGCCATGTTGTCGCGCAGGTAGTCGAAGCCGAACTCGTTGTTCGTGCCGTACGTGATGTCCATCGCGTACTGGCGCTTGCGCTCGGCGGGCGTCATGCTGCCCAGGATCACGCCGACTTCGAGGCCGAGGAAGCGGTGCACCCGGCCCATCCACTCCGAGTCGCGCTCGGCGAGGTAGTCGTTGACGGTGATCAGGTGGACGCCCTTGCCGGTCAGCGCGTTCAGGTACGCGGGCAGGGTGCCGACGAGGGTCTTGCCCTCACCGGTGCGCATCTCGGCGACGTACCCGAAGTGCAGGGCGGCGCCGCCCATCAGCTGGACGTCGTAGTGGCGCTGGCCGAGCACGCGCTTGGCGGCCTCACGGACGGTGGCGAACGCCTCGGGGAGGAGGTCGTCCAGGGTCTCGCCGTCCGCGAGCCGCTGCTTGTACTCGTCGGTCAGTGCGCGCAGCTCGGCGTCGGTGAGGTTGACGAAGTCCTCTTCGATGGAGTTGACCTGGGCAGCAATCCGCTGCAGCTTGCGAAGGATCTTGCCCTCGCCGGCGCGCAGGATCTTGTCGAAGACGGACACTTGAGCGGGCTCCTTGCCTGTATTGGCACTGGACGACTGCACGGGGGGTCCACCCCACCGCACGGGCCATCGTATGCGAGGAGTCCAATCCCCCGGGAGGTGCGTCAGCACGGTATTCCCGTGTCACCCGCCCGGGCACATGGCCCGATAGCACCGTCCACCGGGACAAAACGGTCGGCGGGCCGTGGAGTTGGGCACCCGGCCGGATGCCCGTCCCCCATCCGCGGCGGAATAATCCGTTCATGGACGAACCCCTCCCCGCCGAGCTGCCCACACTCACCACCGACCGCCTGGTGCTGCGCGCCCCGCGGGAGGAGGACATCGACGCGGTCTTCGCCGCCTGCCAGGACCCGGAGATCCAGCGCTGGACGATCGTCCCCTCGCCCTACCGGCGCGAGGACGCGGAGTACTTCGTGCGCGACCTCGCGCCCGAGGGGCGCCGTACCGGAGCCAACCGGATCTGGTGCGTGTTCGAGCGCGGGTCCGGCGCGTTGGTCGGCTCCCAGGCGCTCGTCCTGCGCCCCCACGACCCGGGCTCCGCCGAGATCGGGTGGTGGGCCACGAAGGAGTTCCGGGGCCGCGGCTACACCACCGAGGCCGCCCGCGCCGTCTCCCACTACGGCCTGCGCGGACTCGGACTGCGCCGCCTGGAGTGGCAGGCGTACGTCGGCAACGAGGGCTCCCGCGCGGTCGCCGAGAAGGCCGGGTACCGCTTCGAGGGCACCTTGCGCTCGTACGCCGAGCAGCGCGGCGTCTTCCACGACGCCTGGGTCGCCTCGCTGCTGGCCGAGGACCTGGCGGGCTGACCCCGGGCCCGGGCACCGCCCGGGGCCGCTGTCGGTGCCCCGGGCTACGCTCCCCGGCATGACCGCCGCTGCCGCCAGTCCCGCCCCCTCCGCGGGCCCCGCCCCCGCTCCCGTCGCCGTCCTCGGCGCGGACGAAGCCCGCCGGATCGTCCTGCGCGCCCAGGGCCTGCTGGGCACGCCGGACCGCCGGGCCGGGGTGCGCGGGGTGCTGCGCCACCTGGGCGCCGTCCAGTTGGACACCATCTCGGTGCTCGCCCGCTCCCACGAGCTGGTGCCCTACGCCCGCCTCGGCGCGGTCGGCCGCCCGGCCGTCGAGGCGGCCTACTGGGGCGGCGGCACCAGCTTCGAGTACTGGTCGCACGCGGCCTGCGTCCTGCCGATCGAGGAGTGGCCGCTCTTCGCCTTCCGGCGCCGCCGCTACCGCGACCGCGGCCACGTCTGGAACCAGCGGGTCGCCCCCGAGACCCACCGCGCCGTGCTCGACCGGCTGCGCGCCGAGGGGCCGTTGACCTCCACCGAGCTGGGCGGCGCCAAGAGGACCTCCGAGTGGTGGGACTGGTCCGACACCAAGATCGCGGTGGAGCGCGCGCTGGCCTTCGGCGACGTGGTCTGCACCGAGCGCCGGAGCTGGAAGCGGGTCTACGCGCTGGCCGAACAGGCCGTCCCGGACGCCCTGTTCGGCCGGGATCCGTCGGACGAGGAGTGCGTGCGCACCCTGGCCGCCCAGAGCGGCGCCGCGCTCGGCGTGGCCACCCGGGCCGATCTGCTGGACTACCACCGACTGCGCCCCGAGCAGTTGGACCCGGTGCTCGCCGACTGCGGGCTCGTCCCGGTCGAGGTGGCCGGCTGGGGCCCGGACGGCGCCCCGGCCCCGGCCTGGGCCGATCCGGCCGCCCTCGCCACCGCCCCGCGCGGGCGCCACCGCACCACCCTGCTCTCGCCGTTCGACTCGCTGATCTGGGACCGCCCCCGCACCGAGCGGATCTTCGGCATGACGCACCGGCTGGAGGCCTACACGCCCAAGCACAAGCGGGTGCACGGCTACTTCGCGATGCCGCTGCTGGCCGGCGGCCGCCTGGTCGGCCGGGTCGACCCGGCCCGCGAGGGCCGCACCCTGGTCGCCCGGCAGGTCTCGCTGGAGGGCGGCCGGGACGGCGGCGCACGGCACGTCGAGGCGCTGGCGGCGGCGCTGCGCGAGGCGGCCGCCTGGGTCGGCTGCGAGGAGGTGCGGGTCGGGACGCTGCACGACGAGCGGCTGCGCCCGGCCCTGGAGAAGCTGCTGGCGAGCGGGTAGGGACGGGCAAGTCCCGCCCGGCTCACCCTATTTCGAGGATCTTCTCCCGCATCGCGTACACCACGGCCTCCATCCTGGAGTGCAGCTGGAGCTTCTCCAGGATGTTGCGCACGTGGTTCTTCACGGTGTTCTCGCTGATGAACAGCTCCTTGGCGATCTCCCGGTTGTTCATCCCGGTCGCCACCAGCTTGAGCACCTCCAACTCCCGGTCGGTGAGCCGGGGTGCGGGCACCAGGTCCCGGTCGTCGGAGCGGCGCTGGATCATCGACTTGAACTCGGTGAGCAGCTTGGACGCCATCGACGGGCTGATCTGCGACTGGCCGTCGGCGACCGCGCGGATCGCGGTGGCGACCTCGTCGGTGGAGATCTCCTTGAGCAGGTAGCCGGTCGCCCCGGCCTTGATCGCCTCGTAGAGGTCGGCCTCCTCGTCGCTTATCGTCAACATGATGATCTTGGTGCTGGGCGCCACGTCCTTGATCGCCGTGCAGGCCTCGATCCCGCTGCGGCGGGGCATCCGGACGTCCATGAGAATGATGTCGGGCAGCAGGTCGGCGGCCTTCAGCACGGCCTCGGCGCCGTCCCCCGCCTCGCCCACGACCTTGATGTCCGGCTCCTCCGCGAGGACGATCTCCAGCCCCCGGCGGAACAGCGCGTGGTCGTCCACCACCAGCACACGGATCGGCTCACCCCGGCGCGGCTCGTACGCGGGCTCCTCCTCCGCCCCCAACGGCAGCCCTGGCCCGACCCCGGGCCCCAGCCCGAAGTGATCCCCCATCCGCTCCTCCCCCTTCGCGGGTCGTCGTGCGCCAATCATTCCACGCTCCGACGCCCCCACGGTCACGCTCCGGTGCCGATTCCCCCGCATCGGGTGACCCCTTCGCCCGGGACACGACGGCGTTCGAACCACCCTGCGCCGAAACGCCGGTGACCCCGGCGGCCACGGCCGCCGGGGTCACCCCTCCATCACCGCTCGGACGGTCAGTCCTCGCCGTCGAACCCGTTGATCGCGCCGCCGGCGCCACCGCCCGGCCCGGCCGAGAGATCGGTCTGCAGGTGGATGACGCCGTAGTCGTAGCCGCGCCGGCGGTAGACCACGCTCGGCAGGCCGCTGTCCTTCTCCACGAAGAGGTAGAAGTCGTGGCCGACCAGCTCCATCTCGTAGAGCGCCTGGTCCAGCGCCATGGGGGCGGCCGGGTGGGTCTTCTCCCGCACCACCAGCGGGCCCTCGCCCTCCACTTCCAGGGATCCGATCTTGGTCTTGGGGACGGCGTTCGTCTCGCCCTCCAGCGCCGTCTCGTCCGGCAGCGCGGCCAGGGCCGCGGTCGCCTCGGCGACGCTGATCGGGGTGCGGCCGTTCGCGCCGCCCTTGTGCACCCGACGCCGGTCCGCGGACTTGCGCAACTGCGCGTCGAGCTTCGCCGAAGCCAGGTCGAGCGCCGCGTACGGGTCCCCCGCGGCGGCTTCGGCCCGGATCACGGGCCCGCGGCTGCGGAGAGTGATCTCCACCCGATCGGAGCGGTCGGCCTGCCGCGGGTTGTGCTCCTTGGACACCTCGACGTCGAGGCTGATGGCCTTGGCGTCGAACTTCTGGACCTTCTCCAGCTTCTCGGCCACGTGCTCGCGGAACCTCTTGGGCACCTCGGTCTTGCGGCCCTTGACGACGATGTCCACGCAGAACTCCGATCCCTCGTGCTGACGCCGATCCGGGTGCTACCGGACCGGGCTGAGACCCAGCTGGACCAGCCCATCCACTGCCGACCCCCCGCCCCCACCGCCAGCGGCGGGAAACGACTGGCCCTCACCTCACTTCCTCCCCACCAGGGACGGTTGAAACCCCCTGGGCCTTATCGAACACCTCACACGGGTTTTTCGCCTCCTCAGGCGATAAGGAGGGTATGACCCGATATTGCGCTCGGGCGGTCAAGCTGGTGACCCCTGTCTACCCCCTCCCGGGTGAAGTATGGGTAAATACCTGGACAACGCCCCCCATACGGCGCACTCTGTGCTGACTCTCCGTGCCTGCCGCCAGGAGCAGCCGTGCCGCCGTCCCCCTCCCCCGCCCGCCCGCCGTCCGTCCGCGGGCCCCTCGGCCACGCGCTGGCCGGGCTGCTGGACGTCCTGCTGCCCGCCGACTGCGCGGGCTGCGGCGGCGAACGCGCCCAGCTCTGCCCGGCCTGCCGGCACGTGCTGGCCACCGCACGGCCCGCCCCCACCCTGCTGCCCTGGACGCACGCCGCCGCGCCGTACACCGGCCAGGTCCGGCAGTTGCTGCTCGCGCACAAGGAGCGGGGCGCGGTGCGGCTGGCCGGGCCGCTCGGCGAGGCCCTCGGCCGGGCGGTGCGCTCCGCCCTGGGGGCACGGGCCGGGGCCGCGCCGCTGCTGCTGGTCCCGATGCCCTCGACGCGCTCGGCCGTCCGCGCCCGCGGGCACGATCCGACGCTGCGGCTGGCCGGCGCGGCCGCCCGCTCGCTGCGCCGGGCCGGCCTGGACGTCCGGACGGCGCCACTGCTGCGGCACGCCCGGCCGGTCGCCGACCAGACCGGGCTGAACGCGGCCGAGCGCCGCCGCAACCTGCACGGCGCGCTCACCGTGCTGCCGCGCGCCCGGACGGGGCGGGCGGGCCTGGCGGGCCGTCACCCGGTGCTGGTGGACGACCTGGTGACCACCGGGGCCAGCCTCGCCGAGGCGGCCCGGGCACTGGCGGACGCCGGGCTGCCGGCCCGGGCGGGCGCCACGGTCGCGGCCACGGTGCGCCCGGCCGGCTGAACCGGCGGCCGAACGGGGCGGCCCCGGCCCGACGGCCCGTCGGGCGGGCGACCCGCCGCCCCTACGACCCGTCGGCCGGACGATCCCTCAGCCGCCCCCTCAGCCCCCCAACCCTCAGCCGGGGTAGAAGAACGAGCGCGGCTTGTCGACCAACTGGGCTTCCCGCCACTGGTTGTTGAGCAGCCGGTAGACCTTGGCGTCCGCCACCGCGAGCACCGGCGGCGCCTGGGTGAGCACGTCCCCGCGGGACTCCGAGGCCGAGACTGTCCGCATGCTCTCGCCGATCCCCAGCTGGGTGTCCGAGCTCTGCGAGCCGTCGGTGCTGATGTAGTGCAGCTGCTGGGTCCGGTCGGCCTCCTTGCCGAGCACCAGCAGTTGGTCGGTCTCCGCCCAGGACACCGAGGCGACGTCGGTGAGGGTGGGGGCCGCCCGGCGCAGCCCGGTGATCTTCGCGGTCGGCGCGTCCCTGGTGCCGCCGTGCACCACCAGCCCGAACATCAGTGAAGTGGTGGCCACGCCCGGGGTCTTGACCACCAGGGCGATCCGGGCGCCGTCCGAGGCGATCTTGAGCGATTCCACGGTCTGCCCGGTCAGCCCCTCGACCGGCACGGTGTACGACTTGTTGCCGCGCACCATCACCACCCGCGGGCTCTGCTTGTTGCGGTCCACCACCCAGAGGTCACCCCGCCCGTCCCAGCTGGGCGAGCCGAAGCCGTCGTCCTTGTCACCGCCCTTGGCCGGCGAGCTGAGCACCGGCTCGCCCATCACGGACCCCTCCGCCAGCGGCACCGAGTAGACCTGGTGGCCGTCCCCGCTGACCGCGGCGGCCACGGTGCCGTCCCTGCTGACCGCGATGGTGCCGAGCGGCGGCGTGCCGTTCGGCTGCGGCTTGCCCAGGGCGCCGTGGACCGGGTCGCCGGTGCGCCCCTCGTCGGTCAGCATCATCAGCACGCCGTTGTCGGCGCGCTGGTAGTACGGCTGGGTCGAGGCCCGCCCGGCCAGCGCGCCGGGGCCGGTGGACGGCTGGTCGCTGCGGCTGGCCGTGCAGGAGCCGTGCCCGCCCTTCAGCTCCAGCCGTTCGACCTGGCCCTTGCCCTGGTCGGCGAGCGTGTAGAAGAGCTGGGTCGCCATCCGGCGGCAGGCCATCGGCTCGCCGACGTCCGCGTTGCCGAGCTGCACGTGGGCGACCCGGCTGTCGTCGATGGTCACCGACTCGACCGTGGCGCCGGCCGGGAACGCCGTCCCGACCACCGGAGCGAGCCAGCTGGAGGGGCCGTGGACGAGCGCCCGGGCGGCCGAGATGAGCGGGTTTATCCGGCGCCGCAGGTAGATCGGGTCGGCGATCAGCACCTCCTGGCCGGTGTTCCCGGAGACCACCGCCGACGGGTCCGGCGCGGCGTAGAAGAACCGTTCGACCTGCCGGAAGCTGTTCCGGAAGTTGGTCTCGTTCATGATCACGCCGGGCGGCAGCTTGTCGATCCGCCACTCGCCGTTCTCCCGGACGAAGGTGAAGTCCGAGGAGACGTTGTTGTTCTGGCCGGCGACCAGCAGGTACGAGTGCTTCTCGTCGACGGTGGCGACCAACTGCCCGCTCACCGCCGCGGAGACCTGGGTGTCCGCGGCGCTGACGTCCTGGCCGGCCGGGATGGTGGTGGCGGAGAGCACCTGGATCCCGGCGTCCGGGTTCCAGGTCGCGGCGGCGCTCTCGGTGAGGTACTTGCGCGCCGTGTCGTAGCCCTCGTCGGCGGTCACCGCGTCCAGGAACCCGGTCAGCAGCTCGGTCGGCTTGGCCCCCCGGCCGGGCGCCACCGGGTAGACCCGGGCCTGGAGGTTCTTGTCGGCCGGGCCCTGGGACAGCTCCACCTTGGTGATGCCGCCCGAGTCGGGCATGGCCGCGCAGCCGCTCGCCACCAGGGCGCCGAGCAGCGCGCCGACCGCCGCCAGGAGCCGCGGCTCAGTCCTGTTGCTCGTCCTTCGCACGCTGCGACCCCTCCGCGTCCGTCGTCCCACCCGTCGCGTCCGGCTCCGCCGTCCGCTGTGCCACCGACGGCCGTCCCGGCGTCGGGTCCACCATCACCTGGGCGCCGGTGGCCCCGTAACCGCCCGCCGTCCACACGTCCGAAGGGTCCGACCGCGGCCCCTCGGGCAATCGGCGCCGGCCCAGTCCGGGGCCGCCGATGTTCAGCACCCCGCCGAGCCCGCTGCCGAGGCCGTTGCCCGCGCCCTCCGGCGTCTCCGCGTGCTCGTCGACGGCGGCCGTCGCCGTCGCGCCGGCCGGGCTGATCGCCCTCCGGTACGGCGTGCCCTGGGCGCCCAGGCCCCGGTTGTTGCGGGAGTCCTCCGGCTCCAGCCGGAACGGGGCCCGGGTGATCTCCCCGCCGCGGGTGCGCGGCAGGGTGAGCCGGAAGTGCGAGCCGCCGCCGGGCTCGCCCCAGGCCTGGAGCCACCCGCCGTGCAGGTGGGCGTCCTCGACCGCGATCGACAGGCCGAGGCCGGTGCCGCCGGTGGTCCGCACCCGGGACGGGTCGGCCCGCCAGAAGCGGTGGAACACCCGGGACGCCTCGCCCGGCTTGAGGCCGATGCCGTAGTCGCGCACGCCGACGGCGACCGCGCCGTCCGCGGAGCCCAGCCGGACCACCACGTCGCGGCCCTCGCCGTGCTCCAGCGCGTTGACCACCAGGTTGCGCAGGATGCGCTCGATCCGGCGGGAGTCCACCTCCGCCAGCACCGGCTCGCCGTCGCCGCGGATCACCACGGCGCTGCCCTTGGCCTCGGCGAGCGGTTCGGCGGCCTCCACCACCCGGCCGACGATCTCGCGCAGGTCGACCGGCTCGGCGTCCAGGATCGCGGCACCGGCGTCGAAGCGGCTGATCTCCAGCAGGTCGGCGAGCAGCGACTCGAAGCGGTCCAGCTGGCCCTGGAGGAGTTCGGCCGAGCGGGCCGCCATCGGGTCCAGGTCCTCGCGGCTGTCGTAGATGAGGTCGGCGGCCATCCGGACCGTGGTCAGCGGGGTGCGCAGCTCGTGCGAGACGTCCGAGACGAAGCGCCGCTGCACCCGGGACAGCTCCTCCAGCTGGCGGATCTGCGTCTGGAGGGCGTTGGCCATCCGGTTGAAGGACTCCCCGAGGCGGGCGATGTCGTCCGTCCCGGTGATCTTCATCCGCTCTTCCAGGTGCCCGTCGGCGAGCCGCTCGGAGATCCCGGCGGCCATCCGGACCGGGGTGACCACCTGGCGCACCACGACCCAGGCGATGCCACCCATCAGGATCACCACGAACACGCCGGCGGTCGCCAGGGTGCCGGTGACCAGGTTGAGGGTGTCGGTCTCCTGGCCGAAGGAGAACACGTAGAACAGCTGGTACGGCGTCCCGGCCGGGCCGGCGAACTGCATGCCGAGGGCCAGCCCGGGCTCGGACTTGACGCTGCTGTCCGGCGAGCGGTGGATCCGGGTCGGCTGCTCGAACATCTGGCCGGGCTCGGCGAGCAGCTTGGCCCGCAGGGTGTCCGGGATGCTGATCGGCTGGATGTCGCCCGAGTAGCGCGGCGCGAAGCCGGCGGTGTCCGGGGCGACGGTGCCGGTGCCGGGGGCCATCGCGATCACCGAATAGACCGTCTGCCCGCTCCCGGCCAGGTCGTTGACCTGCCGCAGCAGCCAGGTGCCGGTCTCGTCGACGGTCGGGTCGCCGGTGCCGCGCAGCTTCTGGTCCCGGGCCTCGTCGATCTTCTTCTGCTCGACCTGGAAGCCGATCCGGGCCTGCGCGCGGGCGGCGTCCGTCTTGGTGCCGAGCAGCCCGTTGCGCACCTGCGCCACCACGACCACGCCCAGCACCAGGACGACCGCGATGGACGCCAGCAGGGAGACCGCGACCACGCGGAGCTGGATCGACCGGCGGTAGAGCGCGGTCACCCGGTGCACGGGGCGGCGCAGCTGACGCCGCACCAGCCCGACCGCGCCGGAAGGGCCGCGGCGGCGGGTGGTCGAGCTCAGCACGTCGCCGCGCACCGCACCCGCCCCGTCGGTCGCGGAACCCGACGGGGTGTCGTCTGCCCGCTCCGTCACGTCAGCTGGGTCCGGCCTTGTAGCCGACGCCGCGGACGGTCACCACGATCTCGGGGCGCTCCGGGTCCTTCTCGATCTTGGAACGCAGGCGCTGCACATGGACGTTGACCAGGCGGGTGTCCGCCGCGTGGCGGTAGCCCCAGACCTGCTCCAGCAGCACCTCGCGGGTGAACACCTGCCAGGGCTTGCGGGCCAGCGCGACCAGCAGGTCGAACTCCAGCGGGGTCAGCGGGATGCCCCGGCCGTCCCGCTTCACCGAGTGGCCGGCCACGTCGATCACCAGGTCGCCGATGGTCAGCTGCTCGGGGGTGGGCTCCTCGGCACGGCGGAGCCGGGCACGCACCCGGGCCACCAGCTCCTTGGGCTTGAACGGCTTGGTGACGTAGTCGTCGGCACCCGACTCCAGGCCCACGACGACGTCGACCGTGTCGGTCTTCGCGGTCAGCATCACGATCGGGATGCCGGACTCCGCCCGGATCTGCCGGCACACGTCGATGCCGTCCCGGCCGGGCAGCATCAGGTCGAGCAGGACCAGGTCGGGCTTGGTCTCCCGGAACGCCGCTAGCGCCCTGTCCCCATCCGCGACGAAAAACGGCTCAAAACCCTCACCACGCAGCACGATGCCGAGCATCTCGGCCAGTGCGGAGTCGTCATCAACGACGAGGACGCGTCCCTTCATGCGTCCATCTTCTCATTACCGGATTGTGACCTGCCGCACAGCAGTACCAATGCTCCAGAACGGCCAACTCACTCGCCGGTGCATTCCGGCCATACCGGGCGATTGTCCCCCGCCGGAGCGCCCGGGGAGCCCTCGCGGACCACCACCCGGCCCACCGCGCACGACCGTTGCCGGTCAGCAACCGGATCGCCGTGGGGCCGGTTTCCGCCCCCATGGCACGATGGGCGCTGCGTGCGGGCGGAAGATCCGTCCGCGGTCGCGCCCGTGACGCCCTCCGAGGAGCAGTGATGACCGACACCCCGGGCTGGGCCTCGCCCAGCTCGTCCGAGCCGCCCCGCGACGACGCCCGGCCCCCGGCCGACGCGCCCGCCGCCGCGCCCGGGCCGTCGGCACCACCGCAGCCCGCCCCCGGCTGGACCGGCCCGGCCGGCGCCCCCCGGTGGGGACAGCCGTGGGGACAGCAGCCGCCCGGCGGCCACCACCCGTACGGCTGGGGCGCCCCGGCGAGCCCCAAGCCCGGCGTCATCCCGCTGCGCCCGCTGAGCTTCGGCGAGCTGCTGGACGGCGGCGTCACCACCGTGCGCCGGCACTGGCGCACCGTGCTCGCGCTGTCCCTCGGCATCGCCGTGCTCGCCCAGGCCTGCAGCATCCTGGTCGACCTGCTGGTCAAGGGCCGGACCGGCGAGGCCACCCCGACCCTGCGGCTGCTGGCCGACGTGCCGTTGCAGCTGCTGCTCGGCGTGATCGTCACCGCCCTGCTCACCGTCGTGGTCAGCCGCGCCGTCCTCGGCCGGTCCACGACCGCCAGGGAGGCCTGGAACGACGCCCGGCCCCGGATGGTCCAGCTGCTCGGGCTGACCGTGCTCACCGCCCTGATCGGCCCCGGCGTGGCACTGCTCGGCTTCGCCCCGCTGCTCGGCTACTCCGCCGGCGGCTCGGGCTCCCCCGCGATCACCGGCCTGCTGGCCCTGGTCGGCCTGCTGGCCATGCCGGTCGCCCTCTGGCTCTACGTGCGCTTCAGCCTCGCCGCCCCCGCCCTGATGCTGGAGAAGCAGGGCGTGCTGACCGCGCTGTCGCGCTCGCGGCGCCTGGTGCGCGGCGCCTGGTGGCGGGTCTTCGGCATCACCCTGCTGAGCCACGTGCTGGCGCTCGTCGCCACCGTCGTCATCGCCGTCCCCTTCCAGATCCTCGGCCTGGCCCTCGGCTTCGAGGACCTCGACGCCCAGGGACTGCCCGACACCGTCGACCAGAGCGCCGCCATGGTGATCCTCCTGGCGGTCGCCGGCATCATCGCCGGCACCTTCACCACCCCGTTCATCGCCGCCGTCGGCGTGCTGGTCTACATCGACCAGCGGATCCGCCGCGAGGCCCTGGACATCGAGCTCGCCCGCGCGGCCGGACTGCCCGAGCACGGCGCCACCGGCTGGGGCGGGCCGGGCGATCCCACCGCGGCGAGGCGCTGAACCGGATGCCTACCTGGGGGGACAGGCTCCTCGTCGCGGGCGGCGCCCCGGTCACCGTCCCACGGGACCCGGCGCGCGACGCCGCCCGTGACGAGCTCCTCGACGCGGAGTACCACAAGCACGACCCGTCCGTCCTGAAGCGGATCGCGGACTGGGTCTACGACCACCTCGCCGACGCGCTCGACAGCATCTCCGGCGACGGCACCACCGGCACCACCGGGCTGATCCTCTTCCTGATCGTCGCGGTGCTGATCGGCGCCGCCCTCTGGTGGCGGCTCGGCGCACCCCGCCGAGCCGCCCGCACCGCCCAGGACGTGTACGGCGACGGCGGACCGCGCAGCGCCGACCAGTACCGGGCGGACGCCGCCGGGCACGCCGCCGCCGGACGCTGGTCCGAGGCCGTCCGCGAGCAGATGCGCGCCCTGGTCCGGAGCCTGGAGGAGCGCACCCTGCTCGACACCCGCCCCGGCCGCACCGCCGACGAGGCCGCCGCCGAGGCCGGACGGGCCCTGCCCGAGCACGCCGCCGCGCTGGCCGCGGCCGCCCGGACCTTCGACGACATCGCCTACGGCGAGCGCACCGCCGACCAGGCCGCGTACCGGCTGCTGCACGAGCTCGACCGGACGCTGGAGCGCACCCGCCCCGTCCTCGCACCCGCCCCGGCCCCGGCGCCGACCCCAGGAGGAGCGGCATGACCGCCCCCGCCCCCGCACCGTCCCCCGCCGCCACCCCGACCAGCCTCACCCCCACCGCCCGGGGCCTGTGGCGCCGGGCCCGCTGGTACCTGGCCGTCCTCGCCGCCCTGCTGATCGGCGCCGCCGCCGTGTCCGCCCTCGGCCAGGACCACCGCTACCCGCCGCTGGACCCGCGCTCGTACGACCGCGACGGCGCCCACGCCGTCGTCGCCCTGCTCGAACGCCAGGGCGTCAAGGCCGGATTCACCTCCGACCCGACCGCCGCCCCGGCCGGCCCGGACACCCTCGTCCTGCCCGAACCCGACCTGCTCAGCCCCGCCCAGCTGCGCGCCGTCGCCGCCGCCCGGCACCGACGGCTGGTGCTGGTCGCCCCCGGCCCGGCCGCGCTCACCGCCCTCGCCCCCGGCATCCGGCCGTCCGACGACACCGGGGGGCTGCCGTACGCCTCCGTCCGCTCCACCCCCGCGGAGTGCACCCTCCCCGAGGCCGTCCGCGCGGGCAGCGCCCAGCAGGGCGGCATGCTCTACACCAGCGGCAGCCGCGGCGAGGGCTGCTACCCGCGCGGCCACGGCTACCCGCTGGTCGGCATCCCGGTCGGCGACGGCGGCCACGACGTCATCGTGCTCGGCAGCGGCGCCTTCCTCAGCAACGGCCGGCTGGCCCAGGACGGCGACGCCGCCCTCGCCCTCGGCCTGCTCGGCTCCCAGCCCCGCCTCACCTGGCACCTGCCCGACTACTCCGTCCCCCTCCCCGAAGGCGCCCGCACCAAGACCTTCGGCGACTACCTCCCGCGCGGCTGGCACTGGGCCGGCTACCAGCTCGCCGTCGCCGCCGTGCTCGCCGCCCTGTGGCGCGGGCGCCGGCTCGGCCCGGTGATCAGCGAGAACCTGCCCGTGGTGGTCCGCGCCGCCGAGACCACCGAGGGCCGCGCCCGGCTGTACCGCCGGGCCAAGGCCCGCGGCCGCGCCGCCGACGCCCTGCGCACCGCCGCCGCCCACCGCCTCGCCCCGGCCCTGGGCGTCCCGCTCCGGGCCGGCGCACCCGACCCCGACGCGCTCTGCGTCGCCGTGGCCGACCGGCTGCCCGAACGGCCCGCCGGGGACGTCCGGGCCCTGCTGTACGGCCCGCCCCCGACCGACGACGCCGCGCTGCTGCGGCTCGCCGACGACCTCGACGCCCTCGAAAGGCAGGTACGGAACCCGTGACCGACCAGGCAACCGCCCAGCTCCGCTCCGTCCCCGGCACGGCACCCGCTACCCCCGCCACCGACCCGCGCGCCGCGCTGACCGCCCTGCGCGCCGAGATCGGCAAGGCCGTGGTCGGCCAGGACGCCGCCGTCACCGGCCTGGTCGTGGCACTGCTCTGCGGCGGCCACGTCCTGCTGGAGGGCGTCCCCGGCGTCGCCAAGACCCTGCTGGTGCGCACCCTGTCCACCGCGCTCAGCCTGGAGACCAAGCGCATCCAGTTCACCCCCGACCTGATGCCCGGCGACGTCACCGGCTCGCTCGTCTACGACGCCCGCACCGCCGAGTTCTCCTTCCAGCCCGGCCCGGTCTTCACCAACCTGCTGCTCGCCGACGAGATCAACCGCACCCCGCCCAAGACCCAGGCCGCCCTGCTGGAGGCCATGGAGGAGGGCCAGGTCACGGTGGACGGCGAACCGCGCGCACTGCCCGCCCCGTTCCTGGTCGCCGCGACCCAGAACCCGGTCGAGTACGAGGGCACCTACCCGCTGCCCGAGGCCCAGCTGGACCGCTTCCTGCTCAAGCTGATCCTGCCGCTGCCCGACCGCGACCAGGAGTTCCAGGTGCTCTCCCGGCACGCCGCCGGCTTCGACCCGCGCGACCTCGGCGCGGCCGGCGTCCGCCCCGTCGCCGGGCCCGAGCACCTGACCGCCGCCCGCGAGCAGATCGCCCGGCTGACCGTCTCCCCCGAGGTCCTCGCCTACATCGTCGACCTCTGCCGGGCCACCCGGAACTCCCCCTCGCTGTCCATCGGCGTCTCCCCGCGCGGTGCCACCGCCCTGCTCGCCGCCTCCCGCGCCTGGGCCTGGCTGGCCGGCCGCGACTACGTCACCCCGGACGACGTCAAGGCGCTCGCCCTGCCCACCCTGCGCCATCGGATCGCGCTGCGCGCCGAGGCCGAGATGGAGGGCGTCACCGCCGACTCCGTCATCCAGGCCGTCCTCGCCCAGACGCCCGCACCCCGCTGACCCCACCGCCCCCGTTCCGTTCCCGAAGGAGCGCAACCGCATGGCCCTCACCGGGCGAACCGCCCTGCTCGCCGCGCTCGGCGCGCTCGTCGTGGGCCTGCTGCTGCCGTCCCCCACCGGGATCGGCCTGGTCACCGGCGCGGTGCTGATCGCCGTCGCGGTCGACCTGGTGCTCGCCGCCCCCGTCCGCACGCTGCGGATCGAACGGGGCGGCGACACCACCGTCCGGCTCGGCGAGAGCGCCACCGTCGAACTGACCGTCACCAACCCGTCCGGCCGGGCACTGCGGGGCCTGCTCCGGGACGCCTGGGCCCCCTCCGCCTGGCGCCCCGGCACCGCCGAGGCCGCCTCCCGGCACACCCTGGCCCTGCCCGGCGGCGAACGGCGCCGGACCACCACCGTGCTCACCCCCACCCGCCGCGGCGACCACCACGCCCACCGGGTGACGGTCCGCTCGCTCGGCCCGCTCGGCCTGGCCGGCCGCCAGGGCTCGCACCTCGTCCCCTGGACGGTCCGCGCGCTGCCCCCGTTCACCAGCCGCAAGCACCTGCCCTCCCGGCTGGCCCGGCTCCGCGAACTCGACGGCCGCACCTCGGTGTTGACCCGCGGCCAGGGTACCGAGTTCGACTCCCTGCGCGAGTACCTGCCCGGCGACGACGTCCGCTCCATCGACTGGCGCGCCAGCGCCCGCCGCAGCACCGTCGCCGTCCGCACCTGGCGCCCCGAACGCGACCGGCACATCCTCGTCGTCCTCGACACCGGCCGCACCTCGGCCGGCCGGGTGGGCGACGCCCCCCGGCTGGACGCCGCCCTGGACGCCGCACTGCTGCTCACCGCCCTCGCCACCCGGGCCGGCGACCGGGTCGACCTGCTCG
The DNA here is from genome assembly GCF_055575155.1 of Kitasatospora sp. NPDC034533. Lineage (NCBI taxonomy): Bacteria > Bacillati > Actinomycetota > Actinomycetes > Kitasatosporales > Streptomycetaceae > Kitasatospora > Kitasatospora sp. NPDC034533. The sequence continues at coordinate 46,710 of NZ_JBVITE010000061.1, forward strand.
CCCACGACACCCGCAAGCGCGTCGCGGTGGCCGGCAGCTCGGCCCACGAGGTACTGCCCGCCTTCACCAACGCGATGGCCGGCCTGGAGCCCGCGCTGCACGAGACCGACATGCGCTCGTTGGTCTCCACCGCCCTCAGGATGACCCCGCACCGCTCCCTGATCGTGCTGCTCACCGGCCTGGACGCGGCACCCGCCGAGGACGGCCTGCGTCCGCTGCTGCCGTTGCTCACCAAGCGCCACGAGGTCGTCCTCGCCTCCGTCGCCGACCCCCGGCTGGACGAACTCGCCGCCGGGCGGGGCACCCTGGAAGCGGTCTACGGCGCGGCCGCCGCCGAACAGACCCGCGCCGACCGCCGCGCCACCGCCGAGCGCCTCACCCGGCACGGCGTCACCGTCCTGGACGCCCCGCCGACCCGGATCGCCCCCGCCCTCGCCGACACCTACCTGGCGCTGAAGGCGGCCGGCCGGCTCTGAGCCGGTCTTCGCTCACCCGTGCCGACGCCGCCTCAACTCCTCGTTGAGCCGGGCCGCCTGACGCGTCAGATGGTCGCGCTCCGCGAGGTTGGGGGCCTTCAGCGCCGCCTCCGCGTACAGCCGGGCCGCCGTCGCCGCGTCCCCCGCGCGCTCGTGGAGGTACGCCGCAGCCGCGGTGTACCGGGGCAGCGCGTCGTCCAGCTCCGCGAGCGCCGCCAGCCCGGCGCGCGGACCGTCGGCCTCACCGACCGCCACCGCACGGTTGAGCCGCACCACGGGGCTCCCGGTCAGCCGGACCAGCTCGTCGTACCACTCGACGATCTGCACCCAGTCCGTCTCCTCGGCGGTGGGCGCGTCGGCGTGCAGCGCCGCGATGGCGGCCTGGGCCTGGAACTCGCCCAGCCGGTCGCGCGCCAGGGCGGCCTGGAGAACGGTGACGCCCTCCCGGATCAGTCCGGTGTCCCAGCGCCCGCGGTCCTGCTCGGCGAGCGGTACCAGGCTCCCGTCGGGTCCGGTCCGGCCGGCCCGCCGGGCATGGTGCAGCAGCATCAGGGCCAGCAGACCCGCCACCTCGGGGTGGTCGATCACCGCCGCGAGCTGCCGGGTGAGCCGGATGGCCTCGGCCGCCAGGTCGACGTCCCCGGAGTAGCCCTCGTTGAAGACCAGGTAGAGCACCCGGAGGACGGTGGCGACGTCCCCCGGCTGGTCGAACCTGACGGTCGAGACGGTGCGCTTGGCCCGGCTGATCCGCTGAGCCATCGTCGCCTCGGGCACCAGGTAGGCGCGGGCGATCTGCCGGGTGGTGAGCCCGCCCACAGCCCGCAGCGTGAGGGCGACCGCCGACGAGGGCGTCAACGAGGGGTGGGCACACAGGAAGTAGAGGCGGAGCGTGTCGTCCACGGCGGCCGCGGGCCCCGGCTCGGGCTCCTGGTCGACCAGGTCCTCCCGGCGCCTGCGGGCGGCGTCCGACCTGGTCGCGTCCAGGAACTTCCGCCAGGCCACGGTGACCAGCCAGCCCTTGGGATCGCGCGGCCGCTCGGCGGGCCACAGCCGGACGGCCTCGACCAGCGCCTCCTGGACGGCGTCCTCGGCCGCCGCGAACTCGGCTCCGCGGCGGACGAGGATGCCGAGGACCCTCGGCGTGAGGTTCCTCAGCAGGGCCTCGTCCATGGGGGCGCTCACTCCGTGCAGTTCGGCGGCATGGCCAGGAACGGCCGCAGCTCCAGCCACTCGTGGATGGGCCTCCCGCCGGCGCCGGGGGCGGCGGACAGCTCCGCGGCCAGTTCGAGGGCGCGCTCGTAGCTGTCGACGTCGATCACCATCCAGCCGGCGATCAGGTCCTTGGTCTCCGCGAACGGCCCGTCGGTGACCGGCGGCCGCCCCTCGCCGTCGTAGCGGACCCAGGTGCCCTCGGGCGCCAGCGCCTGGGCGTCCACGAACTCACCGGTCGTCTCCAGCCGGGCCGCGAAGTCCCGCATGTACGTGATGTGCGCCGAGACCTCCTCGGGCGTCCACTGGTCCATGGGCGTGCAGTCGGCCGCAGCCGGGGCGCCTCGGTAGTGCTTCAGCAGCAGGTACTTGGCCATCGTCGTCTCCTCCGGAGCTGGTGCGACCCATTGTGGCCGCGTTCATCCCGGGGACGGTGCTGGGCACGGGTTCTCGACACGGCCGGCCAAGATTTTTTGCACCGGGGACCGGGATGGCCCGGAAACGCGAAGAACCCCCACCCGGAAACCGGATGGGGGTTCATTCACAAGAATTGTTCGGCGGCGTCCTACTCTCCCACAGGGTCCCCCCT
>NZ_JBVITE010000062.1:0-48605 GCF_055575155.1 Kitasatospora sp. NPDC034533
GCACACCGCGCCGACGGCCCGCCGTGAAGCACCAGAACCGGACAACCTGCCTTCAAGGACTACGAGAACCGCCCAAGACTCGCAGAACACCCTCTTAACCGTTCCCGCGGTCGCGTTGGGCGGCCTCTCAGCCAAGAGGGCCGGTCAGGAGTTGGCCGCCTTGGCCAGCAAGCGCTTCGCCAGGTCGGAGTCCGATCGCATGGCCGTGACGACCGCCATCGGGATTTCCGACTCCCCGTGGTGCTCGCCGCAACTGCACGCGCTCCACTGCCCCTCTTCAATTCGGGCGGCGGACCGGTCAGCCAGGTCGGCCACCTCGGCCAGCAGGTCGAGGTGGATCTCCATGAATCCCGACTCCCGACTGTGCACCAACGCGTCACCCAGTTCCACCGAGAGGTCGAAGGCGTGATGCTGGTCCCGGCTGGCACCGTTGCCTCCGGCCCACTGGGCGATCTTCGCTAGGACCATCACGAGCCGACCCGAAACCCAGGGTGGGACGACGACGGCCTGGTCGCACTTGCGGACGGGGCGCACGGCCGTCGCCCGGTCGCTCTGGTCGGCCGCTCGGACGATCGCGTCCGCCACCGCTTCCGGCGTGACGCAGTGGAGCGCTTCAGCCCGTTCAAGCCCGGACTGGCGGGCCACAAGCCCGACAAGGTAGCCGATCGTGCGCCGGACAACGGCGATCTCCACACTGAGCCCGCGCGTCAGCAAGACGCTCGCACTCTGGGCCACGAGGGCCTCCAGCCGGGCAGCACCCTCCACGTCGTCCACGGCTCTAACCTACTCCGCCGCATCCCGCCCCGTTGTGGGTACCAAACAATCGACGTCAGCCTGGCCACTCGGCGCCAACGGCCCTCTGCGACTATCGCCCGACCTCAACACGCAGGCCAAATCTGATGCCTCGTCACATATCGGCACAGTAAGCCTGCAGTTGCGGTCACACCTCGGGCACACCTTGACGCGTACGCGACGAATAATCATGCCGACGAAATGTGGATAAATGGAAAAGGCCCAGGTCGGACACTGTCCGACCTGGGACTTGCCGGTGGGCCACCAGGGGATCGAACCCTGAACCTACGGATTAAAAGTCCGCAGCTCTGCCAATTGAGCTAGCGCCCCTACGGCGCCTGAGCGCGCCAGATGGCGCCACTCCGCACCGCCAGATCCGGCGCTCCACCAAGCCAGGCAAGGCGACCGGCCACACATGCCGCAAAACTGACCTGACGACGCAAGCAGCTGCCCCCTCTCAGCCACCCCCGGCGACCCGCATACACAGGAGACCAACCAAGCAGCGGCCGAACGCCCACCACCTCCGGGATCAATAGCGCCAAGCCCCAACGCAAGCAGCGCGCCGAGTGCGCGGCACGAGCGACCGTCATGCCGAAACGGCACGGGACAGTCGCCCTGCCGAGCGAGTTCACACCCGCGAGTGCGACTGAGGTCGAGCCCACGACTGGCGGTCGCAAGGTCGACCACGGCGGGGAGTTCTGCCGGCTGGGCAATGGTCACGCCGAGGCAGACCTGGACAGAGTCGCACACAAGGACACCCCCATCTCATAGGAAATGTTCCTTTCCGGAGAACAGGCCGCCATGCGACCCGATTCAGATCGAGACATGTGCTGTACTGTTCTTATATGGATCATAAAACATGGTCGGCCGCCGTAGACGCGGCCATCGCTCGCGAGATCAAACGCCGCCGCACAGAACTGGGACTGTCTGCTGAAGCCCTGGGGGCCCGATGTGGAGACCTCGGCTATCCCCTGACCCGACAGGTGATCGCCAAGCTGGAGTCCGGCGCCCGGAATGGGCCAAGTCCAGCGGAACTCCTCATCCTGGCACGCGCGTTGGAAATGCCACCGGTCAGCCTGATCCTGCCGCTCGGCCAGGGACCGACGGCCCGGCCGACGCCTCTTTCGGAGTCCACTCCGTGGGAAGCGGTCGCCCAGTTCACTGGCGAAGACCGTGCGGCCCTCCCGGAGGTTCCGGAAGCCGGTTCACCCCAGGCCATCCTTGACGCCTTCCGTCGCCATGACCGGCTCGTCCGCACAGCACTGCTGTCCACCCGGATGGCCGCCGAACGCCGCCGGGACGCCCAGCTCGCGCCGCCGGACGAGTACGAGCGAACCGACACCGCTGCCGCCCAGCTGGAGCAGGTCGCACAGAGGGACCGGAGCGATCTCCTCGCTGCCCGCCAGGCACTGCGCGATCAGGGCCTCTTCCCGCCCCCGCTGCCCGCCGACCTCGCCCACATCGATCGCAAGGAAGCCTGACCAACAACCATTCACCGGGCCGACCCCGGCCATCACGGTCTCCGAGACGGCATCCGCCTGCCAGCTTCCGGCCGTCCCGGAGACGCGACCTCCCCAGCCTTCGACCGGAGTAGGCCAACGCCATCATGCCGCACACCTCACCCCCGCCCAACCGTGCCGCCAAGAAGTCCGCCCGCGCCTCGCGCACACCCACCACCGCACCGATATGCATCTGCGCGAACGCGGACTCACCCAGCCTCCTCTACACCCCGGCGGAGGCCGCGAAGATCCTCAAGGTCAGTCCCCAGACGCTGCGCCGTTGGCGCACCCAGCAGCCGTCGCAGGGCCCTGCCTACGTGCGCATCGGCGCCCGGATCTCCTACCGGCACCAGGACCTGGCCGACTACCTGGCCAACCGTCGTGTCGTGCCGGGGATGGCAGCGTGATGAACACGCCCGAGCGGATCGACGCTCCGGTCGGCGTGAAGCTCTACACCGACATCGAGCACCGGGCGGACCGCCCGACCCCCTTCCGCGCACGCGTGCGCTGGACCGACCCGACCGACCCGACCAGACGCCCCTCGCGCTCCAGCGGATTCTCCACCAGGCCCGAGGCCCAGGAGTGGCTCGACCGCATCATCAAGGCGAACAGCCGCGGCGTCAGCGTCACCTTGGCGACCACCGAACTCGGCGACTACGGCGATTCGGTCATGGACCTCGCCATGCGCGGCCTCGAACTCAAGACCCACGACCCCTACCTGGCCGGCTGGCGCCTGAGGGTGAAGCCCACCGTCGGCCACCTGCAGATCGCCAGCATCTCGGCCGGCATCGCCGACCGGGCCCTCAACTCCTGGATCGCCGACGGCGCCGGCATCTCCACCCTGAAGAACACCATCGCGGTGTGGGTGCGGGTCATGGAGCAGGCCATCCGCGACGGCATCATCGAGATCAACCCCGCTCGCCTCCACGGCTGGCAGAATCTGATCAAGAAGACCGAGGACGAGGAGTTCGAACCGCGCGGCCTGGCCCTGCGCGACTGGGACATGCTCGACCGCCTCGCCGAAGCCCTGGTCGAGGCCTCCTTCGACAAGTACGAGGGCTGGGGCGACATCGTCCGCTTCGCCGGCGGCACCGGCGCCCGCATCGGCGAGGTCTCCGGCGTCCGCGCGGGCGACATCGACACGGACAAGTGGATCTGGAGGGTCTGCCGGCAGACCACACCAGGCCCCGGCGGCCTCCTCGACAAGGGCACCAAAGGCAAACGCGCCCGCCTCGCCCCTATCATCCCCGAGCTTCGCCCGAACATCGCCTGGCGCATATCCCGCGTCGGAAACCGGCCCGATGCCCGCCTGTTCACCGGCCCGCGCGGCGGCCGGGTCACCACCGCGATCCTGCGCGACGCCACCCACTGGGACGACGTCGTCCTCCGCCTCGGACTTGAGTACCTACGCCGACACGACCTCCGCCACACCGCCCTGACATGGTTCGCCGACGCGGGCGTCCCGCCCCACGTCCTCATGCGCATCGCCGGCCACGGCCAGCTCACCACCACCCAGCGCTACCTCCACCCCGACCTGCGCTCCATCGAGCGCGCCGGAACCCAGCTCACCACGTACATCAACGCCACCCGCGGCCTGCCCGGCCCCAAGGTCGAGGTCGAGCAGATCCGCCAACTCGCCCTGACCAGCTGACACCAACCCGTCCCGGCTGTGCAGGGAGACCTCCGTGTCAACGCACACGGAGGTCTCCCCGCTCGGCTGCGCCGAGCTTCCCGTTGTGCCGCTAGGCTCCGTGCAGCCGAGTCCGGGGAAGAGGAAGTTGCCATGTCGAACAAGAAGTCGCGGCGCCAACGGGACGCGGCCCGCGCCAGGGCCGCTGAGGTGCGGCGGCAAGAGAGTTTCAACGAGGCACACGCCCGGACCGTCACCGAGCGGCACCTGGACCCGCGTTTCGCGCAGCGCCTTCGCACCGACGAGGGCGACGAAGTCTCCTGGCATCCCGACAGCCAGACCGGACAAGGCCTCCAGGACGCCGTTCAGCGCCAGTTGAAGCGCTTCCGGGAGAAGTTCGGGCGTGAGCCCGGTCCCGACGACCCGCTGTTCTTCGACCCGGACGCCGACGAGCCCCGCCCGATGCCCGAGGAGCGCATCACCGGGATGCTCGGCGAGATGGCCGTGATCGCCGAAAAGGCCGGGACCGATCCGGCCTTCATCCATGCCTGGCGCGACCTCGGGTATGTGGTCACCGAGGACACCCGGCACCTGTTCAGCGCCGCCGAGGTCCAGGCGTTCTCCGACGCCGTGAAAGCGCACCAGCGCGGTCACCGCCCGCAGCCGGAGAGTCCGAAACCCGACGCCCCCTCGGAAAGCCTGCGGACCGTCATCAGCGCCATCATCGACCGGCATGACCCGCGGATCGCCATGCGCGTCGTACTCGGCATCGACCGGGCGGCGGCAACGGAAGGAGAGGAGGCCGCCGGCCTCATGGCCTCCCTCCTCTTCGGCGCCCTCGCAGGCTGGCTCTCGGGCGCCCGCGAAGCCGGACTCAGCCCGAACGACGCCACCGCGGCCGTCGACTGGGTCCGCGAATCACTCGGCACCGCCAACGGCCGCAAGGTCATGCACATCGCCGGCATCATCGGTCACCCCAGCGCGTCCGGCGCCACCGTCAAAGAAGCCGCCGACCACCTCGGCGACGACTTCCTCCCCACGTTCATCTGGCTCACCGCCGGCGTCGTCGCCACCGCAGGCAAGGGCGACGTCCACTGGCTCAACCAGTACGACATCTCGCTGGGCGACTGAACCCTGAGCCGCCGGGAGCGCCTTCGGGCACTCCCGGCGGTCCTGCATCCGTTCGAACAGATCCGGATTCCACACTCTTCCCTCCTCGTGCCCACCCATCCGCCCGTCGCCTGTGCGGCTCTCCGGATGGCACGCCGGAAGGCGACCCCTTCGCCGGGCTGGCAGCCGCTGCTTCGGGGAGGCGGCTACTCCAGGTCGAACAGCGTCTGGAGGAGTTCCTCGATGTCCTGGACGGTGGAGCCGGGCGGGATCACGCGGACGTTGTCGGGGGTGGACGCGACCATGGTCACCGCTCGGGCGTCCGCGGGGAGGAGGCTGAGGAACCAGGCGACGGTGTCGGCCCACAGTGCGGCGTCTCCGTCGCGCAGGACGAGCTGTCCGTGCTCGAAGTAGCTGCATTGCCGGGTGATCCCGTCCAGTTCGACGTCGAAGTCGATGTAGTCCTTGTCGCTGACGGGGGCGTGCTTGAGCCAGGACTCCATGCCGGGGAATCGGCCTGCGAGGTGCTGCTCGGCTTCCTCCGGGGTGAGCGGCCAGGTCGTGCCGGGTGCTGCTCCGACGTAGATCGTGTCCAACAGGGGTTCCTTGCCGGGCTAGGGGACGACGCGGACGTTACTCTTCACGTGGTGCTTGGCGAGCAGGTACTGCCAGTATCCGACGGTCGCCTTGTCGGGGGTGTCGATCTCCAGGTACTGGGCGTGGTTAGCGGGGTTGTCGATGGCCGCCTGGTAGCGGGAGAGTTCGGACTCGTCATCGGCCAGGACGAATTGAACGTTGAACTTCTCCTCCTTCAGTCCTTCGAGGGACCGCGGGCTGCAGCCCGGCTTGCGAACGTTCTTGGCATCGATCAGCGCCCCGTCCTCGGGCCGGAATCCGTCGGCCCACACCTTCTCCCCGTCCTTGCCGTAGACCCGCCGCTCGGGTTCGCCCGCGACCCGCACCTGATAGGCACGGTCCGCGGGCGTGCCGTAGTTCGGATCACGCTGGTCCATCCCCGCGATCCAGGTCCTGGCGGCCATCTGCTGCGCCGCGTCATAGAGCGGATACGGCCGCGGCTCGGGCGGAGGCGGGATCGGGCCGACTGCGGGGTTGGCAAGCGGGCTCTGTCCGGCGGCGCCCGGGTTCGCGGGGTTGCCGGGGGTGGGAGTGGACGCGCTGGCGGAGTCGACTCCCGCCACGCCGGTCGCGGCCGCGGCGGTGCCAGCGAGCACGACCAGCCGTGAGGCGAGGGACGACACGATGGCCTCGGCCTCGGCGACGGCGGCAGCCGCCGCCATCTCGGCTTCGGCTGTGGCGAGGGCCTCGGCCGCCAGGGCGGCGTCGGCGGCGAGGGCCGCGTCGGCGGCGCCCGCGGCGATATCGGAGCCACCGAGTGTGAACACCGTCAGCAGGACACCTGCTGTGGTGATGACGCCGGCGGCAGTTCCCAGCCCGATCAGTGTGTCCTGGCAGTCGTCGATCGCCTTCGCGTACTGATTGCAGACGGCCTGCAGCTCCCGGCAGGCGGCCGAGATGTTCTCCATCAGGGACAGATTCGACGACGCGGCAGTGCCGCCGGCGGGGCACGCGTTGAACACGGTTCCGGCGTAGCTCTCGAAGGCCGCGAAGGCATCACCCGAACACTTGGCCATCACCTCCATCGAGTGCAGCCCGGCGTTGCGCTGGGCCTGGTCGATCAGAGACGCGCACTGCTCCCAGACGTGCGCCGCGGCCCGCAGCCGTTTCGGGTCACCTTGAGGCCAGAACTTCCCGATGATCGGGATCTCGTGGACCTCCTTCGAACCGGTGACCATCGGCAGGCTGTTGTGGGCCTCGTTCGGCTCGCACTGCTGCGCGCCCTTGGCCAGGCCTGACGACGTATCGATCTTGCCGCTGAAGGCTGCCGCGACGGCGTCCTGGTTGGCGAGGTAGTTCGAGGCCATGGTGAGCAGGCGACTTGAGACCGTGGCCATGCCCTGGCCGGCTTTGCCAATGGCCGCGATGACCGTCTTCGCCGCCGGTTCGTACTTGGCCGCGAAGGAGTGGGCGACGGTGTCGTCGCCGGCCATGCCGGACGTGGACGCGAGGTCGCCGACGATCCCGTCGGCGATGTTGTAGACGAAGTCCTTTGTGTCGAGGAACTGCACTGACGATCGGAACACGATGTCTGGGTCGACGATGAACCCGTTCACCGCAGGTGTGCCCATATCCCGCCCTCCCCCAGTCTTTTGACAGCGTATCGGGGAACTGTACGGCCGGCCTGGTATCTGACGGGGAGGAGCCCATGGCGTCCTCATACGCATCGCCGGCCACGGCCAACACGCCACCACCCCGCGCAGCCTGCCTGACCCCAGAGGAGAGCCCGCCACTTTATCCCAAGTCTGTTCTAAAAAAGCAATTCTGACGTGTATTCATTCAAACGAGTGAGCAGTGTCGGTGGGGGCTGCTTCGATGCGGACTGTCCAAGAGATTCGTGCCCGAGGAGGGCTCCATGAAGGCGTTGTACGAGCGGCTGGCCGAGGCGGCGAGCGGGCTGTCGGCGGACGGTGCGATCAGGGTCACGGCCCAGTACGAGCCGGTGGCCGGTGTGGGGGCGCCGGTGGCGCCGCCGACCGTGAAGGTGAAGCAGACGGTCAAGGATCCGTCGACGGGGAAGGAGAAGGAGGTCGACGGTCCGGGTCAGTTGTTCGAGGACCGGTGGGTCGGCGGGCAAACGGTCCAGGTGGTACTGCTGGATCAGCGGCAGTCGCAGGCGAACCGCTGTGAGACGGCCCTGTTGGAGGCCGTCGACCTGGGGGATGCGGTGGTGCCGCACCTGGCGCTGCACGTGACCGCGGAAGGCCGGGCGCTTCGGATGACGAACCTGGACGCGCCGCACCGCTCCCGCGACGCGTACTTCCGGGACGCGTTGGATGAGGCCGGGGTGAAGTTCGACGACACGGAAACGGGCCGGGCGCTGCGTGAAACGGGGACGGGGGATGTGCGGGCTTTCCTGGAGTCGGCGCCGTCGGACCTGGTGTACGGCCTCTGGGACTCGCACCGCAAGCGCCGTGTGCAGCTGAAGGTGCCGCGCACCTACACCTCGGAGGTGGTGGGCCTGGACCCGCTGTCCGGGAAGAGGGCGGCGGGGCGCTTCGACAAGTGGAACTTCCCCGGCGACACCGTGGAACTGACCGCCGACGGCTGGAGGCCGGTCGACGGCACGGGGAAGAAGGGCAAGGGGAAGGCGCTCAAGGCATCGGCGGTCGGGCACGGCATGATCCCACCGGTCGCGGGCATGGGCGGCGTGACGGTGCGCGCGATCGAGCGGAACGCGACGCTGGCCATGGCTGGCCTGAGGGCGCTGCGCTTCGGTGACGCGCCGAAGGAGTACGCGCGGGCGGGAAGGGCTCTGCTGGCGGCCCTGGCACTGCTGGGGGACCGGCTGGCGTTCGCGGCGCCGGCGGTGCGGCTGCGCTCGGGCTGCGACCTGCTGCTGGTGTCGGAGCGGATCGAGTGGGTCGGCCGCGGGCGTGAGGGCGTGGCGGTGACGGAGCCGCTGGAGCTGGACACGGCCGCTGAGGCGCTGGAGCTGTTCGAGTTCGCGCGCTCGCGGGCTGAGGAGGCGGGCCTGGTGTGGTCGAAGGAGCCGGTGCGGCTGCGGCCGAACACGCAGGTGCAGCAGGCGATCGAGCGCTCCTTCCGCCTGGAGGGCATCGGCGAGGCGGAAGGCGAGTAGAGCGTCATGCCTTTCCACATCTCGGTGGAGCTGCTGGAGCCGCTCTACCAGGCGACCGCCATGGACGGCGAGCGCGCGGAGTGGCCGCCCCACCCGGCCCGCCTGTTCTGCGCGCTGGTCGCGCACGCCGACCTCAAGGACACCGCGCACCGGATGGCGCTGACCTGGCTGGAGGCGCAGGAACCGCCCGTGGTCACGGTGCCGGCCAGGCCGATGGAGGCGGAGCACCCGCGCGCGGCGTGGGTGGTGACCAACATCGTGGACCCGGGAAAGGTGACCCACGGCCTGCTGCCGGGACGAACCGCCGGCGGCGTCCCCCGGGCGTGGGCTCAGAAGACGCTGTCCGGCACGCGGATGATGTTCAGCTGGGCCGCGGAGCCGGGGAAGGATCTCGCCCCGGTACTGAAGGAACTCGCCTTCCGGGTGCCGTACTTCGGGCGCTCGACCGGGGCCGGTCTGCTGGATGCCTGGTGCGGCCCCGACGAGCCCGGTGATGAGGATGGGTGGCGGCAGCGCTGGAGGCCTGCCGTCAACGGGGAGTACCCGAAGGGATCGCGGCCGATCAGGATCCCTTACCGCGGCTATCTGGCGTGGCTGGAGGAGGCGTTCGAGGAGCAGCGCCCGTCCTGGAGCCAGTCGGTCACCCACCACTACCTCGACCCCGACCACACCGACCGGGACGAGCAGGCGGTGGCGGAGGGGCCGTTCGGTGATCTGCTGACGTTCTCGTTCGCCCCGGGCGTGGCGCTGGACCCGCGGTGGACGCTGGAGCTGACCGGCGGGCTGCGGAGCATGGTGATGGGCACCCTGGAGGCGATGGGCCACGACGTCGAGGCGATGACCACGGTCCACGGCCATAAGAGCAGCCCGGACGGCCCACGGCCGGTCGCCTACCTCGCGCTGCCGTTCGCCGGCCACCGCCACGCCGACGGGATGCTGCTCGGCCTGGGCATCGCCCTGCCCCGCGAGATGCCCAGGCAGGACCGCAAGGCTCTTCTCGCCGCCCTCCTTCGTCATGACGGGGGCTTGCGCTGGATCCGGTTCGCGGAGGGGGAACCGCTGGACCTCGTACGGGTCAGTCCCGCCGCCCACAACCAGTGGCCGCAGACCGTCCGACCGGGGACGTGGCAGGGGCCGTCGGCGGTGTGGACCACGGTGCTGCCGATGGTCCTCGACCGCTTCCCCAAGAAGTACGAGGAAGCCGCGTGGGCGGACTCGGTCGCGGCAAGTTGCGTCGCGGCTGGGCTGCCCGAACCCGCCCGGGTGCAGGTGAGCCCGCGCGCTGGCCTCGCCCCCGGAGTGCGAAGCACGGACGGGTTCCAGCTCCGTCGAAAGGACAGGGAGCGGCCGCTGCCGAGCTGCCACGTGCGCCTGACCTTCCCAGTGCCGGTGTCGGGGCCGGTGGTGCTGGGAAGCAAGAAGAACTTCGGCCTGGGCCTGTGCCGCCCGGAGCCCGACTTCCAGGAGGACGACCAGTGACGGGCACCGAGTGGCTGCCGGTGATCGATGCGGGCGAGTTCCCCGCTTTCTTCCGCGAGGTCCACCACCACACCCACTGCCCCGACGGCGCCACGACCGCGACCTGCGACGGCTGCGAGGGCTGGGAGCCGTTCCCGTGGCAGAACGCCTACCTGGCCGCTCTGACGGCCAGCGCGGACTGGCCCGACCTCGACGTCCCCACCGCGCTGGGCAAGACGACGTTCATCGACATCTGGCTCTTCCTCCTCGCCCAACAGCACGCTCATCACCGACACCAGAAACTGGGCCGCGGGCACCGGACGGTGCCGCTACGGCTGTTCTTCTGCGTCGACCGGCGCCTCGTGGTCGACCAGGCCCACCAGCACTCCATCGAGCTGGCCGAGGCCCTCGCCGAGGCGCCTGCCGGCTCGGTGCGGGCGAAGGTCGCCGCCGCGCTGCGCGACCTCGGCGGCGGCGAGTCGCCGCTGGAGGTGGTGCGGATGCGCGGCGGCACCCGGTGGGAGTCGAACTGGGTGCGCAGCCCGACCCAGCCGCTGGTGGTGACGTCGACCGTGGACCAGTACGGCAGCCGCCTGCTGTTCCGCGGCTACCACACCTCCCCGCAGCGGGCTCCGATCGACGCCGCTCTGACCGGGCACGACGCCCTGCTCGCGCTGGACGAGGCCCATCTGTCGAAGGCTCTGCTGGCGACCGCCGCCGGGACCGCGCTCTACCAGCAGACGGCGGTGCGAGGGGAGTTGGCCACGCGGGCGCTTCGGGTGGTGAGCCTGTCGGCGACCAGCGTCACCGGCGGCCGTCCCCGCCTGGGCATCAGTCAAGACGACCGCGACCACCCGATCGCCGGGCAGCGGATCGCGGCCGAGCGCCACGTGACGCTGCTGGACGCCGGCGCCTGGTCGAAGAAGCCCGCGGAGGCGTTCGCCCTGGCGGCCGAGACCGGCCTGGCCGCCGTCCTGCCCGTCCTGCGGCTGCCCGCGGTCGCGGTGATCGCCAACACCATCGCCCACGCCCGCGCCGCCCACGAAGTGCTGGCCCGGCGCTCGGACGTGGACGTGATGCTGCTGACCGGCCGCTGCCGGTCCGCGGAGCGCGACCTGCTCGTCACCGGCCCGCTGGCCGAACTCCTCGACGGTGTCAGCCGGGACCGTGAACGCCCCCTCGTCGTGATCAGTACCCAGACCCTCGAAGTGGGGATCGACTGCACCTTCGGGGCGATGGTCAGCGAATGCGGCGACTGGGCATCTGTTCTGCAGCGTCTCGGGCGCCTCGACCGCCGCGGCGAACTCGGCCCCGTGCCCGCGATCCTCGTCCGCACCCACAACCCCGAGGACCCGGACCGCATCCCCGTCTACGGCCCGGCCGCAGCCCACACCTGGCAGTGGCTCACCGGGAAGGCCTCCACCCACGACAGCCAGGAGCCCGCCGAGCTGACCCCCCGCCTCCTGGACGGCCTGGTCCTCAACCCCGCCACCCTGCCCGGCCTGTTGGACGGCACCGACACCACCCCGCTCACCCGCGCCCGCGAACACATCCCCCCGGTTGAGCAGGTGCGCCTGGGCGCCTTCGCCCGCACCAGCCCCATCCCCGTCCCCGACGAATCCCCCGCCCCCTTCCTCCACGGCCTCGACACCGGCCAGCCCGAAGTCCAACTCCTGTGGCGCGCCGACCTCCCCACCGACACCACCGACCCCGAGACCCTCGCCGAACACATCCGCACCACCCCCGTCCACACCGCCGAAACCCTCGCCCTGCCCCTCGCTGCGGTACGCCGCTTCCTCACCCAACCCCGCGCAACCCCCGACACCAGCGACCTCGAAGGCCCCGACGCCGACACCACCCCCGAACCCCGAAACCCACCCACCCGCCTTCGCACCACGGTCCTCCAACGCGAAACCGACGGCACCTGGACCACCCCACGCCTCATCCAAGACCTGAAGCCCGGCGCCACCCTCGTCCTGCCCACCACCGCCGGCGGCCACGACGCCTACGGCTGGACCGCCGACCCCGACACCCCCGTCCCCGACCTCGGCGACCACCCCACCGACAACACCCACACCCCACTGCGCCTCGACCCGGCCGTCCTGGCCACCACCACCGGCAGCGACCCCGAGCAGTTCACCCCGATCATCAAGCAGGCCCACACCGACCTCACCACAGACCCCGACGACCCGGACGCCGTCAGCACGACCGACGCGGTCCACGCCGCGATCACCCGGCTGCTCGACGCCCTGCCCACCGACGCCGCACACGACAGCCCCTCCCGGCACACCCCGGTACTGCGCCGGCGCCTGGAAGCCCTGCTGGAGGTCCCCGACTGGCGCACCGCACGGTCGGCCGCGGCCGGGGTGGTGCTGATCGACCACGGTGGTCCGGGCCGGATTGTCCTCGTCCCGCCCCGGCTCGCCGACGCCGACCGCTACCGGCTCGCCGTGGACGACGAGGACCCGGACAGCGCCAGCCTCACTCGCACCGTCACCCTCAAGCGCCACCATGAGGCCGTCGGCGAACGCGCCCGCGTCTTCGCCGAGGCCGTCGGACTGCCCGCGGACCTGGTCGAAGCCGTCGTGCTGACAGCCCGGGCCCACGACTGCGGAAAACACCACCCGCGGTTCCAGTGCATGCTCTGCTCCGGTGACCGCCTGCTCGCCGAATCCCTGCCCGAACCCCTCGCCAAGTCCGGCATGGACCCCGCCGACCGCACCGCCCGCCGACGCGCCGCCCGCCTGGCCAACTGGTCCAAAGACCTGCGCCACGAAGCCCTCAGCGCCGCCGCCGTCCACACATGGCTCGCCACCGACCCCACCACCGCCCGAGGCCTCGACCACGATCTCATCACCCACCTCGTCGCCGCCCACCACGGCTACGCCCGCCCGATGCTGCCCGCCTTCGCCGACCCCGAGCCGGTCCTCGTCGAGTGCACCATGCCCGACGAAACCACCGTCACCGTTTCCAGCACGGCGATCGGCACCGACTGGATGGGCCCACGCCGATTCCGCGCCCTCAACCAGCGCTACGGCTTCTGGGGCCTGGCCCTCCTCGAAACGGTCCTGCGCCTCGCCGATATCGCCTGCTCCGAAGAAGGCAACTGACCATGCACCAGCTCGAACTCCCCGCCCTGCGCTCCGACGACCCGCTCGGATTCCTCGCCGCCCTCGGGGTCCTCGAACTCACCACCGCCGCCCTGCCCACCGAGCCGTACCTCCACTGGAAGGGCCCGGCTGGCGCAGCCGTCCTTACCACCGACCAACCCCTCACCCTCGACACCCTCACCAAGCTCCTCACCACCTACCTCCCGCCCAAGCCCGCCCGCACCGCCGGGAAGCTTGCGGACGCAGCCGAGACGGAGGACGGGGAAGGCGAGGACGCCGACACAGCCGACACCGAGGGGGAAGTCTGGGACTCCTTCCCGCACGTCCCCGGACTCCTGACCCGACCACGCGAGAACGCCACCGCCCCCAACGAAGCCCTGCGCATGCGCATCGACACCGCGCACCAGACGCTGCGCGAACTCGCCCAAGCCGAACGCGAAACGGGCGACCACCAGTCCCGCTGGTTCGCCTCCCTGACCAACGTCATGTGCTTCGAAGACACCAAACCCAAGACCGGCAAGAACGACCCGGAGACCACGGAAGAACCGGGACCCGCCACGGTGCGCCGCACCCCCGTCACCCCGCTGATCGCCGCCGCCGGCGGGATGACCATCACCGGCCTGATGCAGAAAGCCGTCCTCGGCTGCCACAAGGACCCGCGGCAGGTCCACTCGGCCCTGGACGGCTGGCGCCGCATCCCCGACTACGCCTCCGCCAACTTCGACCACCGCTCCCTCGGCGACGCCCACACCAACTCCGAAGGCAAGCCCTACCAACGCGGAGCCCCCGGCCCCACCTGGCTCGCCCTCCACGCCCTCGCCACCTTCCGCCTCACCGCCATCGGCCGCATCCAAGCCGCCACCAGCTGGGACACCACCGACAGCCGCGGTGCCCTACGCTGGCCCGCCTGGACACCCCCACTCACCACCACCGACGTGACCGTCCTGCTCGAACACCCCGCCGTCCGCGCCACCGAACCCAGCAACACCCGCAATGCCAGAATGCTGACCAACCTCGGCGTCACCGCCCTCTACACCGCACCCCGAACAGGCCTCAAACAATCCAACGGCCCCCTCGCCGCCAGCCGCCACCTCTGGCCCTGAACCCCACCCCCGGCCCCCCTTTAACGCCCGCACCTTGACAACTCCACAGCGCCAACACCGAGAAAGCCGTCCCGGCCGGACACGACTTCGGAACCACAAGCACACACGAGAACACCGCATCGCACCGAAGCGAGAAGTCCGAATCACCCCAATGGCACCCACGTATGCACGGCAGCCAACCCGCCGAACCACCAGACCAGCAGCTCAACCGCCGTCGCTCCGCACCATCCCGGTGCGGCACCATCGCAGCCCTCAGCGGTACGTCACCGGCCTTGAGATCCAGGAGTCGCTCCGCACCATCCCGGTGCGGCACCATCGCAGCAGCTTGATCAACCTGGCGAGGCGGTCCATCTCCTGGGAGCGCTCCGCACACGGCACCATCGCAGCGTCACGGTGGCTTACTCCCAGCACCTGACGAACCACGTCCTCCGCATCGTCCCGGTGCGGCACCATCACAGCAATTTCGACACCGGCCGCTCCCAGCACGGCGTCACCGGTCGCTCCGCACCGTTCCGGTGCGGCACCATCGCAGCACCGAGTTCGCAAGGCGACTACGATCGCGGAGTGGGGTGCCTCCGCACTACTTCGGTGCGGCTCCATGGCAGTTCCTCGACCTCGACGGCCAGTTCGGCCTTCTGAGCGTCACTCCGCACTCCCGGTGCGGCTCCATTGCAGCTCGGCACCGACCGCAACGGCCTTCGCGATGCAGAAGGTCACTCCGCATCGTCCCGGTGCGGCACCATCGCAGCTCGTTGATAACGCCGCCGCTCTCCTTGAGCGCGGAGTCGCTCCGCACCACCCCGGCGCGGCACCATCGCAGCAGTTCACCCTCAGGCGGCTGAAGGCACAGCACCGCGGTCGCTCCGCACTATCCGGTGCGGCATCATCGCAGCCACTCCCTACCCAAGGTGCAGCGGTCAGTCTGCCGTGTGTCTCCGCGCCACTTCGGTGCGGCCCCATCGCAGAAACTAGGGCGCGACGACGGCGAAGATGGCCAGCCTGAGACGCCTCCGCACCGCATCGGTGCGGCACCATCGCAGCGCCAGCATCACCGGAGGCGAGGACATGCAGGCCCGGTCGCTCCGCACCATCCCGGTGCGGCACCATCGCAGCTTGGTCTTGTAGCGCTGAGCAATCCGAGTCATGGAGTCGCTCCGCACCATCCCGGTGCGGCACCATCGCAGCCCTGAGGCAGTGAAGGAGTGACCGCGTTGGCCGGTGCGTCGCTCCGCACCATCCCGGTGCGGCACCATCGCAGCACGCACTCGTCGGCGATGCAGCGGAAGCGCAGGGTGTGCGTCGCTCCGCGCCATCCCGGTGCGGCACCATCGCAGCTTCGGCCGGACGCTCGACCCGAGCCGACTCGCCTCACGTCGCTCCGCACCATCCCGGTGCGGCACCATCGCAGCGCCTACGACGCCCAGGTGGTGCGCTGCCACGCGTGCGGTCGCTCCGCACCTCGTCGGTGCGGCACCATCGCAGGGCTCCCCCTCGCACCGGAAAGTCCGCCCTTTTGGGGCTGGCGTCACTCCGCACGACCCCGGTTCGGCACCATCGCAGGGCCGACTGCTCCATGGTGATGGACACCAGCGGGGCTCGTCGCTCCGCACCATCCCGGTGCGGCACCTTCCTCTGCCCATGGGCCGGCTCCGCTGCACCGGGACTCACCGGCCAGCGCTCCGCGGACTCCATGCTCGTGGTCGTCGGGTCGGTCCCCCTCGCGCCGTCTAGGCAATGGTCACCGTCTGTAGACGGTTGCGAGCCACGGACTGGCCTGATCCGAGCTCACGGAGGCGTCCGGAAGGTCCTGGGCGACGCCTCCGGCGCGAGGTCACGAAATCGTCTGACGTCTTGACAGATTCGAGGACGGCCGCCCAACTGCCTGAAAAGATGGCTGGATTGCGTCATGGGGTGTCGAAAAACCGCTGGTCACGATTTGATATCGGTCACTGTGGGTAGTCAATTTCAGGGCCGGGAACGCCGCCAAGAGGGGGCCCCACCCCCCGGATTCGACCGGTTCGGAGCCACTCGGTCCCCATCTGGTCCCCAAGCGCATACGAACGAACGCTCATGGAATCTGACGCCATGTCACGCAAAAGGCCGCTGACCTGGGCATTAACCCGGCCAACGGCCTTTCCGACTCACGTCGGGACGACAGGATTTGAACCTGCGACCCCTTGACCCCCAGTCAAGTGCGCTACCAAGCTGCGCCACGTCCCGTGGTCTCGGCGCCCGCAGCGAGGGCCTGGGGGGCTCTGCTGTGGGCTTCTCGACCTCGTCTCCGGTTGTCCCGGCGACGTGGAAAACAATACAGCACGTCGGGGGGTGCTCGCTGCCAGGTTCGGGGGTGGGTGGGTCAGGGGGTCGGGTGGCGGGCGTCGTAGGTGAGGAAGGCGGGGCGGCGGGCGGCGAGGAGGAGGACGGCGGCGACGCAGGCGAGGCCGCCGGTGATCACGGAGGTGGTGGGGTTGGTGAGGGCGGCGACGGTGCCGGACTCGAAGTCGCCGAGGCGGGGTCCGCCGGCGACGACCACGATGAAGATGCCCTGGAGGCGGCCGCGCATCTCGTCGGGGGCCGCGACCTGCATCATCGTGTTGCGGAAGATCATGCTGACGGTGTCGGCGCAGCCCGCGATCGCGAGCAGCAGGAGGCCGAGCCAGAGGTTGTGGAGGGCACCGAAGGCCGCGATGGCCAGGCCCCAGGCGGCGACCGAGGCGAGGATGGCGACGCCGTGGCGGTGCACCCGGCCGACCCAGCCGGAGAAGAGCGCGCCCACCAGGGCCCCGACGGCCGGGGCGGAGACCAGCAGGCCGACGGTGCCGGCGTCGCCGCCGTAGAAGGTGACCGCGATGGCGGGGAAGAGGGCGCGCGGCATGCCGAAGACCATCGCGGCCAGGTCGGCGAGGAAGCTGGTGCGCAGGTTGGGCTGCTCGCGCAGGAAGCGGAGGCCGTCGAGGACGGAGGCGCGGCCCTTGCGCTCGCCGAGCGGCCGCATGGCGGGAAGGCGCCACATCGCGTAGAGGGTGGCGGTGAAGGCGACGGTGTCGACCAGGTAGGCGGCCTGGGCGCCGTACGCGCCGATGAGGACGCCGCCGAGCATCGGGCCGACGGTGAGGCCGAGGTTCATGCTGACGGTGTTCAGGGCGTTCGCCGCCGGAAGCTGGTGGCTGGGCACCAGGCGGGGGATCATCGCGGAGCGGGCGGGCGAGCTGAGTGCGAAGAAGCCCGCCTGGACGGCCACGGCGGCGTACAGGACGGCGACCAGGCCGAGGCCCGCCAGTGCCTGCGCGGCGAGGACGGCGGAGACGGCTGCCAGGCCGCCCGAGCCGATCAGGCCCAGCCGCCTCCGGTCGACGGTGTCGGCGATCGCGCCGCCGTAGAGGCCGAAGGCGACCAGCGGGACGAGGGAGAAGATGCCGACCAGACCGGTCGCGAAGGCGGAGCCGGTCAGGTCGTAGACCTGGACGGAGACGGCGACGGCCGTCATCTGCTGGCCTATGGAGGAGACGGCCTGCCCGGCCCAGACCCGGCGGTAGTCGGGGTGGTCGCGCAGCGGGCTGAGGTCGGCGAACGCCCGCCGGTACCAGGGTGAGGCGGCGACCGCCGTCGGCGTCGACCCGGTCCCCGGGCCGTCCCCCGGCCCGGAGTGGAGCCCGGACCCGGGTTCGGGATCGGATTCGGCTCCAGGATCGGATTCGGGTTCGGGATCGGGTGCGACGGAGGAGAGTGAGGGCGACGGCGACGGAGTGGAATGCTGATTGTCCGGCATAGTCCCCCATGCTCCGCCCCGCCTCCGGCCACCCCGGGACCGGGGCCCACCCCAGTACGCCCCCAGCACCGCCCCAGGCCCGCCCAGGGCACCCTCAGGCGCCGGAGAGGCCGCCTCCGTTACCGGGTCAGCACCTGCTTCTCCCCCGCCTCCACCGCGAAGTCCAACCGGTTGCCCGGCGGCGGGAACGGGCAGATGAAGTGGTCCGAGAAGGCGCACGGCGGCAGGTAGGCCCGGTTGAGGTCGAGGACCGTACGGCCCTCGGCGTCCGGCGCCGGCAGGGTGATGAAGCGGAAGCGGTAGGTGTCGGTGCCACTGGTCGCGTCCGCGATCACCCCGCTGAGCCGCTTGCCCGACCGGCTGACGGTCAGGGTGCGGTGCTCGCCCGCCACGGTGAAGGCGATCTGACCCGTGACGGCCAGCGGACGCTCCTTGCCGTCGGCGTTCGGAACCACGACCGACCGGGCGTCACCGTCCTCGAACGGGGTGAAGACGGCGGGCACGGCCCACTCGGGCGCGTACGGGTAGGCCGAGATGCCCGCGAAGGAGGCACGGCGCGGCGCGGCCGGGTCGAAGACCCGCAGGGCCAGTTCGCCCTCCCGCTCGATCGGGACGAGCAGCGTCTCGCCCAGCGTGGCCGTGTCGGCGGCCGGGTCGCTGTCCGGACGGAGCAGCACCTCGCCGTCCACCGGGGTGGCCGCGCCGTCGACCGTGATGCCGTCGGCCGCCGCCGCCCGGAGCCGGACGCCCTCGGCATCGGCCCACCAGAGCCCGGGCAGGTCGGGGATCCCGGCGGGCTCCGGCTCCAGCCAGTGCGTGCCGGTGAGTGACAGCGGGCCGTGCGGCGCGCTCACCGACGCCGCCCGGCCGTCGCTCCAGTGCTTCCAGTCCTCCGCAGCCGTCTCCGTCATCGGTCCACCCTCCCGGTCGGTCCGCGGACGGCCCGCGGTTCGGGCCGCCCGTCTCGGTCATTCACAACACCGTCCGCGCGGACGGATCATTCCCCGTCTGCCCGAGACCGCCGAAACCGCAACACGGTGGCAACGCGCCGACACGCGGCACAACACGGGGCGGGGCTCCGAGCACGACAGGGGACGAGGCACCGAGCACAGCGCGGCGCCCAGCACCGGCACCGGGCGCAGCGCGCGGCACGGCCCGGGGCGCGGCAGGGCGCGGCACCCCGCAGGGCACGGGCACACCGATCACCTACCCGTCACGGCGCTTCAGCGGCCGGAACAGCCCCTCCTGCACCACGGACACCACCAGCTGCCCGTTCCGGTCGAAGATCTGCCCGCGCGCCAGGCCGCGCGCGCCGTGCGCGATCGGGGACTCCTGCTGGTACAGCAGCCAGTCGTCCGTCCGGAACGGCTGGTGGAACCACATCGCGTGGTCGAGCGAGGCCATGTCGAAGTTCCGCTCGCCCCACAGGGGCTCGACCGGGGCGCGGACGGCGTCCAGCAGCGTCATGTCACTGGCGTAGGTGAGGGCGCAGACGTGGATCAGCGGGTCGTCCGGCAGCGGGCCGTTGGTGCGCAGCCAGACGCCGCTGCGCGCCTCGACACCCTCCAGTTCCGCCTCCGTCCAGCGCAACCGGTCCACGTAGCGGATGTCGAAGGGCTGGCGGCGGCTGATGAACGGGGGCAACTCGCCGAGCCGGGAGCCGACCTCGTCCAGGGCGCTGGGCAGTTCCTCGGGGCCGGCCACCGGCGGCATCGGGTACTGGTGCTCGATGCCGCCCTCCTCCGGTCTGTGGAAGTCGGCGGTGAGCGCGAAGATCGACCGGCCGCCCTGGATGCCGAGCACCCGGCGGGTGGTGAAGGAACGGCCGTCACGGATCCGGTCGACCTGGTAGACGATCGGCACCCCGGGCACCCCGGGGCGCAGGAAGTAGGCGTGCAACGAGTGGACCGGGCGCTCGTCGTCCACGGTGCGCCCCGCAGCGACCAGCGCCTGCCCAGCGACCTGGCCACCGAACGTCCGTTGCAGCGCCTCCTCGGGGCTGCGCCCCCGGAAGATGTTGAGTTCGATCTGCTCAAGGTCGAGCAGGTCGACGAGGTCGTCGACGGGGGTACCCATGCTCACGCTTCCTCTCCGGTCTCCGAACGAATTCTCCAGCTCACTCGAATCCCCTGGCGACCCGGCTCATTCCCGCGCAGCGGGTCGAAGACCCCGGTTCACTCGAACGAGTAACCGAAACCGTCGACGGGGGCCCACGGCTACGCCGCCAGCCCCGACTGCCGGACCGTGATGTTGAGCCGCCCGACCAGCCCCAGCGCCCGATCGGCAGTCCCCGGCAGGGTCCGCACCACCCCGTGGTACGCGAACCGGGCCGGACCGCCGAAGACCAGCAGGTCGCCGCTGCGCAGCTCCAGGTCCGTCCACGGCCGGGTCCTGGTCTCGGTGTTCCCGAGCCGGAACACGCAGGCGTCGCCGAGCGAGAGCGAGACCACCGGCGCGTCCGTGCGCTCGTCGCGGTCCTGGTGGAGACCCATCTTCGCGCCGTGCGCGTAGTGGTTGACGATCGCGATGTCCGGTTCGTACGACGCGGCGCCCGCGATCTCCCCCAGCGCGGGCCCGTACGCCTCGGCGACCGCTCTGCGCGCCAGTTCCCCGAGCAGCGGCGGGAACGGCTTGACCGGCGCGCCGTCCTCGGCGACCCGCCGGTAGCCGTACGGGTACCAGTGCAGGCCCAGGCTCACCATTCGTACGGACATCATCCCGCCGGTGGGCATCCGCACGCTGTGCAGGCCGGCCGGCGGGCGGGCCCAGTCCCGGCAGGCGGTGACCAGACGGCGCTGGGCGTCGAGGTCGAGCCAACCGGGGAGCAGCACGGCGCCGGGGGCCGGCTCGGAGCGCCCGCGCTCGCCCGAGGCCCCGACCGATCCCCCGCCCGGGTCACCGCCCTGGCCACCGAACAGATCGTCCTGGATCACCAGGCCATCCTCCCGCACCGAGCCCGCCCGGACCCAGACCGAGGTCGGCCCGAGATCAGCCCAGCCCCGGTCCGGCCCCGCCCGCAACGACGCCGACGGCCGCTCCCCCGCCCTGCGGAAGGATCCGCGCGGCGGGAGAGCGGCCGTGGAAGGAGCCGAGCAGGTCACTGCCCGATCGGGCGGCAGCGGCGCACCGGAGCCCGGGCAGCCGGTGTCAGCCGCGCACGGAGCCCCGGAGCTCGTGGCTCAAGGCGCTCAAGGGCGACCGGGTGACTCAGGGGCCCGACCACCCGAGGGCTTGGCCACCCGGGGGAACCTCAGATGCTGAGGGTCTGGCCCGGGAAGATCAGGTCCGGGTTGCCGCCGATGACCTTGGCGTTGTTCTTGTACAGGTCGTGCCAGTCCAGGCCCTGCGCGGTCGCGATGGAGCTCAGGGTGTCACCGGCCTTGACGGTGTAGCCGCCCTTGGCGGCCGGCTTGGCGTTGTTCGAGCCCTTCCAGGACTTGGCGCCGGCCTTCGGCGCGGCCTTGCGGACGTCGGCCTTCGGCGCGGCGGCCTTCGGGGCGGCGTCGTTCTTCGGCGCGGCCTGGGCCTTGGGGGCGGCCTTCGGAGCCTCGGCCGGCTTGGCGGCGGCCTTCGGGGCCTGCGCCGGCTTGGCGGCGGTCGAGCCCGCCGAGGTGTCGACGGCGGCCGGGGCGCCGCCCTTGGTCAGACCCGCCTTGACGGAGCAGACCGGCCAGGCGCCCGGGCCCTGCGAGGCGAGGACCTTCTCGGCGACGGCGATCTGCTGCGCCTTGGTGGCCAGGTTGGCCTGCGGGGCGTAGGCGGTGCCACCGAACGCGGCCCAGGTGCTGGAGGTGAACTGGAGACCGCCGTAGAAACCGTTGCCGGTGTTGATGGCCCAGTTGCCGCCGCTCTCGCACTGGGCGACCTTGTCCCAGGTGGAGACGGAGGCGGCGGAGGCCGAGGTGGCCGTGACGAGGCCGGCCACCGGCAGGGCCGCGACAGCGGCGCCCGCCACGACGGCCATCCGAACGCGGTTGCGCTTGGTGGCGGCAGGGGTGGTGGCAGCGGCGATCTCGTTACGGAAAGTCATGGGGTTCCTCTCGACAGCCCCGGGCGGGCACGCGGAACCAGACCCTGGAAAGGGCCGCGTCTCGCTTGCCGCGTCCGTCGGGCGGCCGTGCACGTGTCGGACGTGCCGCTGCCGCCCCGGCCACCCAGCCGCTCGCCGACGACCTGTTCGAGCGATCGCTTCGGCGGGCACCTGCCGCGCCCGGCGGGCCGGGGGGCTGTGCGTCGGGGGTGAACCCGGGTGGCGCTCGTTGCGCCGCCCAAGAAGCTACGAGCCGGTCGACGGCTAGATCAAAACTCCGACGGTCTTCCCAGCTCAGCCGAAGGTTACCGGCGGTAACCTCCAAAGAATCACGCCCGGAATGTCCGCTTTAGCCGTCGATTCCTAGATCAAACACGCGCGCGGCGTGACTCACCTCACTCAGCCGTTCCGGCAGTCCGCACACCGACATCGACAGATTGCGACCACGACAGCACTCCTCGCGATCGGATCCGAAGCAATTCCCGTCAGCCTCGACGGGCACCCGTGACGCCTGACACAAGGGCCCGTTGGGCATGTCGACCTCCCCGTGTCCGCCCCCGAACCCCATCCACACCCATCCGAGGAGACCCTGTGCCGCGCATGCTCGACGTCAGCGACGAGGTCCGGTCCGAGATCGGCGACGACGAGGCCGACCGCCTACTGGGCGGCGACCGCGCCCCCGACAGTTACGAATGCACCTCCTGCCGGACCCCCGGCGACTCGCACCTGGAGCCCACCAGCACCGTGCTGTTCGTCGGCGAGGAGACCGCCGTCCTCGCCTTCGCGCACGCCCGCTGCATCCCCTCCCAGGTCGTCCCCGTCTCCGAGGAGCAGCTGGCCGGTGCCGTCCGCAGCATCAGCCAGTCGTCGCACACCGGCGCCCCGGACCTCGCCGTCCCCGCCGTCCCCGCCGTCGCGCAGCCCGCCCCGGCACCGTCCCCGGCCGCCCCCGCCGGACCGGACCCGACCCAGCAGAGCGCGCCGGGCCAGGCCGCCATCCTGGGCATCACCTGCGGACTGGTCCTGCACGGCAAGGTCGGGCACGCCTCGCTGGTGGTCGAGCCGACCGGTCCGGTCGGCCGCCCCGGCAGCACCTCGGGCGAGGACGAGTTCCTCGACCTGCTCCAGGACGCCGGCTTCCAGCCCGTCACCGACCTGGACGAGACGCCGGAGCAGTTGCCCGGCTGGTCGGTCCTGGTCGCCATGGGCAAGCTGCACGCAGTCCTCCAGCCCGCCGCGGCCGGCGGCAGCACCGGCTGGTGGCAGGCGCACCAGCCGCTCCAGGTCACCGATGCCTGGCGGATGGCCGCGAGCCAGCTCTCCGAGGTGACCATGTACGCCGTGCCGGCCGGCATGGTCGGCCGCCAGCCCCGCGAGGACCTGCTGCGCCAGGCGCTGGAGCGGGCGGTCGCGCTGGGCCAGGTGGTCGCCGCCTCCCTCCCGCTCGCCGGGACCTGAGCCGCCTCGGTGCCCGCCCGCCG
This sequence comes from Kitasatospora sp. NPDC034533, assembly GCF_055575155.1. NCBI lineage: Bacteria > Bacillati > Actinomycetota > Actinomycetes > Kitasatosporales > Streptomycetaceae > Kitasatospora > Kitasatospora sp. NPDC034533. The sequence continues at coordinate 23,701 of NZ_JBVITE010000062.1, forward strand.
GAGGGCGGCCTCCCGTCCAGGGGCCGCCCTCCGGTGGGCGGACGCACGCCGACAGCGCACCGGGCTCGCCCGCGCCCCCGGCCGTGGTGCGCCGACGGCTCACCCGCGCCCGACCCTTGCCACAGCGCACCGCCCCCGGCCCCGTGGCCCGGCCGCCCGGCACACCGGCCCCGGCGCACCGTCTCCGGCCCGGGCGCACTGCGGGCACCGGACTCCCGCGCGCCCGCACCGCGCCCGGCGCGCCCGCCCCGCCTCGCTCCGGCGCGTCGGCCCGCCCGCACCCCCACGCCCCGCATCCCCCGCCCCTCTCGCTCGTTGGCCCCTACGTGTACAGCTACGACGTCTCCGCGTCCCCCGGCCGGTCCGCGACCGCCTCCCGCTCGATCCCGGGCATGCGCCCGTCGTACGACGCCGAGCACCCGCACTCCGCGACGCCGATCTACGACGAGCTGTACTCCGAGTACCGGCGCCTCTTCCGCGCCCTGCCCGGCGACCGGTCCGGCGAGGAGGACCTGAAGTTCACCGGCTTCGCGGTCCGCGACGGCTACCCGCCGCTCGGTGAACAGCGCCCGTACCCGCCGGCCCAGCAGCAGGCGTTCCACACCCTTCCGGGCCAGACTCCGGGGCTCCCCCAGTTCATGCCGAGCCACCAGCACCACGGCCCCGGTCCCTCGGGGGGCCGACAGCACGGCCAGGCCGGCACCCACGCCACCGGTCACACCGGCGCCCACCCGACCACCCACGCCGGCGCCCCCGCGGCCGGTCACCCCACCACCCCCACCGGCCGGCACACCACCGGCCATCACCACGGCCACCCCGCCGGCCACCCGGAGCCCGGCGTCCCCGGGGCCGCCCCCATCCCCACCGGCGACAGCCTCGGCCACCCGGCCCCCACGGCCCCCGCCCCGGACCAAGGCGCCAACCCCGCCGCCCAGTTCACCAACGGTCAGGGCTGGGTCGCGGCCGGCTATCTGGGCGCGCCCCCGATGCCGGTGCCCGCACCCGTGCCGCCGGCGCCGCCCGCGCCCACCCCGGTGATGGGCACGGTCACCGGAGGCCTGACCACCACTCCGTCCACCCGCGGCCGCCACCGCCAGATGCTCTCCCTTCCCCCCGGCCCCACCGGCGACCACCACTGACGCCCTCGGCCCGGCGGCCGGAAACGCCGGAGGGCCCCGCCACCACCGTGGCGAGGCCCTCCGGCCGTCGGTCGGGTGACCGACCGCCCCCGACTGCTCCTACTTCTTCTTGCGCTTCTCCCGGACCCGCACCGAGATCGAGATCGGCGTCCCCACGAAGCCGAACTCCTCACGCAGCCGGCGCTCGATGAAGCGCCGGTAGCCGGCCTCCAGGAAGCCGGAGGCGAACAGCACGAAGCGCGGCGGCCGGATGCCCGCCTGGGTGCCGAACAGGATGCGCGGCTGCTTGCCGCCCCGGATCGGGTGCGGGTGGGCGGCGACCAGCTCGCCGAGGAAGGCGTTCAGGCGAGCGGTGGGGATGCGGGTCTCCCAGCCCTCCAGCGCGGTCTCGATCGCCGGGACGAGCTTCTCCATGTGCCGGCCGGTCTTGGCCGAGACGTTGACGCGCGGGGCCCACTGCACCTGGACGAGGTCGCGCTCGATCTCGCGCTCCAGGTAGTAGCGGCGCTCCTCGTCCAGCTGGTCCCACTTGTTGTAGGCGACGACGACGGCGCGCCCGGCCTCGACGGCCATCGAGATGATCCGGGTGTCCTGCTCGGCGAGGGTCTCGCTGGCGTCGATCAGGACGACCGCGACCTCGGCCTTCTCCAGCGCGGCGGCGGTGCGCAGCGAGGCGTAGAAGTCGGCGCCGGCGGTCAGGTGGACCCGGCGGCGGATACCGGCGGTGTCCACGAACTTCCAGGTCTTGCCGCCGAGGTCGATCATCTCGTCGACCGGGTCGCGGGTGGTGCCGGCCAGCTCGTTGACGACGACGCGCTCCTCGCCGGCGACCTTGTTCAGCAGGCTGGACTTGCCGACGTTGGGCCGGCCGATCAGCGCGATGCGGCGCGGGCCGCCGGGGGCGGCGTCGCCGAAGGTCTGCGGCGGGGCCTCGGGCAGGGCGGCCATGACGGCGTCCAGCAGGTCGCCCGAGCCGCGGCCGTGCAGCGCGGAGACCGGGTAGGGCTCGCCGAGGCCCAGCGACCACAGGTAGGCGGCCTCGGCCTCGGTGGACGGGCCGTCGACCTTGTTGGCGCACAGGACGGTCGGCTTGCCGGCCCGGCGGATGAGCTTGATCAGGGCCTCGTCGGTGTCGGTGGCCCCGACGGTGGCGTCCACCACGAACAGCACCGCGTCGGCCTGCTCGATGCCCAGCTCGGCCTGGGCGGCCACCATGGCGTCGATGCCGAGGACGTCGATCTCCCAGCCGCCGGTGTCGACCACCTTGAAGCGGCGGCCGTTCCAGCTGGCCTCGTAGGTGACCCGGTCACGGGTGACGCCGGGCTTGTCCTCGACGACGGCCTCGCGACGGCCGATGATGCGGTTCACCAGGGTCGACTTGCCGACGTTGGGGCGGCCGACCACGGCCAGCACCGGCAGGCGGACGTGCTCGGCGCCGTCCGCGGCGTCGAAGGCGTCGAGGTCGAAGCCCTCCTCGGCCGCGAGGGCCATGAATTCGGCGTAGTCGGCGGCGTCCAGTCCACCGTGGTCGGTGGCGGAGTGCTCTGCGGTCATGTTCGTCTGTTCCGTTTCCCGGCCCGGCCCTTCCCAGGGGCGTGCCGTGCGTACCTGCCCCGCTCGGGGCAGCGCGTTGGCTGTCTCCGCGGCACCTCGAAGGCCCGCGGGTCACTCGATGGTCGGCCCACCAGCTCGGTGGGCCCGGCACCGGTCCGACCCGTGACGGGTCAGACCGAGGACAGCCCGGCCCGCTCCTCCACCAGCCCGGCGATCCGGTCGATCACCTGTTCCAGGGTGAGCTCGCTGGTGTCCACCAGGACGGCGTCCGCGGCCTGGGTCAGCGGGGCCGTCTCCCGGGAGGAGTCGGCGGCGTCACGGCGGGCGAGGTCGGCGGCCATCGCGGTGATGGTCGCCTCGTCGACGCCCTTGGCGCGCAGCTCGGCCGCCCGGCGCGCGGCGCGGGCCTCCTCGGACGCCGTCAGGAAGACCTTGACGGTGGCACCCGGGAACACCACGGTCCCCATGTCCCGGCCCTCGGCGACGATGCCGCGCTCGGCCACCCCGGCGCAGCCGCGCTGGAGCTCCACCAACCGGGACCGTACGGCCGGCACCGCGGCGACGGCGCTGACCTGGGCGGTCACCTCGGGGCCCCGGATCGGGCCGGACACGTCCTGGCCGTCCACCGTGATGGTGGGACCGTCGGCGTCGGTACCGGAGACGATCACCGGCTTGCCGCACGCGACGGCCACCGCCTCCGGGTCGTCCACGTCGACCTCGTTGGCCAGCATCCACCAGGTCATCGCCCGGTACATGGCGCCGGTGTCCAGGAAGCTCAGGCCCAGCCGGGCGGCGACCGCCCGGGAGACGGTCGACTTGCCGGAGCCGGAGGGTCCGTCGATGGCGACGACGACCGGGGCGTGCGCTCGGTCGGCAGTGTCCACGGGGGCGAACCTCTCTCTGAGCATGGGAGCCGGAGCCTGGGCGGGCGGACGGCAGGGGATTGTCTTCCTCAAGGTTAATGGACCGCCGCCGTGACACACTCCGCCACCCGTCCGGCCCAACCGGCGGGGCCACGAGTCGGCCGTCCGGTCGACGGCGGCGGGTCGCTGCCGGCGGGTCGATACCGAGTGGTCGACAGCGACCGTGCGGCCGGGCCTCGCGCCCTGGCATCGGTCCCGCGCCGTCAGCCGCGGGTGTCAGTCCCGCGCCCTTGGCCCCATGCCCCCAGCCCCGGGCATCAGTCCCGCGCCGTCAGTTCCACGCCGTCAGTCCCGGACGTTCCAGCCGCTCGCCCGCAGCGCCTTGGTCAGCCGCTTCACCGCCGTCGGCGCCACCGACAGCTGGACGAAGCCGACCTGCTGCCCGGTCGAGTGCTCGATGACGACATCCTCGATGTTGACCCCGGCGTCACCGACCTCGCCGAACAGCCGGCCCAGCTCGCCCGGCTGGTCGCCCAGCACGACCGCCACGGTCTCGTAGCGGGTGGGCGGCGCGCCGTGCTTGCCGGGGATGCGGGCCTGGCCGGTGTTGCCGCGCCGCATGACCGCCTCGATCCCGGCCGCGCCCGCCCGCCGCTCGCCCTCGTCGACGGCGTCCAGGGCGCGCAGCGCGGTGACGGTCTCGCCGAGGTCGCGGGCGACCGCCTCCAGGACGTCGGCGACCGCTCCGGCGTTGGCGGAGAGGATGTCGACCCACATGCCGGGGTTGGAGGCGGCGATCCTGGTGACGTCGCGCACGCCCTGGCCCGAGAGCCTTATGGCGGTCTCGTCGGCGTTCTCCAGCCGGGCCGCGACCAGCGAGGACACCAGCTGCGGGGCGTGCGAGACCAGTGCCACGGCGCGGTCGTGCTGGGCGGCGTCCATCACGATCGGCACCGCCCCGCAGAGCGCGACCAGCTCCAGCGCGACGTTGAGCGTCTCGGTGTCGGTGTCGGCGGTCGGCGTGAGCACCCAGGGCCGCCCCTCGAAGAGGTCGGCGCGGGCGGCCAGCGGGCCTGAGCGCTCCCGCCCGGCCATCGGGTGACTACCGATGTAGTGGACGGTGTCGCAGCCGAGCGCGGCGATCTCACTGCCCGGGCCGGCCTTCACGCTGGCGACGTCGGTGTACCAGTGCGCCAGGTTGCGCCGCTGGCAGTCCGCGAGCACCTTGCCGACCAGCGCGGGCGGAACGGCGATGATCGCCAGGTCCGCCTGGCCGTCGACCGGGTCGGTGGTGCCCGCCCCGAGCGACTCGGCGGTGCGGGCGGCGTCCGGGTCGGCGTCCTCCAGGTGGACGGTCAGCCCGCGAGCGGTCAGCGCGAGCGCGGCGGAGGTGCCGATCAGTCCGGTGCCGACGACGACGGCAGTGCGCATGGCGGGTCGCTCTCCTCGATCACGTTTTCGACAGGTGCCAGGACCGTCCGGGAGCACCCGCGCCCCATCCTCCCTCATCCGCCCTGCCGAGTTCCCCACCCCCGCCCGGTGACCGGGACGAGGACCGCGGCGGCTGCCACCCCCGGCAACCGCGACGGACCCGCCGCCGTCCCACAGGGTGCACACGCCGCACCCGGAAATCCGGCGACGCCCGCCCCGAAGCCGGGCAGACTGGCCGCCCGGGAGCGGGGAAGGCGCGGGCAGAGGCGGCACGGCGGCGAACACAGCGGGCGAGCGCGGTGAGCAGGCGCACGGAGAGCCGGAGAACCGACCCGCCGAAGGCCCGCACAGCACGACCGGCACGACCCGCACGACCCGCATGATCCACACGACACGACGACCGGCGCGGCACGACGAACGCCACACGGCGGCGACACACGAACGAAGGGGTTGCGCATGGACGACCAGCACAGCAGCCGGAGCGGGCAGTCGAAACCGCCCGCCGTACCGGCCCACCCGTCGGTCCTGGACTCCGTCGTGGTGTACGCCGAGGGCGCGGTGTGCCGCCGGCGCGCCACCGTCCCCGTCCCGCCCGGCGGACGGCTGCGGCTGACCGGCCTGCCCGCCGCGGTGGACGGCCGCTCGCTGCGCGCCCGGGTGCTCGCCGGACCGGCCGGCACCACGGTCACCGAGGCCCGCCTGGAACTGCTCGCCGAACTCCGCGAACCGGACCGGCTCCCGGAGCTGAGGAGGGCACTCGACGAGGCCACCGAGCGCCGTAGCTCCCTCGCCGAGCGCCGTCGGCTGGTCCTGGCCGCGATCGCCGAGACCTCCGCGCTGCGCGCCGTCCCGCCGCAGCGCCGCCGTGACGAGCCGCTGCGCCGCACGCCCGCGGACGCCTGGCTGGAACTCGCCGACTTCGTCGACCAGCGGCTGACCCGGCTCCAGGAGCGCGCCGAGGAGCTCACCCAGGAGCTCGAAGTGGCCGACCACGAGCTCGACCTCGCCGCCGACCGGCTGCGCAGGGCCTCCACCGCCGACCTGGCCGAGCCTGCTGGGACCACCACCACCGCCCTGCTCACCCTCAGCACCGGAGGGACCGCCCGGGACACCACCGACCGCGCCACCCAGGACACCGTCGAGCTGGAACTGGAGTACGGCGTCCCGGCCGCCCGCTGGGTACCCGCCTACCGCCTGTCCTACCGGACCGGCTCCGACACCGCCCACCTGGTCCTGCGCGCCGCCGTCGCCCAACGGACCGGGGAGGACTGGACGGGCGTGCGCCTCGCCCTGTCCACCGCCGACCTCGACCGCCGCACCGACCTGCCCCGGCTCTCCTCGCTGCGGATCGGCCGCAGCCAGCCCGCCCCGCCGCCCTCGGGCTGGCGCGAGCCCCCGGCCGGCCTGACCGACCTCTTCACCGGCTACGACGCGGCCGCCGCCGACCGTCCCGCACCGCGCCGCGCGACCCCGCCGCCGATGGCGGTCTCCTCCAGGGCCGCCCGCCCTGGCGCACCGGGCCCGGCCGGACCCCGCGCCGAGCTCTTCACGGCCTCCGAGGAGCCCGCGGCGTACGGCGGCGGCCTGCTGAGCGTCGACGAGCCGATGCCCCCGTCCCCGGGCGCCCCGCCCGCCCCGCCTGCCCCGGGCGCTCCCGGCGCTCCGTCCGGGTTCGCCGGCTACGGCGCGCCCGCGCCGGTCCCGCTACCGGCACCCGCCGCCGCAGCCGTCGCACCGATGCCGAAGGCCCCCGGCGGACGCCCGGCGGCGGAAGCCCGCCGACGCAGCGCCCAGGCAGTGCCGCCCCCGCCGTCCGGGTTCGTACCGGACGCCACCCTGCTGGACTACCCCGACCTCGTCCTGGCCGGCCCCGAGGAGCCCGCCGCCCGGCGCGGCACCCTGCACCCCCTCCCCGAGCGGGTCGAGCGCGAGGCCCGGTCCCGGGCGCTGCCCGGCGGCGACGGTGTGGCGGAGGTGGGCAGCCTCGCCCTGCCCCGCCACGCCGTCCCGCCCCGCGAGTCGGCAGGCTCCTTCGACCACCGCTTCGACGCCGCCGCCCCCGCCGACATCCCGTCCGACGGCACCTGGCACACCGTCACCGTCGGCGAGGTCCCGCTCGCCGTCCGCCCCGAGTACGTCACCGTCCCGGCCGTCGAGGAGAACGTGTACGCGACCCTGGTGCTCGCGAACCGCAGCGACCAGGCCGTCCTGGCCGGCCCGGTCGAGGTCACCGTGGACGACGAGTTCCTGCTCACGGCCGCCCTGCCCACCCTGGCCCCCGGTGGCACCCGGCGGCTGGGCGTCGGCGTCGCCGAGAGCGTCGAGGTGGCGCGCCGCACCGAGCTGCACGAGTCGACCACCGGCATGCTGAAGGGCAACAGCACCGTCCTCGACCACCGGGTGCACGTCCAGCTGGCGAACCGGCTCGGACGCGCCGTCACGGTGGAGGTCCGCGAGCGGGTGCCGGTCACCTCCGACGCCGAGATCCGGATCGAGGAGCGCGCCGACTGGCACGCCCCGACCGACTCCACCCCGGACTGCCCGCCCAGCACCCGGCTCTGGCGGGTCGACCTGCCGCCGGGCGGCCGCGTCGAGCTGGACGGCGGCTACCTGATCAAGATCCCGGCCGGAAAGGCCATCGTCGGCGGAAACCGGAGGAACTGAGCGATGACCGTCGAGCCCCTTCCCCTCCCCGTCACCGCCGTGACCTGCCTGGAGGACCGCAGCCAGGTCGAGCGCACCACGACGGTCGAGCTCGCCGCGGGCGTACAGCGGCTGCGCCTCGGCCCGCTCACCGCCCTCGCCGTCGACCGCACCCTGCGCGCCGAGTCCGCCACCAGCGGCGTCCGCGTCCTGGACGCCCGGCTGGTGCGCGTCTGGACCCCGCGCGCCCCGCTGCCGCCCGGCACGGAGGACTCCGAACTGCGCCACCGACTGCACCGGCTGGATGCCGAGAGCCGCCTCGCCGACCAGACCCGGGCCCGCCTGGAGGCCCGGCTCGCGCTGCTCGCCCAGCTCTCCGCCGACCTGCTGCGCGAGATCGGCGAGGGCGCCGGCCTCGGCGAACTCGAACCCAACCGCTGGGCCCGCGAGCTCGGCCGGGTGGACGCCGAGCGCGAGCGCTACGGCGAGGAACTGCGCGCCACCCACTCCCGGCTGCGCCGTCTGGAGGAAGAGCGCTCCCAGGCCCTGACCGCCCTCGACGAGGCCGAGGAGGAGCCGGCCGAGTTGACCGCCCACCTGGAGCTCACCGTCGAGGCGGCGCGGTCCGGCCCCGCCGAGCTGACCGTCTCGCACCTGGTGCCCTGCGCGCTGTGGCGGCCCTCCTACCGGGCGACCCTGGAGGGCGCCGAGCTGCGTCTGGAGTCGGAGGCGGTGGTGTGGCAGCGGACCGGCGAGGACTGGACGAACGTCCGGCTCACCTTCTCCACCGCCCGCTCCGCCCTCGCCACCGACCCGCCCTCGGTCGCCGAGGACCTCCTGGTGCTGCGCGAGCGCAGCGACGAGGAGCGCCGCACGGTCGAGGTCGAGCTGCGCGAGGAGGCGGTCGCCACTCTCGGTCCGGCCTCCGGGGTGCCGGGCGTGGACGACGGCGGCGAGGTCCGGGTGCTGCCCGCCCCCGCTCCGGCGACCGTGCCCTGCGACGGCCGCGCGCACCGGGTGCCGCTCGGCGCCTTCACCGGTCCTGCGAGCAGCGAGTACGCCTGCGCGCCGGAGCTGTCCCCGCTGGTCACCCAGGTGGTCCGGTTCCGCAACACGGCCGGGCATCCGCTGCTGTCCGGTCCGGTCGAGCTGGTCCGCGGCAGCGGCTTCTCCGGCCGTGGCGAGCTGCGCTTCACCGCCGCCGGCGCCGACGCCGAGCTGTCCTTCGGCAGCTCGGACGGCTACCGGGTGGTCCGGGAGACGGAGGAACGCCAGGCCACCGCCGCGCTCACCGGCCGCCAGACCACCAGCCGGACGGTCCGGCTGCACCTGTCCCGCTTCTCCGGCCCGGAGGAGCACGACGAGCGGATCGTGACGGTGCGCGAGCGGGTGCCGGTCTCCGAGGTGTCCGCGGTCGAGGTGCGGCTGCGCAAGGAGGAGTGCTCACCGGCACCGGACGCCTTCGACGCCGAGGGCATCGTGCGCTGGGAGGTCCCGCTCTCGCCGGGCGCCCGGCGCACCCTCACCCTCGTCTACGAGGTGTCCGCCTCCGCCAAGGTGGCCGGGCTCTGACCACCACCGCGGACCGTCCCGTACGGTACGGCGGCGGACACCGCCGTACCGGTGACGACCGCTCAGGAACAAACCGGAGACAACAGGTAGAAAAGGAAGCATGATCCTCCACCTCGCACCCCTGGACGACTGGCTGGCCGACCCCGGCCGCCCGTACGCCACCGCGTCACTGCTGACCGACGGGTTCATCCACTGCTCGGCGGACGAGCAGACGGCGCTCGCGGTGGCCAACGCCTTCTTCGCCGAGACCCCCGAACCGCTGATGGTGCTGCTGATCGAGGAGTCACTGGTGGAACCGATGGTCAAGTGGGAGGCCCCGCACGGCGCCCCACCGCCCGGGGCCACCCCCGGCGTGCTGTTCCCGCACATCTACGGGCGGCTGAACCGCACCGCCGTGGTCGGCCTGGAGAAGGTCGAGCGCGGCCCGGACGGCCGCTGGGCCTCCCTCAGCCCCTGGAGCTGACGGGGCGCGGGGAGGGGAAAGTTATGACAATTCCCGGGATTCACGCGGTTCCGGGGGTCCGGGATTCCCGTGCTTCCCGCTATCGCGCCCCGGCTCCGGCAATCCCTGCTGTTCTCGCCGAGCACGGGAATTGTCACAACATTGCGGACGGCCATGGCCTTCGGGGGGCCACACAGCCGTGTGCAGTCATAACAATTCCCGCGCCCGCGAGCGCCCGCCCCCGGCGTCACCGTGTGCAGTCATAACAGTCCCGACGCGCGCACGCACCGGAGCGCCACAGCACCCAACGCAGTCATAACAATCCCCGCGCCAACGAGCACCCGCCCCGACGACATCGCGCGCAGTCATAACAATCCCGACGCCCGCACACCCCAGAACGCCACACCACCAAACGCAGTCATAACAATCCCTACAGCCACCCCCGCTCCCTGGCCGCCATCCCCGCCTGGAAGCGGGTGGTGGCGCCCAGCGAGCGCATCAGGCTCTGGAGCCGGCGCTGGGTGGTCCGGGCGCTCCAGCCGAGTGAACGGGCGATCGACTCGTCGGTGAGCCCGGCCGCCAGCAGGCCCAGCAGCTTGCGGTGGTCGGCCTCCGGCTCCGGCGAGGCGTCCCCCGTGCCGATCGCCGCCTGCAACCGGACAGCCCGCTCCCACTCCGCCTCGAACAACGTGTCCAGCGCCTGGAGCAGCGCCGAGGGGTGGATCACGTACGCGGCGTCCAGCACGCTGTCGCCGACGCTGATCGGGATGATCGCCATCCGGTCGTCCGAGATGATCATCTTCATCGGCAGCGTCGGCCGGACCCGCGCCTCCTCGCCGTCCGCGACTCCGACCAGGATGTTCTTCTCCAGCCGCCCCGGCCAGGCCACCGCCTCCCGGTCGTAGATCGTCCGGAACTTCACGCCCTCCCGCAGCCGCCGCCGTTGCAGGGACATCGGCGCCACCGGGTCCTGGATGTACGGCGGCCGGTCGAAGCCGCGCACCTGGTACTGGCTGGTCCCGGTGATGTGCTCCAGCCGCTGGGCGATCGCCTCGCCGCCGGTGAGCACCTCCACCGAGTGCGCAGGGTCGGTGTACCGCGAGGCCTCCCGGAAGGCGTCCATCAGCCGGTGCATCTCGGCCCGCGCGTAGCGCAGCTCGGACTCCCGGTGCCCGATCAGGGTGCCGATGGCGACGTCCGGGGGGACGGGCAGGTAGCGGTGCCGGTCCACCGGCGCCCGGGTGGCCATGCCCTGCTGCGTCAACCGGTCCAGGGCGCGCACACTCTGCTGGAACGTCAGCCCGCAGCTCTCCGCCAGTTCCTCCGCCGTGGACTGCGGGTTGGCCACCAGCGCCGCGTAGACCTGCCCGTCCGGCTCCGCCAGTCCCAGTGCGCCGAGGGCCTGTCCGCCGGCCCGCCCCAGTGCTGCATCGGACACGACGCCCTCTCCCCCGCTAGCCCGTTCCCGCTGTCGGCCCGGGCCCCGTCGGCCCGGTTCCACCCAACCGTTCCACCCAACCGGTACGCCCGTTCTGGCACGGTCCCGCCACACCGCGCAGTGGTCGTCCGGTGGCCATCCTCGGCCACGGATCATGACGCTGACAAGGCCGTGACCAGCGGTTGCGTCCCGGCTCACAGGCCCCGTCCGAAACGTGGACACCCACCCGTCCCACACAGCCCCCGACCCCCGCCGCCCGCGCCAACGCCCCGCCCCGGCCCCGCTCGGCGGCGCCGGCCCCGGGAACGCCCGAGCCCCCGGCCGCGACGAGCGCGACCGGGGGCTCGGGGCTCCCTCCGTGGCGGACGGGCCTACAGCCCGACCTCACGCATCAGCTGGCCGACCTCCGGGTTGGTCAGGCGGCGCAGCCAGCCCGACTTCTGGTCGCCCAGGGCGATCGGCCCGAAGTGGGTGCGCACCAGCTTCTCGACCGGGAAGCCGACCTCGGCCAGCATCCGGCGGACGATGTGCTTGCGGCCCTCGTGCAGGGTCACCTCGACCAGGTAGTTCTTGCCGACGTTGGAGACCACCTTGAAGCTGTCGGCACGCGCGTAGCCGTCCTCCAGCTCCACGCCCTGGGCCAGCTGCTTGCCCAGGTCACGCGGGATCGGGCCCTGGATCGCGGCCAGGTAGGTCTTGGTCACGCCGTAGCGCGGGTGGGTCAGCCGGTGGGCCAGCTCGCCGTGGTTGGTGAGCAGGATGATGCCCTCGGTCTCGGTGTCCAGGCGCCCGACGTGGAACAGCCGGGTCTCCCGGTTGGTCACGTAGTCGCCCAGGCACTGGCGGCCGTCCGGGTCCTCCATGGTGGAGACCACACCGGCCGGCTTGTTCAGCGCGAAGAAAAGGTAGGACTGGGTGGCGACGGTCAGACCGTCCACCTTGATCTCGTCCTTCTGCGGGTCGACCCGCTTGCCCTGCTCGGTCACGCGCTTGCCGTTGACCTCGACCCGGCCCTGCTCGATCAGCTCCTCGCAGGCGCGGCGGCTGCCGACGCCGGCCCGGGCCAGCACCTTCTGGAGGCGCTCGCCCTCGGGCTCCCCGAACGTCTTGGGCAGCTTGACGGCCGGCTTGTCGTGCCGGGCGAGGACGGCGTCCTCGATCTTGGCCTGGAGCTCGCGGGAGCGCTGCGGCTGGCGGCGCGGGTCGCCCGGGGCGCCCTGGCCCTCACGGCGCGGGCGCGGGGCCGGGCCGGGGCGCCGGCCGGCGTAGCCGCCACGGGCCGGGGTGGCGTTGGGGCCGCCGCCGTACTCGGGGCGGTCGTACTTGCGCTCCTCCGGCCGCAGCGGGCGGTCCGGGTAGCGACGGTCGTCCCGCCGGTCGTCGCGACGGTCCCGGCGGTCGTCACGGCCGTACGAGCCGCCACGCGAGCCGGAACCCGAGCCGCCCCGACCGCCGCCGTAGGAGCCGCTGCCCCCGTACGAACCCCCGCGCGAACCCGAACCCGAGCCGCCGCGGCCACCGCCGCCGTAGGAGCCGCCGCCCCGGCCCCCGCCCTGTCCGCCGCGACCGCTTCCGCCGCCGCTGCTGTTCCTGCCGTTGCCACTGCTACGCATCAAAGTGTCCGTACGTCGTTCCGTCTGGGATGTGCGGTCGTTTCGGCCGACCTCACCGCCCCCTACCGATCGGGCCCGGCCCGACCGGCCTCGCCACTGCCGTCCGCGGCCTGCGCGGCAGCGGCGGCGACCGCCTCGGCGATCATCGTGCCCTCCAGGGACTCCGCTTCCACGTCGTCGACCTCGGGCAGGAAGGGAGCGAGCTCCGGCAGCTCATCCAGGCCGCGGAGCCCCATCCGTTCCAGGAAGTAGTTCGTCGTCCGATACAGGATCGCACCTGTTTCGGGCTCGGATCCGGCCTCTTCCACCAGTCCTCGCTGTACCAGGGTACGCATCACCCCATCACAGTTCACACCGCGGACGGCGGAAACCCGGGATCTGGACACCGGCTGCCGGTAGGCGACCACCGCCAGGGTCTCCAGCGCGGCCTGGGTGAGCCGGGCCTGCTGGCCGTCCAGGAGGAAGCGGTCGACCGCCGCGGAGCAGGTGTCCCGGCTGTAGAACCGCCAGCCGCCCGCGACCAGCCGGAGGTCGAAACCGCGGCCCTGGGCCGTGTACTCGGCGGACAGTCCGCGCAGCGCCGCCGCCACCTCGGCCCGCGGCCGCTCCAGCACCCCGGCCAGCCGCTCCTCCGCCACCGGTTCGTCGACGACCATCAGGACGGCCTCCAGTTCGGCGCGCAGCCCGGCGTCCGCACCGCCCCGGTCTTCCCCGGCCCCGCCGGCGCCGGAAGTCGACGGAGCCGACTTCTGGTGCACGACGCGCGGCTCCCCGGCCGACGCGCCCGCGCCGGAGAGCCCGGCAACCCCGACGGACTCCGTCCCGACCGGCTCCACCCGGTCCGGTAGCAGCTCGAAGGCCGGCTCCAGCCACTCCTCGGACCGCGGCCGTCCCGGCAGCCCCAGCGGACGCCGCACCGGCCGCCCGCCCTCGTTCCCACCACTCATCGCCGCTCGCCCTCCTCGGCCCCTCGCACGCCCTCACCCGCCGACCGGTCGCCCCCGGCCCCTCGCTCGACCGCCGCCTCTCGCCCACCCTCGCCCGCCGGCCGGTCGAACTCGTCCGTCACCTCCACCACACCCCGGCCCTCCTCGGCCACCCAGCGCACCCGCAGCTCGCCGAGCGCCTCCGGCTGCTCGAAGGCGAGCACCCGCTCCCGGTACAGCTCCAGCAGCGCGAGGAAGCGGGCGACCACCACCAGGTCGTCCGGGGCGTCCTCGACCAGCCGCTGGAACGAGGCCTCGCCCAGCTCGGTGAGCAGTCCGACCACCAGCCCGGCCTGTTCCCGCACGCTGACCGGCGGAGTGTGGATGTGGTCCACGTAGACGACCGGCGCCGGCTTGGGCTCCATCGCCTTGGCCGCCAGCTCGGCGAGCTGCCGCGCCCCGAGGCCGATGACCACCTCGGGCAGCAGTTGCGCGTGCCGGGGTTCCAGAGCGGCGCTCCGGGGACGGCGCAGCAGCTCGGCCGCCCAGCGCTCGCCGAAGATCGCCGCCGCCCGCTTGTACGCGCGGTACTGGAGCAGCCGCGCGAACAGCAGGTCACGGGCTTCCAGCAGGGCCAGGTCCGCCTCGTCCTCGACCTCGGCCACCGGCAGCAGCCGGGCGGCCTTGAGGTCGAGCAGGGTGGCGGCCACCACCAGGAACTCGGTCGCCGCGTCCAGGTCCCAGTCCGGGCCCATCGCCCGGATGTGCGCCATGAACTCGTCCGTGACGGTGGCCAGCGCCACCTCGGTGACGTCCAGCTTGTGCTTGACGATCAGGCTGAGCAGCAGGTCGAAGGGGCCCTCGAAGTTGTCCAGCCGTACCCGGAAGCCGCCCCGCGACTCGTCCTCGGTCGCGTTCGCGGCGGTGGCGGCTGGTTGTTCGGCGGTCCTGGGCATGACGGTCCATCTTCACCCGTCCCCGGCCCTGCCTCGTCCTCGGGGCCCACCGACACGCCGCCCACCGGCCGCCGGCCGACACCTCCGGGCGCTCCCGGACGGCTTCGAGCGCTCCCGAGGGCCCCGAGCCCGTACGCCCGTACGACCCCCTCGGCACCCGCACACCCACGACCCTCCGCGAAAGCCCTCCAGCGGCCACCACGGCCCCTCGGGCCCCCACCGGCGGTACCCCGGCCCGGCCAACGCCGACCCGACGTCCTCCGGACGCCCCGCCGAGAACCCGGCGGTCTCCCCACGCCCGGCCCTCGGCCCAAACGACACCCGGCCCGAACGCAACCGGCCCAACGGCACCCGGCCCCAGCGGCGCCCGGCCCAAACAGCACCCGGGCCGAACCCGGCGCCCTGCCGACGACCCGCGCCCCCTCGGCCGCCCCCGCGCGCCCGGCCGCCCCCGCGCGCCCCTAGCGCCCGCGCAACCGCCGGACCAGGATCGAGGCCTCACCGCGCTGCTCCAGATCCGCCAGAACGACCGCGATGGCCTCCCGCACGATCCGCCCGCGGTCCACGGCCAGGCCGTGCTCACCGCGCAGCACCAGCCGGGTGTGCTCCAGGTCCATGAGTTCCTCGGCGGACACGTACACCGTGATCTTCTCGTCGTGCCGCTCGCGCCCGCTGGGCCGGCGCGGCGCGCGCCCGCGCGGCCGGGCACGCCCGGCGGCACCGGCCTGCTCCTCGGCGGCGCCCTGGTGCGTGCGGGCCGCCGGGGCGGAACCGGCTCCACGGCCGCCCTGGACGGCCTTCCCGGCCCCGGCGGCGCCGCCGGCGGGAGCGGGCCCGACGGCCGCGCCGGGCCGCTGCGCGGGCGCCGGCACGGTGGCGGCCGTCTGCTGGTCCGGTGTCACCTGCCGCTCGTCCTGGGCCCCCTGGGCGGACTCGGCGCCCTCGGCGCCGTCCGGGCCGTTGACGGTCCGCGCGGTCTCCGGTCTGGATGCCTCGGCGGCCGGACGCGGCGCGAGGGAGGGCGACAGCGCCATCCCGCCGGTGGTCCGGAACAGCTCGTCGGCACCCGGGAGACTCACTCGGCGGGGCGGCACCGGTCGAGCACCTCCCTGGCGAGCTGGCGGTAGGCGGCGGCACCGACCGAGTTGGTCGCGTACGTCGTGATGGGCTCGCCGGCGACGGTGGTCTCCGGGAAGCGCACGGTCCGCCCGATGACGGTGTGGAAGACGTGCTCGCCGAACGCCTCGACGACGCGCGCCAGCACCTCGCGGCTGTGCACGGTGCGCGAGTCGTACATGGTGGCCAGGATGCCGTCCAGGCGCAGCTCGGGGTTGAGCCGCTCGCACACCTTCTCGATGGTCTCGGTGAGCAGCGCGACACCGCGCAGCGCGAAGAACTCGCACTCCAGCGGCACGATCACGCTGTGAGCGGCCGTCAGCGCGTTGACCGTCAGCAGGCCGAGCGAGGGCTGGCAGTCGATGATGACGTAGTCGTAGTCGGGCAGCAGCGGCTTCAGGGCGCGCGCCAGCGCCGACTCCCGGGCCACCTCGCTGACCAGCTGCACCTCGGCGGCGGAGAGGTCGATGTTGGAGGGCAGCAGGTCCATGCCCGGCACGGCCGTCTTGAGCAGCACCTCATCGGCCGTCAGCCCCCGCTCCATGAGCAGGTTGTAGACGGTGACGTCGAGTTCCATCGGGTTGACGCCGAGGCCGACCGAGAGCGCGCCCTGCGGGTCGAAGTCGACGAGCAGCACCCGGCGGCCGTACTCGGCCAGCGCCGCGCCCAGGTTGATGGTCGACGTGGTCTTGCCGACGCCGCCCTTCTGGTTGCACATGGCGATGATCTGGGCGGGGCCGTGCTCGGCGACCGGTGCGGGGATCGGGAAGTAGGGCAGCGGACGGCCGGTCGGGCCGACCCGCTCGCGGCGCTGGCGCGCGGCGTCGGGGGCCAGCGTGGCCGCGTACTCCGGGTCCGGCTCGTACTCGGCGTCCGGGTCGTCGTAGGCGCCGTAGGCGAACTCGCCGTAGGCCAGGCCGTAGGCCGCCAAGTCGGCGTCGTGATCGGTCACCGTGGTCACCTGTGCTGTGTTCTGGCGTGCTTCGAAAGTACGGAGTGCGACCGAGCCGACCTCGGCCGAGCCCACGGAGGGCTGCCGGGCCCCGGGCTCCTCACTCGGCTGGCCGGCGGTGAGCTCCGCCAGTCCTGGCTGACCACCCCCGGGAGCAATTGTCGACTCATTCACAAGTCGTCTTACCTCCTTGGGCATCCAGGACTCTATGTCGATTCGTCAGCGTGGCAGCATGCCGACGGTTTGCGACTCTAGGCCGTTCAAGGCGTTCGCAGCAACACAATCCACGGTAGTGGGCAGGATGTGTCGACTATCGAGCGGGCTGCTGTCAAGGGATGCGAGGGCCATCGGCCCCGGTGTTTCCGCGAGCGGGTGACATGACCGACGGATATTGACGACAGAGCGACCCACTCGCTCCACCCGCCGTTCACGGGCACGGCGAAGCCCCCGGCCCGAACGGATCGGGTCGGGGGCGAACGACCGCCGTGCGGTCAGGGGGTTCAGGCGAGCACGCTCTCCAGGGAGACCGACTCCAGGCCGAAGGCCTCGGCCACGGCCGGGAAGGTGATCTGGCCCTCGTGCACGTTCAGGCCCTTGGCGAGCGCGGCGTCGCGGCGCAGCGCCTCCTTCCAACCGCGGTTGGCCAGCTCGACCACGTACGGCAGGGTGGCGTTGGTCAGCGCGTAGGTGGAGGTGTTCGGGACCGCACCCGGCATGTTGGCCACGCAGTAGAAGACCGAGTTGTGGACCTTGAAGGTCGGGTCGTCGTGCGTGGTGGCGTGCGAGTCCTCGAAGCAGCCGCCCTGGTCGATGGCGATGTCGACCAGCACGGAGCCCGGCTTCATGCGGGAGACCAGCTCGTTGGTGACCAGCTTCGGGGCCTTGGCGCCCGGGATCAGCACGGCGCCGACGACGAGGTCGGCCTCCAGGACGGCCTTCTCCAGCTCGAAGGCGTTCGACACGATGGTCTTGACCTTGGTGCCGAAGATGCGGTCGGCCTCGCGCAGCTTGTTGATGTCGCGGTCCAGCAGGGTCACCTCGTAGCCCATGCCGACGGCGATGGTGGCCGCGTGCCAGCCGGAGACGCCACCGCCGATGACGACGGCCTTGGCCGGGTGGGTGCCGGGCACGCCGCCCGGCAGGGTGCCGCGGCCGCCGGCCGGGCGCATCAGGTGGTACGAGCCGACCTGCGGGGCCAGGCGGCCCGCGACCTCGGACATCGGGGCGAGCAGCGGCAGCGCGCCGTTCGCCTGCTGCACGGTCTCGTACGCGATGGCGGTGGTGCCCGAGGCGATCAGCGCGTCGGTACCGGCCCGGTCGGCCGCCAGGTGCAGGTACGTGAAGAGGGTCTGGCCCTTGCGCAGCCGGTGGTACTCGGAGGCGATGGGCTCCTTGACCTTCAGCAGCAGGTCGGCCGTGGCCCACACCTCGTCGGCGGTGGGGAGGATGGTGGCGCCGGCGGCCACGTACTCCTCGTTGGGGATCGAGGAGCCGACACCGGCGTTGTCCTCGATGTAGACCTCGTGTCCGTTGCGGACCAGCTCATGCACGCCGGCGGGCGTGATGGCCACGCGGTACTCGTGGTTCTTGACCTCGCGGGGGATGCCGACCTTCACGACTGAACACGTCCTCTTGCCATGGGGGTCCCGACCGGAGAAGACCGGTGGGCGACGCGCACGTGGGGAGCCTCCGGATAGCCCGGGGCGGGGATCGCTGCGCGACTGAGTCCGAGTGTAATGAAGCCCAGTCGGCGTGTCAGCCTTCCAAAGTGAATAATTTTCCCGCACACATTGGCAGGTTCGTAGGCTTCCCCTGCGACTTACCCACCAAAGACCTTCCAACCGGGCATATTCGACAATACCCCCGAAACGCCCGTCACCACCCCGCGTCGACCCGTTCCCGCAGGTCCGCCAGGGCGGCCCCGACGGCGTCGAGGCCCCGCTCGTCGCCCAGCCGGCGCAGCACAGCGAGCGCGGCCCGGTACTCCCGGTCGGCCTCGTCGAAGCGGCGCTGCGCGGTGTGCGCCTCGGCGACCCGGGCGAGCAGCCGGGCCTCGGCCGCGTGGTCCCCGAGCGCCTGTCGCAGGCCGAGCGCCCGTCCGTACCAGTCGGCTGCACGCACCGGGTCACCGAGTGCCCGGTGGCAGTTGGCCGCGCTCTCCAGGGCCCGGGCGCACAGCGGCTCGTCGTCCGCCGTCCGGGCGTGTTCCAGGGCGGCCCGGTAGTGCCCGGCGGCCCGCTCCCAACGGCCGGCCGCGGCCTGGAGGTCGCCCAGGTTGAGCAGCGCGGCCGAGGCCCGGCGGGGGCGGCCGTTGCGCTCGGCGACGGTCAGCACCAGCTCGTGCAGCCGGTAGAGGTCGGCGGGCGCGGCCGCTCCGGTCAGCGGCAGCGCCCGCAGCAGCGCGGTGACCAGCCTCCCGGCCGAACCGTCCAGGTCTCCCTGGCCGATCGCGTCCGCCACCGCGCCGAGCAGCAGTTCCCGCTCGCCGAGCAGCCACTGCCGGGCGTGCTCCGCCGAGTGGAGCCGCAGCGGGGCCGGCAGCGGGTCGGGCCCCGGGCCGGCCGCCGGGTCGGGCCCCGGGCCGGCCGCCGGGTCGAGCAGCGCCCGGGCCGACTCGGCGAGCCGGACCAGCCGCTCCAGCAGCCGGGCCCGGGCGAGCTCGGTCTCGGCGGGCCGGTCCTCCCGCTCGCGCAGCCGGACCAGCCGCGGGTAGAGCCGGCCGGGCACCCGGTAGCGCGGGGTGCCGTCGGCGGCCGGCGCCTCCTCCCCGAGGAGCTCCCGCTCGGCCAGCGCGGCCAGCGTCGCGGCCGCTTCCGGCGCCGGGCAGCCGACCAGGGCGGAGGCGGTGCGCAGGTCCGCGGTCTGCGCCGGGGCCAGGGTGAGGGTGCGCAGCATCCTCGCCTGGGCGGCCGGCAGCCCCCGGTACAACAGGGTGAAGGCGCCGAGCAGCGGGTCGTTGTCGGGAACGGGCACCGGCTCGGCCGGCTCCGGAGCGGGCTTCACCCAGCCCGCCGGATCACCGGCCGTCCCGGCGCCGGGGGCGTCCGCGCCCTCCTCCCCCTTCTTCCGGGGCCCGGCCTGCGCCGAAGCGTCCTTCGCCGCCGCGCCCGTCACCGGCCCCGCCGTCGCGGCCGCCTTCTCCCGCCCCTTGCCCCGCCCGCCGTCCACTCCCCTCTTCCGCGCGTTGTCCCGTCCACTCTCCCGATCCCGCTCCGTCCCCTTCTTCGGCGACCCCTCCGGCTCCGCCCCGCCGGCACCCGCGGCGGCCGGCTCCTCCCCCACCACCCGGTTGAGCTCGCGCGCCGCGTCCGTCACCGCGGTCTTCGGGTTCCCGCGCAGCCACCCCGCCATCAGCCGCAGCGCCGCCGGCCGGCTGGCGCACGCCTCGGCCAGGTCGGCACCGCCGACCGGGTCGCAGGAGATCCGGGTGCCGCCGACCAGGTCGGCCAGCAGCTCGCCGGAGGCCTGCCGGTCCAGCCCGCCGAGGATCACCGGGTCGATGTCCTCGATCCCGGTGAGCGGCCCGGCCGTGGTCGCGAGGACCAGGCAGCCGGGTTCGTCGGCGAGCAACGGCCACACCTGCCCGGCGTCCCGGACGTCGTCCAGCACGATCAGCACCCGCAGTCCTTCGAGCGCCTCGCGCAGTGCCACGCAGCCCGGCTCGTCCCGCCCGTCCTCCCCCGCCCCGGGCAGCGGCACGGTGCCCTGCGGATCGAGCTGCTCCAGCAGCAGCCGGGCGGCCCGGGCGGGCGGCATCCGGCCGCCGTCCGGGGCGGAGAGCCGGACGAACAGCACGCCGTCGGGGTAGTCGGCGGCGACGGTGCGGGCGAAGCGGGCGGCCAGCGCGGTCCGTCCGGAGCCGGGACGCCCGGCCAGCACCAGCACCGGGCAGCGCCCGCTCGCCGGACGGGCGGCCGCCGCCCGCAGCGCTGCGAGTTCGGCCCGCCGGCCGACGAAGAGCGCGGGCCCGGCGGGCAGCCGCTCCAGGCCCGGGACGGCCCCGGCGGGCGTGCCGGGGCCAGGGCCGGGGTCCATCGTCGCCGTCTTCCTTGCCACCCGTGCCACTCCCGACGTCATCCCGCGCTCGGCATCCGACGCCCGGCTCCGGTGCCCAGCCTCCGGAGGTCAGCGGAGGCGGCCCGGGACGGGCGCCCTGTCTGCGAAGCGTAGTTCGACCGTCCGGCTCAGCAGAGGTGACATCCGGTCGTACGAATCCGCAAATCACCCCAACGACTCAACGCGCGGGACCGGCCAGGGGCCGGCCCCTCCCCCGAAGGCCCGGGTCCTGCTCCGAAGGCCGCCCCGAAGGCCCGGCCCCTCCTTCTCCGAAGGCTCGGGCCCCGACGGCCCGGCTCAGGCCTCGAAGGGCCGGGCCGGCCAGGGCGAGTCCGCCGGGCGCAGCGCGTCCAGCCCGTCCGGGCCGGTGAGCGCGGCGTGCACGGCCAGGGTGCCGGTGATCAGCGTCGGGTTGTGCAGCGCCCCGGCCTGGATCAGCCTGATCAGCTCCGGCACCGGCACCCAGGCCAGCTCGATCTCCTGCTCCTCGCCCTCGGCCGCGAAGCGCTCGCCCTCGGCCGGCGCCAGGTCGGTGGCCAGGAACATCCGCAGCGCCTCGTCGGTGCCGCCGGGAGAGGTGTAGTAGTCGGCGAGGATCCGCCAGGTGCCGGCCTTGCAGTACGCCTCCTCGTACAGCTCGCGCTGCGCGGCGTGCCACGGGTTCTCGCCGGGCACGTCGAGCAGGCCGGCCGGCAGCTCCCACAGCCGCTGGCGCACCGGGTGGCGGTACTGGCGCAGCACCAGCACCCGCTGCTCGTCGTCCAGGGCGAGCACCGAGACCGAACCGGGGTGGGTCTGGTAGTCGCGGCGGGCCCAGCTGCCGTCGGGCATCCGGACCTCCTCGCTGCGCACCCCGGTGACCTTGCCCTGGAACGGGGTCCCGCTCGACCGGACCTCCCACTCCTCCGCCACGTCGGCGATCCCCTGGCGGCTCTGCTCGTCCATCGCGCTCTCCCCTTTTCGTCAGTACGACACAATCTAACGCCGGACGGCGGCCCCGCGGGAATCGCGGGACCGCCGTCCGGTGAACGACCGTCGACGACGGCGCCCGGGCCGCGGCGGCCCGGGGGCGTCGTCCGGGGACTACTGGGTGACCCCGGTCTTGATCTCGATGGCCGCCTTGACCAGGCCCGCGAACAGCGGGTGCGGGCGGGTCGGGCGGGACTTCAGCTCCGGGTGGGCCTGGGTGGCCACCAGGTAGGGGTGCACCTCGCGCGGGTACTCGACGTACTCGACCAAGTCGCCCTTGGGCGAGAGGCCGGAGAACTGCAGGCCCGTCTTCTCCAGGTCCGCGCGGTAGGCGTTGTTGACCTCGTAGCGGTGGCGGTGGCGCTCCTCGACGTACTGCTCGCCGCCGTAGACCTCGCGGACGATCGAGCCCTCGGCGAGCTTGGCCGGGTACAAGCCCAGGCGCATGGTGCCGCCCAGGTCGCCCTTGCCGTCGACGATGGCCAGCTGCTCGGCCATGGTGGAGATCACCGGGTGCTTGGCGGCGGCGTCGAACTCTGTGGAGTTCGCCTCCGGCAGGCCGGCCAGGTTGCGGGCCGCCTCGATGACCACGCACTGGAGGCCCAGGCACAGGCCCAGCAGCGGGATCCGGTTCTCCCGGGCGTAGGTGATGGCGCCGACCTTGCCGTTGACGCCGCGGTCGCCGAAGCCGCCGGGGATGCAGATCGCGTCGACGTCACCGAGCTGCTCCTGGGCACCCTCGGGGGTCTCGCAGTCGTCCGAGGTGACCCACTTGATCTCGACCCGGGCGTTGTTGGCGAAACCGCCGGCGCGCAGCGCCTCGGTCACCGACAGGTAGGCGTCCGGCAGGTCGATGTACTTGCCGACCAGCGCGACCTTGACGATGTGCTGCGGCTCGTGGACGCGGCGCAGCAGGTCGTCCCAGGTGGTCCAGTCGACGTCGCGGAACGGCAGGTCCAGACGGCGCACCACGTAAGCGTCCAGGCCCTCGCCGTGCAGCACCTTGGGGATGTCGTAGATCGACTTGGCGTCGATGGCCGCGACCACGGCCTCCTCGTCCACGTCGCACATCATCGAGATCTTGCGCTTGATCGCCTTCGGGACCTCGCGGTCGGCGCGCAGCACGATCGCGTCGGGCTGGATGCCGATGTTGCGCAGCGCGGCGACGGAGTGCTGGGTGGGCTTGGTCTTCAGCTCGCCCGAGGGGCCGATGTACGGCAGCAGGGAGACGTGCACAAAGAAGACGTTGTCCCGGCCGACCTCGTGGCGGACCTGGCGGACGGCCTCCAGGAACGGCAGCGACTCGATGTCGCCGACGGTGCCGCCGACCTCGGTGATGACGACGTCGACGTCCTCGGTCGCCATCCGGCGGATCCGGGACTTGATCTCGTTGGTGATGTGCGGGATGACCTGGACGGTGTCGCCCAGGTACTCGCCGCGGCGCTCCTTGGCGATGACGGTCGAGTACACCTGGCCGGTGGTGACGTTCGCCGAACCGTGCAGGTTGGTGTCGAGGAAGCGCTCGTAGTGGCCGATGTCCAGGTCCGTCTCGGCGCCGTCGTCGGTGACGAACACCTCGCCGTGCTGGAACGGGTTCATGGTGCCCGGGTCCACGTTGAGGTACGGGTCGAGCTTCTGCATCGTCACGCGCAGGCCGCGGGCCTTCAGCAGCGCGCCGAGGCTGGAGGCGGTCAGCCCCTTGCCGAGCGAAGAGGCGACACCCCCGGTGACGAAGAGGTGCTTGGTCGTCACGGCGCGGCCGTTCGCTGCCTTGCCGGAATGGGGCTGTGCCAAGAGGGGGCTCCCGTGGGTCGCGTGTCGAAGAAGACGTGGGCGGGAGCTCGGGGTTCGCCGGGCGACGGGAGGCCGGCTCGGTGCGCGGCGCTCGTTGGGTCGTCGGTTCGGCTGGTCCGGGGCGTTTGATCCCGCCGGTCCACGGGATACCAGGGTATCAGTGCCCCGGCCCGGACGCCTTTCGGGCCGCGCGCCTCCACACCGGGGGCGTACGCGGGGCGCACCACCGGCGCATCATCCGCCGCACGGGTCACACCGGTCGCACTACCGGCCGGACCGGGCCAGGCCGTGGCTTCCGTCCGGACCATGCCGACTCCTCCGGCCGGACCAGCCGGAGGTGATCCTTCCGGGTCATCCTGCGCGGCGCCCTCGCGATGCACGGCATTTCCGCCGAATTGCGGCGCCACTCCGGGCTGCGCCCGCGTGCTTCGCCCCTTTCGTCCGTCGTAAGCTGCTCGGACGCATCGCCGACAGCACGAGCACGCGGAGGGCGTGGGAGGGTCAGGACACTCCCGGTCCCCGATGCGCGACCGGACCTCCCCGTAATTCCCGCTCCTCCCCACCCACTCCAGGGGCTCGACCGAGCCCCGCGGACACTCCAGCAAGGCCCGCCACCACCCCCGGCGGGCCGGACGTCCCGGGGTGGACCTCCGGCCCCGCAGCCCGCTCGCTCCCTCCGCTCGCCGATGCCCTGACCACATTGCGAACTGGAGATCCACGTGGCCGGCCGTATCGAGGACTACGCACTCATCGGGGACATGCAGACCGCTGCCCTGGTCAGCAGGGACGGGGCGGTGGACTGGCTCTGCCTGCCCCGCTTCGACTCGCCGGCCGTGTTCGCCGGTCTCCTCGGCACCGATGAACACGGCTTCTGGCGGATCGGCCCGGCCGAGGCCGTCCCGACCGAGGTCCCCGCCCCGGCCCCCGCCGCGCCGCCCTCCGCCGGGGGCCGGGCCCGCCTCACCGACACCGCCGACCTGCGGGTGCCTCCGCCCACCGCGGCCGCGCCCGCCGTGCCCGCCGACCGGCGGCGCTACCGAGGCGACTCCCTGATC
Source organism: Kitasatospora sp. NPDC034533 (assembly GCF_055575155.1). Taxonomy (NCBI): domain Bacteria; kingdom Bacillati; phylum Actinomycetota; class Actinomycetes; order Kitasatosporales; family Streptomycetaceae; genus Kitasatospora; species Kitasatospora sp. NPDC034533. The sequence continues at coordinate 48,220 of NZ_JBVITE010000062.1, forward strand.
CTCGAACAGGAATGGGACACCACCACAGGCACCGTCCGCGTCACCGACTTCATGCCCCCACGCCCACTCGCCGGCAAAGACGCCGTCCCCCAGATCATCCGCATCATCGAAGGACTCTCCGGCACCGTCCGCATGCGCTCCGCCCTGCGCATGCGCTTCTCCTACGGCCGCATCGTCCCCTGGGTCCACCGCGTCGAACAAACCGACGGCACCCACCGCACCGTCGCCATGGCCGGACCCGACTCCGTCTGGCTCGACGGCGAAGCCGACACCTACGGCCGCAACCTCACCACCTACGCCGACTTCACCATCACCACCGGCGAACGCCTCGCCTTCGCCCTCACCTGGCAAGCCTCCCACCTCGACCCACCCAGGCCCCCCGACGC
>NZ_JBVITE010000063.1:0-48416 GCF_055575155.1 Kitasatospora sp. NPDC034533
CGCCGAGCCGAGAGGAAAAGGGCAAACAACAGAAACCCCACCAAGCCCGAACACGGGAGGGGGACGCCCCTCCCTTTTTGGGGGGGGCGGCGGCGCGTCGCGCGGTCCGTTCCCGGACGGATGGCGGAGCAGGCGGCCGGTCAGCGCAGGTAGTCGGCCAGGCCGGCCGGCTTGAGCCCGGCGGCGTCGGCGGCGGCCAGGGCGCGCTGGAGGTCGGTGGCGAGGGTGTCGGTCCAGTGCATCAGCACGACGTCGCCCGGCTGAAGCGGGCCCGGGTGCCAGATGTTGGAGGCGCCCCAGCTGAAGTCCGCGTCGGCGGTGAGCACGGTGCGGATGCCGCAGTTGGCGGCGGCCTGGAGGGTGTCGGCGTTCCAGGCGAAGTAGGGCGGGCGGAAGACCGTCGGCGCGGTGCCGAAGAGGCGGGTCAGGGAGTCGCGGGCGTCGCAGATCTCGACCTGCTGCCGGTCCGCCGGGAGCGTGCTGAGATCGGTGTGGGAGACGCTGTGGTCCTGCACCGAGGAGCCGGCGACGGCGGTGACCCGCTTGAAGAAGGACGGATCGGTGGCGGCCGGCATCGGCAGCGGGAAGGTGGTGATCGGCAGGTGGTGGTCGGCGATGAACTTCTCCGCCTCCGGAGTGCGCTGCCAGCCGTCGTCCACGGTGAAGAAGACGACCTTGTCGGTGGTGGGCACGGAGCCGGCCGCGACCGCCGGGGTGGGCGCGGGGCCGTCCACCCGGACGTCGTCCACCGAGAACGGGCCCTGCTGGTACCAGCCGTGGACGTACAGCCGGATGCTGTGCGCGTTCGGCCCGGTGGTGAACCGGGTGGTCAGCCGCTGCCAGCCGCCGCCGGTGGAATCCGTCCAGGCGGGTGCGACGTCGTTGCCGGTGCCGGTGGCGCCCAGGTGGACGAAGTCGCCGCGCACCCACGCGGAGGCCGTGTAGGTGGTGCCGGGCTGGACCGCGACGGTCTGCGCGCACTCCCCGGTGGAGTCGTCGTTCGCGGGGGTGACGGTGAGCGCGGAGGTGCCGTTGTGCGGGGCGGTGGTGGTGACGGCCGCTTCGGCCGGGCCGCCGGTGCAGCTCCAGCCGGGGATGCCGCCCCAGTCGGCGAGGTCGGGGGAGGGCAGCTCGAAACCGGGATTGGTGGTGAGGTTGACGGTCGGGGGAGCGCCGGCGGAGGCCGCCGGCGCCGTCAGACCGGTGAGCAGCGCGACCGAGGCGGCCAGCGCGGACAGGCGCGTGGACATCGACACGTGAGGACTCCAGCAGGTGGGGGCACGCCCGTGGGGAGGGCGGAGCGGGAATCGCAACGATGGACTAGACCAATGGGGTCGTCAAGGGAACGGCGGATGAACCCGTGCTCATCACCCCTGTGACACAAGGGACAAGATGGTAAGTCAGAGAACGGGCAGAACCGTTGACTTCAGGACAGGTACAGCTCCTCGATGTCCGCCGCGTAGTGCTCCGCGATCGCCGTCCGGCGCAGCTTGAGCGACGGGGTCAGCAGTCCCTGCTCCTGGCTGAACTCCCGTGGCAGCAGCCGGAACGCGCGGATCGACTCGGCGCGCGAAACGGCCGTGTTGGCCGCCGCCACCGCGCGCTGGATCTCCGCGTGCAGCTCCTCGTCCGCGAGCACCGCCCACGGGTCCGCCTGCTCCCGGCCTCGGGTCTTCAGCCAGTGCGACAGCGCCGCCGGGTCGAGCGTGACCAGGGCGGCCACGTACGGCCGGTCGTCGCCCACCACCAGGCACTGGGAGACCAGCGGGTGCGCCTCGACCCGCTCCTCCAGGGCGGCCGGGGCGAGGTTCTTGCCGCTGCTGGTGACGATCAGGTCCCTCTTGCGGCCGGTGATGCTGAGGTAGCCGTCCTCGTCCAGCCGCCCCAGGTCGCCGGTCGCGAACCAGCCGTCGACCAGCGACTCGGCGGTGCAGCGCGGATGGTTGAGGTAGCCGCCGAAGACCGAGCCCCCGCGCACCCACACCTCGCCGTCGTCGGCGATCGCGACCGAGGCCCCCGGCACCGGTCGGCCGACCGTGCCGAGCTTCTGCCGCCCGGCCGGGTTGGCGGTGATCGCGGCGGTGGTCTCGGTCAACCCGTAGCCCTCGTACAGCTGGAGGCCGGCGCCGGTGAAGAACAGGCCCAGCTCGCGCCGCAGCGTGGAGCCGCCGCACATCACGCTGCGCACCCGGCCGCCGAGCACCGCCCGCAGCTTCGGGTAGACGGTCCGCTCGTAGGCGAGGTGGCGCAGCCGCAGCGCCGCACCCGGGCCGGGGCCGCGGCCGAAGGCCTTCTGCTCCCGGGCGGCGGCCCAGTCCACGGCCACCTGCCGGGCCTGCTCGAAGAGTTCGCCGCGCCCGGCGTCCTCGGCGGCCCGCCGGGCCTGCTGGAAGATCTTCTCGAAGACGTACGGCACGGCGTGCAGGAAGGTCGGACGGAAGGTCTCCAGCGCGGGCAGCAGCGCGGCGGTGGAGACCTCGGGGATGTGACCGATCCGGAAGCCGCCGCGGATCGCCGCGACCTGCACCGCCCGTCCGTAGACGTGCGCGAGCGGCAGGAACAGCAGGGTGGCGGGCCGGCCGCCGCCGGTGTCGCGCAGGACCTCGCCCCAGCCGGCGAGCAGGGCGTCGGACTCGGCGGCCAGGTTGGCGTGGGTGATGAGGCAGCCCTTGGGGCGGCCGGTGGTGCCCGAGGTGTAGACGACCGTGGCGATGTTCCCGGCGGCGACGCCGAGGCGCTGGCGGTGCACCAGGGAGTCCGGCACGCCGTGGCCGTCCTCGGTGATGGTGGTGACGCAGTCCCGGTCCAACTGCCAGATGCCGGTGAGGTCGGGCAGCGCGTCGCACACCGCGCCGACCGTCATCGCGGCGTCCTCGTCCTCGACCAGGCAGGCCACCGCCTGGGTCTCGGCGAGGATCCAGCGCACCTGTTCGGGGGCGGCCGTGGGGTAGACCGGGACGGTGATGGCGCCGATCGACCAGAGTGCGTAGTCGAACAGCGTCCACTCGTAGCGGGTGCGGGACATCAGGGCGACCCGGTCGCCGTAGCGCACGCCGTGGGTGAGCAGGCCCTTGGCGAGGGCGAGCACCTGGTCCCGGAACTGCCGGGCGGTGACGTCCCGCCACTGGCCGTCCTCGGTCCGCCAGGACAGCTGGACCAGGTCGGGGGTGCGCTCGGCGGTGTCGTACAGGGAGTCGGCGAGTCCTCCGGTGGCCTCGGGCACGGCCGGGGCGGGAGTGGTGAACTCGCGCACGGTCCTCCCCAGTTCGGTGACGGTGGTACGAAGTGGGCCGAAACTATCGGATCGGTCCGTCACTGCCCAGGGTTGTGTCGGTGACACGACGAGATCGGCACGGGTCGCCACCGGTGGTGTCCTGGTCGGGGAGGTCCGGGCAGCCGAGGGGAGGCGCCGGGGACGAACCGCGGAGGATCCGGGGAGGGCGCGCGCTTCGGGGAGTGCGGGGGTTCCGGGCCGAGCGCGCATGCCGGACCCACCGGGCATCCGGGACGATGCGGGCGCGAGGCGGGGCGGGGAGGACCGGGTTCCGGCGCCTGCGGGGCGAGACCGGCAAGTGGACTGGTTCGCCCCTCGAACGAGTGGTCAGGGCGTAGTAGAGTCTCGCAGACCTGCGGCCGGGCGCCCTCCCCAGACCTTCCCCAGCACCATCCCCGGACTTTCCCCAGCACCGTCCGCGAACCCGTCCCGAGCCTCTCCGTCCCGCCCCGAACCGCTCGCCCCGAACCGGCCCCCCAGGGCCCGGCCCCGCTCCCGCTTCGACCCCGCCCGACCCGCCACGGCACGGCCCTGCCCCCGCCCCGATCCGCCCCGCCCCCGCCCGTTCACCGGCCCCGCCGCTCCCCGTCCGCGCCCGGCACCTTCCCGAACGAGGACTCCATGCGTCTGCGCAGCAGCTCGATCCGCGCGAAGATCATCGCGCTGCTCCTGGTGCCCATCGTCGCGCTCACCGCCCTGTGGGCGTACGCGACGATCGCCACCACCGGGGACGTCTGGAACCAGCTCGGGATCACCCGTACGTACAAGGAGTTCGCGGGCCCGGTCGACCAGTACACCGGCGACCTCCAGAACGAGCGCCGAGCGGCCGTCCAGCGGCTGGCCGACCCGCGCTCCCCGGCTGCCAGGGAGGGCTACGAGCGGGCCAAGGCCGCCACCGACCGCAGCCTGGAGGTGCTGCGGCAGAAGAAGGACAGCTCCGACGGCAAGCTCTCCGTCCCCCAGCGCGGCCGCTTCGTGCAGATCATCGCCGCCGCCGACCAGCTCGGACCGCTGCGCGCCCAGGTCGGCCGTTCCGCGCTGAACTGGGAGTTCGCGCTCGGCCAGTACAGCGACCTGGTCAAGCCGGTGTTCGGCTTCCGTTCGGCCTACGTCGCCCGGCAGAGCGGCCAACTCCCGCGCCAGGGAACCATCCTGATCGAGCTGGTGCGCGCCCGCGAGTACCTGGCGCAGGAGGACGCGGCGATGGAGGGACTGCGCACCGGCGCCGCCAAGCCCACCGCCGAGCAGTACCAGGTCGCGCTGGACGCCCTGCACAACCAGCAGGCCCTGTTCACCGTCTACGTCGCGGAACTCGAACCCGCCGACCAGGCCGACTACGTCGCGCTGCGCGGTGGCGAGGCCTGGGGCGCGCTGGCCCGGGCCGAGGCGGACTTCGTCGGCGCCGGCGGCCCCGACAGGGTCGTCCAGGCACTCAACGGCGACTCCTGGCGGGAGACCGCCGACCGGGCGCTGGGCGACCTCGCCTCGATCAACACCCGGATCTCCGCCGGGCTGGACGAGCGCGCCCGGTCCACGGCGATGGGGATGCTCTGGCGCGGCGGCATCGCCGGTGCGGTCGGCCTGGTGGCGGTCGTGCTGTCGATCATGATCTCGTTCCGGATCGGCCGGGGCCTGGCCCGCGAGCTGATCGGTCTGCGCAACGCGGCCGACGAGCTGGCCGGCACCCGGCTGCCGTCCGTCATGCTGCGGCTGCGCCGTGGCGAGCCGGTGGACGTGGCCGCCGAGGCGCCCGAACTGCACTTCGGAGACGCCGAGATCGGACAGGTCGGCCAGGCCTTCAACGCGGTGCAGCGGGCCGCCGTCGAGGCCGCCGTCGAACAGGCCGAACTGCGGCGCGGAGTCTCGGCGGTGTTCGTCAACCTGGCCCGGCGCAGCCAGGTGCTGCTGCACCGCCAGCTCACCCTGCTCGACACCATGGAGCGCCGCACCGAGGACCCGGCGGAGCTGGAGGACCTCTTCAAGGTCGACCACCTCACCACCCGCATGCGCCGCCATGCCGAGGGCCTGATCATCCTGGCCGGCGGTTCGCCCGGGCGAGCCTGGCGCAAGCCGGTCCGGATGGTGGACGTGGTCCGGGCGGCGGTCGGCGAGGTCGAGGACTACGCCCGGGTGATCGTCCGGCCCTTCCCCGGCACCGGCCTGCTCGGCAGCGCGGTCGCGGACGTCACCCACCTGGTCGCCGAACTCGTCGAGAACGCGGCGGTGTTCTCCCCGCCCAGCACCCAAGTCACCGTGCAGGGCGAGGTGGTGGCACACGGCTTCGCGCTCGAGATCGACGACCGCGGCCTCGGGCTGAGCGAGCAGCTGCTCGCCGAGATCAACGAACGCCTCGCCGTGGAGCAGGAGTTCGACCTCGCCGACACCGATCGGCTGGGCCTGTTCGTGGTCAGCCGGCTGGCCCGGCGGCACGGCATCCGGGTGCACCTGCGGCCGTCCCCGTACGGCGGGACGACGGCGGTGGTGCTGATCCCGCGCGAACTGCTCGCGGAGGCGCCGGACGGGTTGCCGGAGCCGGGCGCGGCCGCATCACGGCAGACGGCGGCCTCGGGCGGGCGGCGAGGCCAGCGGGACCTGGTCGCGGTGCCGGGGCCGGGGGGTGCCGTCGGCGCCTCGGCTTCCGCGGCCGGTTCCGGTGCTGCCGGTTCCGGCGCCCGTTCCGGCGCCCGTTCCGGCGCCCGTTCCGGCGCCCGTTCCGGCGCCGCCGCTGGGGCCGGGACCGGAGCGGGTGGCGGAGGCGGGCACCGGGGGGCGACGGGCGGGCCCCGGCCCTCCGTGACGGAGCCGGGCCGTACGGCGGGCGGGCTGCCGCGCCGGGCCTCGCGGGCCAAGGGCGGGCCGGTCCTGGTCCCCGCGCCGTCGGCGGACGCCGGGGACACACCGGGGACGGGGCGGCACCGGCGGGAGGACGCCGTGGTGGCGGTGGCCGAGGCGGCGGTCGCCGCGGCCGAGGCCGACCCGTCGGCCGACGCCGTCCGGGCGGGCGCCGCCCCGGCCGCCGCGCCGGCCGTCCCGACCGAGGTGGCGCCCGCGGACGCCGCTCCCCGGACGGCGGGTGGCCTGCCCCGGCGGGTCCGGCAGGCGAACCTGGCGCCGCAGCTCAGGGAACAGCTCACGGACCAGCTGAAGGAACGCTTGCGTGCCGGGGGCGGAGCCGATGGCGGGAGCGGGGGCCGACCGGCCGCTGACGGGACCGGAACCGGGGAGACCGGCGGCGGCGGCGGAGAGCCCCGGGAACGCCGGGAGGCCCGGGAGGTCCGGGAGCGCTCGCCGGAGGAGGCCAGGGCCACCTTCGCCTCCTTCCAGCGCGGCTTCACCCGGGGACGCGGCGCTCCGTTGACGGATCGTCCCGGGAGGCCGGACGATCGTGCCGGGCAGGGGAACGGGCGGCCCGCCGCCGTCCCGGCCTGGCAGCCGCCGGACGGGTCGCGCAAGGCGATCAGCCCGGCTCCGGCCCCGGCGGCGCTGCCCGCGCCCCGGGACACCGGGCGGGCACCGCTCGTCCGCCGACTGCCGCCGGTACCGCCCGTACCGACGGGGCCGGCCACCGGTCACCGGGCGCCCGGTGTGTCCGGCGTGCGTGGTGCGCCCGGCGAGCCCGCACCACCGGTCGTACCGGAACCAACCGTTGTACCCGCTCCACCCGCTCCACCCGCAGCACCTGCTCCACCCGCACCACCCGCACCACCCGCTCCAGCGGAAGGAACTGATTCATGACCACGTCGATGCAGTCGCCCGGGGACCTCAACTGGCTCCTGGACGACCTGGTGGGGCGCGTCGCGGCCCTGCGGCACGCGGTGATCCTCTCCAACGACGGCCTGGCCACCGGTGCCTCCCGCGACCTCGACCGCGAGGACGCCGAGCACCTGGCAGCCGTCGCCGCCGGGTTCCACAGCCTGGCGAAGGGCGCCGGAGGGCACTTCAAGGTCGGCGGCGTCCGGCAGACCATGGTGGAGCTGGACGAGGCCTTCCTGTTCATCACGGCCGCCGGCGACGGCAGCTGCCTGGCCGTGCTCAGCGAGGCCGAGGCGGACATCGGCCAGATCGCCTACGAGATGGCGCTGCTGGTCAAGCGGGTCGGCGAGCACATGGCCGCCGAGCCGCGCACCGAAACCGCCCCGCCGGTGGGATGAGCGGTCCGATGGCGGATCCGAACCCGGATGTGCCGGACGGCTCGCAGACGTCGGACGGCCCCCAGGTGCCGGTGGGCACGGTGGGGCCGTCCGGGACCGGAGGGCCGTCGGGCGCCGGCGCTCCGCCGGACCCGGCGGCCCACGCCGAGGACGGACCGGCGGCCCCGGACACCCCCGACATCGACCTGTTCCGGCCGCGCACCCCGGTCGACGACCGCTGGTTCGACGACGAGGCCGGGCCGGTGGTGCGGCTCTACTCGATGACCCGCGGCCGCACCCGGCCGGCCGAGGAGGGGCTGTTCGACCTGATCTCGCTGATCACCGCCGTCGACCCCGGGCCGGTCGCGGGCGCCGTGCCCGCGCACGTCCTCGACCCGGAGCACCAGACGCTGCTCGCCCTGTGCCGCCGCGAGCCGCTCTCCGTCGCCGAGCTCGGCTCCTACACCGACCTGCCGGTCAGCGTGGTGCGGGTGCTCCTCGGGGACCTCTACGACGCCGACCTGATCAGCGTCACCCGACCCGTTCCGCTCGCCGAGCTGCCGGACGAGCGCCTGCTGCGAGACGTGATCAATGGACTCCGTGCGCTCTGACCCCCACCACCACCCCCGCCCCGACGGCACCGGTCCGCACTGGGACGGCACCGCGACCCACGCCGCCGCCCGCGAACCTGCCCACGACGCGGCCCACCACGCCGGCGCCAACGACCCGCGCTGGCGCGGCGGTCCGGCCGTCGCGGTGAAGATCCTGGTCGCGGGCGGCTTCGGCGCGGGCAAGACCACCCTGGTGGGCTCGGTCAGCGAGATCCGGCCGCTGCGCACCGAGGAGGAGCTCAGCGAGCTGGGGCGCCCGGTGGACGACACCTCGGGGGTGGAGGCCAAGCGCACCACCACCGTCGCGATGGACTTCGGCCGGATCGACCTGCGCCCGGGACTGGCCCTCTACCTGTTCGGGACCCCGGGGCAGGACCGGTTCTGGTTCGTCTGGGACGAGTTGGCGCGCGGCGCGCTCGGTGCCCTGGTGCTCGCGGACACCCGGCGGCTGGCCGACTGCTTCCCGTCGGTCGACTTCTTCGAGCAGCGCGGCATCCCGTTCGTGGTCGCGGTGAACTGCTTCGACGGCACCGAGCGGTTCGCACCGGACGAGGTCCGCGAGGCGCTCGACCTCGGTCCGGAGATCCCGGTGCTGATGTGCGACGCGCGGTTGCGGCAGGACGGCAAGGACCTGCTCGTGGCGTTGGTCGAGCACGCCGCCGCCCGCCGGCACCGCGCACCGGTCGGCACCTGACGGGGTCTCGGTCGCCCCGCGTCGGGGTGCCTCGCGCCGGGTGTCTCGTGTCGGGTGCCTCGCGTCGGGGTTCCACGCGCCGGGGCCCCGCCCGAGGCGGTCTCGCGCACGGCCGACTCGGTGGGGGTGCCCCGGTGGGGACGCCGCGCGTCACGGAGGCCGCCCCGTCCCGGCTGACCCCGGCCTGACCTTGACCCGTTCCCGCCCTGGCCCTGGCCCGTCCGGGTGGCTCGGCCGGTGCGCCGAGCTGCCCTTTCCTCCCCGCGTCTCATTCAGCTGTCCGTATCCCGGACAATCGCTGCGCGGAAGGTTGCCTAGACCGCCCCCGCCGTGGAAGGCTCTGTGGACGAGGGCCGCCCGGCCATGCCGTCGGGAGCGCCGGAAATGCCCCGTTCACACGGGCGTTGCCGACCGGCGGACGGCCTTCGGCGAACCGGCGAGGCAGCGTCGGCGGGTGCCGGCAGCGGTACGCCGCCGCATCAGGGAACGAAGGGGGAGGGCAGCGGAATGACCGTCGGACGACGCATCACCACTGCCGTTCCGGGCTTCCCGACGGCCGGCGCCCGGATGGCCGGTGCCCCGGTGGCCGGCGTCTCCCTGTTCGGCGGCATCGCGTCCGGTGCCGCCATACCCGGTGCCGCCGGTCCGGCGCTCACCGTCCGCCGCTACATCGACCACGCGCTGATCTGTAGCGCGTGTTGTCGCTGACCGGCCTGTCCTTCCCGGTACGTCCCCCGGCGCCCCCGGCCCCATCCGGCCCGGCGTCCGACGCACCGCCGAATTCCGTCGACCAGGCCGTAGCGGACCGCCCGTCCGGCGTGCCCGCGGCCGACCAACCGGACCCGCCCAGCGGAGAGACCAACCAGTGAACATCGTCTGCCCCAGTACCGCCCCCGGCATCGTCGGCCGTACCCGAACGACCGGGACGGCCCCCGCGATGCGCGCGGACGGACGGACCGGACGGTGGAACCGGTGCGGGAGCCGCGCCGTGGACAGCCGACGGGGTCGCCTCGACCTCGAACCGTTCTGGACGTCCCGGCAGCCGCACCTGTTCGATCAGACGTGTCCCGGCTCGCCCAGCGCGTCCCGGCTCTCCGCCCGCTGACCCGGTTCGACCCGGTCCAGCCCAGGCAGTACGCCCCGGTCGACGCGCAGACGACTCCACCCCGTCCGTCACGCGCGAAATGAGCGGCACACCATGTCTTCTTCTTCCACGGCCACCCTGTCCCTGCCCACCGCGACCCCGCACCTGCGCGCGGTCCGCTCCGTCCCTCCGGTCTCCTCCGTCCCCGCCGCCGTGCCGGTCGGTCCCGGCGCGTCCGGGGCCGCGGGAGCGTCCGTTCCGCCGGCCCCGGTGTCCGACCGGTGGCACGGAGCGGGGGTGCGTGCGCCTCACGTCCGTCCGCCCCATGCCGGTCCGGCGCACGCCGGTTCGGCCCATGTCGGCCCGACCCGTCCGACTCCCGCCGTCCCGCAGCCGGGCACGGCCGTCCCGCAGGTGCCCCAGACGTTGCTCGCCGCGCTGCCGGAGGGGGCGGCCGTCGTCGCGGCCCTGCCGCAGGGCGTGCTGCCGCAGGGGCTGCTCGCCCAGTACGGCACCCAGTTCGGCGGCCTGAACGGCAGCCCGATGGTCGGGTACCTGGTGCTGGTGCCGACCGACAGCCCCGCGGCGGGGCCCGCCGGCCTGCCGGGGGCTCCGGTCGCCGCGACCGGCGCCGCGACCGGGGCGCCGCCGGCCCCCGGGGCGCAGTCGTCGACGGGCGGGCCCGGCGCCCAGACCGTGGCGGGCGTCCGTCCCGTCCGCCCGGCCGGACGCGGCATCTCCGTGGACACCGAGCGGCGCAACGCCTATGTCGACGGGCGGCTGCTCGACCTCACCTACCTCGAATTCGAGCTGCTCGCCCACCTGACCGAGCACCCGCAGCGGGTGCACACCCGGGACCACCTGGTCTCCGCGGTCTGGGGCTACGGTCACGTCGGGGACGGGCGGACGGTCGACGTGCACGTCGCCCGGCTGCGCCGCAAGCTCGGACCGGCGTACCGGGACACCATCGTGACGGTCCGCCGGGTGGGCTACAAGTACACGCCGGCGACGGTCTGACGGGCCTGACGCCTCCTGCCGGTCGAAGCAGCGGGCCGCCCCCTCATCCGGGCGGCGGTCCGCTGCTTCGCCGTTTCGGGCCGGGCCGACGGCGGGGACGCCAGGGGCGGCTGGGCGCCTGGATCGTCAGGGGCGTCCGCGCCGGTGGGGCGGCTACGGGCGTCCGCGCCGTCAGGGGCGTCCGGGCCGTCAGCGGTGTCGGGTCTGTCAGGGCCGTTGGTCCGGCGGGAGCAGGAGGACGGCGAGGGCGTCCGCACAGGTGCGGGCGTGGCCGAGGAACCAGTCCAGCCGCGCGTCGGTGAGGTACGCCGGCGTCGAGCGGACCGCCAGGGCGAACCGCGCCTGCCCCGCGCCGTCCAGCACGGGCACGGACAGCGTCCGTACCCCGGCGGCCGACTCGCCGTCGTTGAGCGCGAACCCGGCCTCCCGGACCTTGGCCAACTCCTCCTCCAGCACGGCCGGTTCGGTGATCGTCCGGTCGGTGAAGGAGGGGAGCGGACCGAGCGCCGACAGCGCCGCCTCGCCCGGGCGGGGCCAGGCCAGCAGGACCTTGCCGAGCGCGGTGGAGTGCAGCGGGCGGCGCAGGCCCAGCCCGGTGTCCGGGCGGACGGATCCGCCGACCAGGATCACCGCGTGCGCCCCGCTGCGGATCGCCAGGTCGGCCGTCGCCTTGGTGCGCCGGGACAACAGCTCCAGCTCGGGCGCGGCGAGGTGCAGTCCGCGCTGGTGGAAGCTGAGTTGACCCAGCTCGGCGACGGCGGGACCGAGCCGGTAGCGGGCGGTCTGCTCGTCCTGCTCCAGGAACCCGGCGCTGACGAGCGTGCGGGCCAGCCGGTGCGCGGTGGAGACGGACAGCGCCATCCGGCGGGCCAGGTCCGAGGCGCTCAGGTCGGGGCCGTTGTCATGGAAACAGTGCAGCAGTCCGAGGGCGCGCTGGACGGCCTGCGCACCGGCCGGCGGGCTCTGGACGGCGGTGGCGGCCTCGGCCATGGCACCTCGCTCTTCGGTTCGGAACTCCGGCTGGACGGCCGGAGGCGGTCTCAGCGTAGGGCAGTCGATGCTGCGGGTTTGTGTCGACGACGTTGCAATAGCGTGGCGTTGATGAACAACTGATCCCACCATGTGGCAAACGCTTGCCTCCGGCTCACCTGTCGTGGAACGCTCCTTGCACCGCGCCGGACGGCCACTCGGCCGAGGCGGCGCCCGTCCCGACCCATGGAAGGAGAAACACCGTGACGTCCCACCGGTGTCCTTCCTTCCGCACGTGTTGTCGCTGACCGGTACCTCTCGCGCCGCCCGCCCTGGCTGCGTCCCGGCGCACAACTTCCCCGCGTACCGGGCTTCCTGAGCTGTCGTGCGGCGATCGGCCGCGGACCTCTCAAGCTTCCCGAACCCGTCAGGCCCCTCAAGCCCCCCAAGATCCTCCGGTCGTGGCCGGAGTCCCCGTGGAGGACCGACTCCCTTGTCCAGTCGCACCCCAGGCGCCGCCGCGCTTCCCGACACCCTCTGGTTCACCCGTTGCCCGGTGCCCACCGCGACCGGAATCGCCGCCGATCAGGGTTGGCTCGCCCGGGAGTTCGCCCCCGACGGCATCGCGGTGCGCTCGCTCCAGGACGCCCCGCCCGAGGTGGCGGCGGACCACCACTACACCCACGCGCTGACCGGGCTCTTCCGGGAAGGCGGCAACGTACCGGCGCTGTGGGCCCGTTCGAGGGGTGAGGCGACCAGGCTGGTCGGCCTCACCTGGATCGAGGAACGCCAGGTGGTCCTGGTCCGGGCCGGCAGTGGCATCACCGAGCCCGGTCAGCTGCGGGGGCTGCGGCTGGCCATCCCACGTCATGGCATCGGCATCGACTTCTGGCGGGCCATGGCCCTGGCCGGTTTCCGCGGCGCCCTCGGGCTCGCGGGGCTCACCCTGGCGGACGCCGAACCGGTGGACGTCCCCGGCGTCCCGGGCGGCGGGCAGTGGTCCGCCGAGCTGGCCGCGCTGCGGGACGGCACGGTGGACGCGGTGTACGTGAAGGGGGCGCTCGCCGTCGAGGCAGCGCGCCGGATCGGGGCGGAGGTGGCCGTGGAGCTGGACGCGGCGCCGGACCGCCGGGCCCGGGTGAACAACGGCACCCCCCGGCCGATCACCGTCCACCAGCGGCTGCTGGACGAGCAGCCCGACCTGGTCGCCCGCTTCCTCGCCGTGCTGCTGGAGGCGGCCGACTGGGCGGCGGAGCACCCGGCGGAGGTGGCCCGGATCCTGCAGGCCGAGACCGGTGCCGGGGCCGAGGGCGTCGCCGGGGCCTACGCACCGGGCAGCCACCGCACCCTGCACCTGGACCTGTCGGCGGAGCGGCTGGAGCTGCTGGGGGTGCAGGAACGATTCCTCTGGGAACAGGGCTTCCTCGCCGCGCCGGTGGACGTCCAGGCGTGGGCCGACCTGGAGCCGCTCCGGGCGGCGCGCGAGCTGCTGCGGCTGCGGCGGGCGACCGGTGAGGGCACCGTGGGTGCTGGTGCTGGTGCTGGTGCTGGTGCTGGTGCTGGTGCTGGCGGCGCTGGCGCTGGCGCCGGCGACTTCCGGGCTGGGGGCGGCGCCGTTCGGATCACAGACTTCGGCTGACAGCCTTCAGATAACAGATTTCGAAAGTTGTCAGCTGTTAGTTGTCAGCTGTCATCTGTCACTCGCTTGGAGACTCCCGTGAAGACCCCCCGCCTCGCCCTCGCCGCCACCGCGCTGCTCGCCTCCACCGCCCTGGCCGCCTGCGGCTCGTCCGCCGACGGGGCCAAGGCCTCCGCCGACGGCGGGGCCGGCGGCAAGGCCGACGTGGTGCTCCGCCTGCCCGACCCGGGCAACAACGGATTCCTCGCCCGCGGCAAGAAGGACGGTTCGCTGGACCGCGCCCTGGCCGCCGTCCACGCCAAGGTCGCCTGGACCGGCAGCGCCGGCCCCTTCGCCCCCGCCGCCCAGGCCCTCTCCGCCGACCAACTGGACGTCGCCCTCGGCTCGATCACCTCCGCCGTCGCCGCACTCTCCCAGAAGCCCGGCTTCAAGCTGTTCGCCCAGACCGCGCCCGACGGCGTCGGCGAGGGCATCCTGGTGAAGAACGACTCACCCATCAAGTCCGTCCAGGACCTCGTCGGCCGCAAGGTCGCCGTCTCCCAGGGCGGCACCAGCGAGTACCTGCTGCTCAAGGCACTGGCGAAGAACGGCGTCCCGGCCGACAAGGTGGAGCGGGTCTACCTGCGCGCCGACCAGACCTCCGGCGTCTTCAACTCCGGCCAGGTGGACGCCTGGGCGACCTGGAACACCTTCTCGACGCCCGCCATCGCCAACGCCGGCGCGCACTTCCTGGTCAACGGCCAGGAGGTGGGCTCCGACAACTACGCCGTCTGGGCCGTGCGCAACGGCTTCGTCGACAAGCACCCCGAGGTGGTCAAGGCGTTCTACGCCTACCTGCGGGAGAACGGGCAGAAGGAGAAGGCCGACCCGGCCGCCTACCTCAACGTCTTCACCGACGCGGGCCCGACCGCCGTCACCCCCGCCGAGAAGGACGTCGCGGTGAACGTCAGCCGGCAGGGCGCCCCGGCCGACGCCATCTCCGACGCCGACACGGCCCGTTTCGGGACGGTCGCCCAGTTCTTCGCCGACCAGAAGGTCACCAAGCAACTGGTGGACGTCAAGCCGTACGTGATCGACATCAACAAGCTCGGGGACGGTGCCAAGTGACCGCCACGGCCCTGAAGTCCACGCCCGACGAAACCCGGGCCGCGGTGGAGGCCGGGCTGGTCTCCCCGCGGAGCCGGCGGCACCGGCCCCGCCCCCGCGCGCTCGCCGTGACCCTGCGCACCATCGGTCCGCTCGCCCTCCTCGGCGGCTGGGCGCTTGCCTCCGCCACCGGCGCGCTCACCGAGGACGTGCTCGCCTCACCCGCCCAGGTCGCCCAGGCGGTGGGGGAGTTGTGGGGCAACGGCCAGCTGACCGACGCCCTGTCCGTCTCGCTCACCCGAGCCGGGCTCGGCCTGTTCTTCGGCGCCACCACCGGGCTGGTGCTGGGTGTGGTCACCGGATTCACCCGCCTCGGCGAGGAGTTGCTCGACTCCGCGATCCAGGTCCTGCGCACCGTCCCGTTCCTGGCCCTGGTCCCGCTGTTCATGGTCTGGTTCGGCATCACCGAGACCGCGAAGGTCGCCCTGATCGGGGTCGCCACCAGCTTCCCGATGTACGTGTCCGCCTCGGGCGGGGTCCGCAGCACCGACCGCAAACTGGTCGAGGCGATGCGCAGCTTCGGTCTCGGTCGCTGGGCGATCGTGCGCACCGTCGTACTGCCCGGCGCGCTGCCCTCGCTGCTGTCCGGGCTGCGCCTGTCGATGACGCTCAGCGTGATCGCCCTGATCGCCGCCGAGGAGATCAACTCCACCGAAGGAATCGGCTACTTGATGGCCCAGGCGCAGAACTACTCGCGCACCGACGTCCTCGCCGTCTGCATCCTGATCTACGGACTGCTCGGTCTCGCCGCCGACGGCATCGTCCGAATCCTGGAGCGCGTGCTGATGCCGTGGCGCCAGGCCGTCCAGGGAGCGGCCCGATGACCGCCGGACCGTCCAACGCCACGCTCACGCCTTCGGCCTCGGCCGCCGGGGAAGCCCTCCCGGCCGTCCACCTGCGCGGTCTGCGCCGGGTGTTCGGCACCCGGGCCGTTCTCGACGGCGTCGACCTGTCCATCGCCCGCGGCGAGTTCGTCGCCCTGCTGGGCGCCAGCGGCACCGGCAAGACCACGCTGCTGCGCATCCTCGGGGCGCTCGACCAGGCCGACGAGGGCACGGTGCTCGTCCCGCCCGTCCGCACCGTGGTGTTCCAGGAGCCCCGGCTGGTGCCGTCCAAGCGGGTGCTGGCCAACGTCACGGTCGGCCTGCCACGCGGCACCGTGACCCGGGAGACCGGGCTGAAGGCACTCGCCGAGGTCGGTCTGGAGCGGCACGCCGAGGCCTGGCCGGCCACCCTCTCGGGTGGTGAGGCGCAGCGCGTCGCGCTCGCCAGGGCGCTCGTACGGGAGCCTCAACTCCTGCTGCTCGACGAGCCGTTCGCGGCGCTGGACGCGCTCACCCGGCTGCGCATGCAGGACCTGGTGGGCGACCTGGTGCGCCGCCACCGCCCGGCGGTGCTGCTGGTCACCCATGACGTGGACGAGGCCGTACGGCTCGCCGACCGGGTCGTGGTGCTGCGCGACGGTCTGGTCGCCCGGGATGAAGCCGTCACCGTCGACCACCCCCGCGACCCGGCCGATCCGGCGTTCGCCGAGCTGCGGCGGCGACTGCTCGCCGATCTCGGCGTCCACTGACCCCGAGGGCTCCGGCGTTCCCGACTTCCTCGTCCCTTCTCCCGACCGTCCCCGGCTTCCCCCGCCCTTCCTCGACTTCCGAAGATCCAGCCCGTCCCGTCCCATCTCGTCCCAGCCCGACCGGGCCTGCCCCGGCCGCCCTTCCGGACTTCCGACAAACCGACTTCCCACCACCGGAGTTGACCAGATGACCGTCACCCTCGGCGTCC
This sequence comes from Kitasatospora sp. NPDC034533, assembly GCF_055575155.1. Classification (NCBI taxonomy): domain Bacteria; kingdom Bacillati; phylum Actinomycetota; class Actinomycetes; order Kitasatosporales; family Streptomycetaceae; genus Kitasatospora; species Kitasatospora sp. NPDC034533. The sequence goes on from NZ_JBVITE010000063.1 coordinate 16,347, forward strand.
ACGCCAGCAACCCCTCGCTCTACTACCTCGCCCGACTCCCGTACCTGGACGAGGAGCTGGCCCCGCTCGGCGAGACCGGCGCCTTCCACCACTACGCCGACGGCACCCGTACCGGCGCGCTGCTCGCCGAGGGCGTCATCGACTTCGGCGGCACCGGTTCGACGCCGCCGATCACCGCCCAGGCGGCCGGTCACGACCTGGTCTACGCGGCGGTCTCCGCGCCCCGCCCGGACCACGGCGCACTGCTGGTCCTGGACTCCGGCCCGGTGCGGACGGTCGCGGACCTCAAGGGCGCCACCGTCGTCCTCGCCGTCGGCTCCTGGCAGACCCACCTGCTCGCCAAGGCCCTGCACGCCCAGGGCCTTTCGTACGGCGAGGACGTCACCCCGGTGCGCCCTGAGGCCGGTGAGGACCAGGCCCAGCGGTTGCGCGACGGGGAGATCGACGGCTGGATCGCGCAGGGTGCCGAACTCGCCGCCGCCCGCCGCGGCGGGGAGTTCCGCGAACTGATCCGCACCGGCGACGTCATCACCGACCGCTCGGTGTTCTTCACCCGTCGGGACTTCGCGACCGGGCGCCCCGAGGTGGTCGCCGCGATCGCCACCGCGCTGCGCCGGGCGGACGCCTGGGTGGCCGCCCACCCGGCCGAGGCCGCCGCGATCGCCGCCGAGGAACTGGGCGGCACGGCCGCGGACTGGCAGTCCGCGTTGGTCGCGCTGCCCTGGCAACTGGAGCCCGCCACCGCCGGGTTCGTCGCCGAGCAGCAGGAGGCGGCGGACATCTTCCACGGTGTGGGCTTCATCGACCGGCCGCTGACCGTCGCCGACGCCCACCTCCCGGCGCTGGAAGCCCCGGTGGCCGCCGCGCTCGCGAAGGCGGTCTGACCCGTGGCCTCCGAAGTCCTCTGGTACATCATCCCGCGCGAAGGCCACTACCCCTGGGAGCCCGCCGGCCGCCGTCCGGTGGATCTCCGCTACCTCCAGCAACTGGCGGGCAGCGTCGAGCGTCTGGGCTACACCGGCGCGCTGCTCGCGACCGACCTGTACGACGTCTGGACGCTCGGGAGCGCGCTGGCGGCCGCCACCACCCCGGCCTTCAAGCCGCTGCTGGCCGTCCACCCGGGGCTGGTCTCGCCCACGTTGCTGGCCAAGATGGCGCTCAGCTTCGACCACCTGCACGGCGGCCGGCTGCGCTTCAACGTGGTGAACGGATCGACCGCGCAGCTCCGCGAGTACGGCCTGGACGTCGAGCACGACGACCGCTACCGGCTCAGCGCCGAGTACTGGTCGATCGTCAAGCGGCTGACGGCCGGCGAAGTCTTCGACCACAAGGGCGAGTTCTACGAGCTGAAGAACGCGGGAGCGAGCCTGCGCGAACTCACTCCGGTGCAACCCGGCGGCATCCCGCTCTGGTTCGGCGGCAGCTCGGCGGCCGGCATCGAGATGGCGGCCCAGCACGTGGACGTCTACCTGACCTGGGGCGAGCCGCCGCACCTGCTCAAGGAGAAGCTGGACCTGGTCCGCGAGCGCGCCGCCGCCCACGGCCGGACCCTGCGGATCGGACTGCGGCTGCACCTGATCGTCCGCGACACCGAGGACGAGGCGTGGGCCGCCGCCGACCGACTGCTGGACGTCACCAGCGAGGCCACCTACGCGCAGCAGCTGGGCGGGGCGAAGGGCGAGGACGGGGTCGGCTGGCAGCGCCAGTTCCGCCAGCACGGAGGCAAGGTGCCGGCGCGAGCCCGGGAGTTGGAGGCCTACCCCAACCTCTGGCCGGGGATGAGCCTGTTCCGCCCCGGACCGGGAACGGCGGTGGTCGGCTCGACCGCCCAGGTGATCGAGCGCTTGCAGGAGTTCGAGGAGTTGGGCGTCGACACCTTCATCCTTTCCGGCAATCCGCTGCTGGAGGAGGCCCACCGGGTTGCAGAAACGGTTCTGCCCGCCCTGGGCATCAGGCGGCCCTGAGCGGTCGAAGGGGCCCGTCGATGGTCGGCGGCTAGCGGACGGCGGACTAGCGGACGGCGGACTAGCGGACGACGGACTAGCGGACGACGGACGCGAACGGCGGACGCCGGCTGAGCGGTGCGGCACGGGGCCCCGGGCGCCTGCCAGCCGAAGGACAGGTAACAGCTGACAGATAACGGATAACAGATGACAGCTGACAGATTTCGAAATCTGTCAGCTGTCATCTGTCACCTGCCGGTCCCCAGCGTCGGCCCGTCCGCCGCCGACCGCCGACCGTCGACCGCTGACCGCCGACCGCCTCTCCCTCAGCGGCTCAGCCGGTCGATCTCCGCCAGCTCCTCCGCCGTCAGCGGCCCGCCCGCCAGCGCGTCGAGGTTCTGGTCCAGCTGGGCCACGCTGCTCGCGCCGATGATCACCGAGACCACCCGCGGGTCCCGCAGCACCCAGCACAGCGCCAGCTGCGCGAGCGTCTGCCCGCGCCGCTCGGCGACCTCGTTCAGCGCCCGCAGCTGCTGCAGCTTCGACTCGGTCAGCGCCTCCTCGGTGAGGAACTTCCCGACCGACATCCGCGAGCCCGCCGGCACCTCACCGGACAGGTAGCGGTCGGTCAGCAGCCCCTGGGCCAGCGGCGAGTAGGAGATCAGGCTGGTGCCGGTGTCGCCCACCGCGTCCAGTACGCCGGCGTCCTCCACGTACCGGTTGAGAATCGAGTACGCCGACTGGTTCATCAGCACCGGCGTCCCCAGCTCGCGCAGGATCGCCACCGCCTCCCGGTGCTGTTGCGCCGGGTAGTTGGAGATCGCGGCGTACAGCGCCTTGCCCGAGCGCACCGCGCGGTCCAGGGCCCCCATCGTCTCCTCGATCGGGGTGTCCGGGTCGTACCGGTGCGAGTAGAAGACGTCGACGTAGTCCAGCCCCATCCGCTCCAGCGACTGGTCGAGGCTGGCCAGCAGGTACTTGCGGCTGCTGCCGTTGCCGTACGGGCCGGGCCACATGTCCCAGCCGGCCTTGGTGGCGATGAACAACTCGTCCCGGTACGGCCGGAAGTCCTGGGCGAACAGGTAGCCGAAGTTGCGCTCGGCGCTGCCGTAGGGCGGGCCGTAGTTGTTCGCCAGGTCGAAGTGGGTGACGCCCCGGTCGAAGGCCCGGCGCAGCACCGCCCGCTGCACGTCCAGCGGCTGGGCGTCGCCGAAGTTGTGCCAGAGCCCGAGCGAGACGGCGGGCAGCCGGACTCCGCTGCGGCCGGCCTTCCGATAGGTCATCGAGTCGTAGCGGTCACCCGCGGCGAGGTAGGTCATGCCGGACATCCTGCCAGTCGCGCTCGGCACGCCCACCCTTGCCCCGCCCCCGGCCGGTGCCTATGCTCGCGGAGGATCGTGTGCGTGCGGGGCGAAGGGGGAGGCGAGATGGCAGTCCTGACCGTGGCCGCCGCCGCAGCCCGCTGTTGTTGTCGCCGGCACCGCAGCACCGAACGCTGACGCCACCGCGCGAGCCGCAGCCCACCTGATCGGCCCGCCGCCCCTCCGGCCCGCCCTCCTTACCGGCTCGCCGCTCGCGTGGTCCTCGGTGGACCGGCCCGTTCGAACGGGCCGCCGTCCGGCCGTCAGCGGTCCCCCCGGTGCCGTCCGCGAGGCCGCAGTGCCGGATCACCCTCCCGGCTCCCCGCGCCCCGCGCGCGGCTCGCCGGGCCCCTCGCGAGCCCCTCGGCGCCGCCCGAGCCCCGCCGAAGCCCTTCCAGAGCCCTTCCAGAACCCTGCCCCGAGCCCCGCCCGAGCCTCCAAGGAGTCCGCCGTGCGCTTCACCGTCTCGTCCCTCGTCGCCAACGCGCCCGATCCGGTCACCGGCGTCCAGCGCACCCCGCAGCAGAAGCTCCACAGCGTCATCGAGCAGGCCGTCCTCGCCGAGCGGCTCGGCTACGACGGCTACGGCGTGGGGGAGCGGCACGGCGAGCCGTTCCTCTCCCCGGCACCGCCCGTGCTGTTGAGCGCCATCGCCGCCCGCACCTCCACCATCCGGCTGTTCACCACCGTGACGGTGCTCAGCGTCCTCGATCCGGTCAGGGCCGCCGAGGACTACGCGATGCTGGACCAACTCTCCGGCGGGCGCGTAGAGTTGATCATCGGAAAGGGCAACGACCCGCGACACTTCGGCCTGTTCGGCCTTCCGGAGGAGCGCCAGTGGGAGGCGCTCGCCGAGAACTACGCCCTGCTGCGCAGGCTTTGGCGCGAGGAGAAGGTCACCTGGGAGGGCTCGACCCGTCCGCCGCTGCGGGACGCCACCGTCTCGCCGCGCCCGCTCCAGGACCCGATCCCGGTGTGGCACGGCAGCGCGACCAGCACGCGGTCCACCGACCTCGCCGCCCGCCACGGCGATCCGCTCTTCTCCGCCAACGCCTTCCACCCGCTGGAGAAGTACCGGACGCTGGTCGAGCACTACCGCGAGCGCTGGGAGCACTACGGGCGCGACCCGAAGCTGGCCCGGGTGGGCGCGGGCTTCGGCGGGCTGTACCTCGCCAAGCGTTCGCAGGACGCCGTCGAGGGCTTCCGCCCGTACTGGAACGCCCTGTTCGACTCGGCCGCGGGCCGGCACAACAACTCGCCGTTCACGTCGCTGGAGGACGCGCTGGAGCGGGGCTCGGCACTGGTCGGGAGCCCGCGGCAGGTGATCGAGAAGATCCACCGCTATCACGAGGCCTTCGGCAACGAGGTGGTCGGCATCGGGGTGGACGCGCTCACGGAGGGGGCGCAGCGCGAGCAGCTGGAGCTGTTCGCCGGTGAGGTCGCCCCGGAGATCCGCCGCGCGCTGCCGTAGCCGCCCGGGGGCGTCGGCGGTCGCCCGTGGCGTCCCGCGGTCGCCCGGGGCCGCCGCCCGCCCGCGCAGTGCGCCGTGCACCCCTACGCGGCGTGACGTCCACCACCGTCCGTGACGTGACGCGCGCCACCGGGTGCGCCGGAATGCCGTTCGGTGGCGTGGGGGATGACGAACCGTCGAGGGGCCGTGGCCGCCGGGGGGCGGCGCACGGCCCTCGGCCGTTCGGATCGGCGGGAAGGAGCCCCCGGAGGCCGGGTGCGGACGTCGTGCTGGCCCTCTGTACCTACTGGTATGTACAGTGATCGGCATGAACACCCAGGACCGCCTCATCGAGAGCACCCAGGCCCTCCTCTGGGAGCGCGGCTACGTCGGCACCAGCCCCAAGGCCATCCAGCAGCGCTCCGGGGTGGGCCAGGGCAGCATGTACCACCACTTCACCGGAAAGCCGGACCTCGCCGCCGCCGCCCTGCGCCGCAGCGCCGAGCAGATGAGGAGCGTGGCCGAGGCCGACCTCGCCGCCCCCGGCACCGCCTGCGACCGGATCGCCGCCTACCTCCGGCGCGACCGCGACGTCCTGCGCGGCTGCCGGATCGGCCGGATGGCCCAGGACCCGGACGTGGTCGCCGACCCGCACCTGCGGGCGCCGGTCGAGGAGACCTTCGACTGGCTGCGCGGCCGGATCGCCGAACTGATCGCGGAGGGCCAGCGGGACGGCGAGTTCGCCCCCGCTCTCCACCCCGCCGACACCGCCGCCGCCGTGGTGGCGGTCGTCCAGGGCGGTTACGTGCTGGCCCGCGCCGCCGACAGCGCCGAGCCGTTCGACCAGGCGGTCCGCGGTGCCCTCGGCCTGCTCGTGGTACACCGCACGTCCTGACCCCTCCACCGAGCCCGTCGCACCCGAGGAACCCCGCCGTGCACGCCATGCAGTACGAGATCACCCTGCCCGCCGACTACGACATGGGCATCATCCGCAAGCGCGTCGCCGACAGGGGCCACCTGCTCGACGCGTACCCGGGCCTCGGCCTCAAGGCCTACCTGGTCCGCGAGCGCGGCCGACACGGCTCGCCCGTCAACCAGTACGCGCCGTTCTACCTGTGGCGCACGGCGGAGGGCATGAACGGCTTCCTCTGGGGCCCGGGCTTCCGCGGTCTGAGCGCCGACTTCGGCCGCCCCGCCATCCACCACTGGCTCGGCGCGGGCCTGGCCCACGGGCACGGTGGGGCAGGCGTGGGGACGGCCGGCGCGGAGGCGCCGACGGGGGAGCCGGCCGAGCCCCCGACCACCGCCACCCGCGAGACCGTACGGCTGCCGGAATCCGCAGACCCGGCCGAGGCCGTCGAGCGGGCGCTGGCCGAACCGCCCGCGCACCCCGCGCTGCACACCGCCGCCGTGGCCGTGGACCCCAGCCGCTGGGAACTGGTCCGCTTCGCCCTCTGGTGCGGCCCGGCGCCGGAGGAGGCGCCCGGTGTCCGGTACCAGGTGCTGCACCTGTCCCGCCCCGAACTCGACCGGCTACCGGCCGGTCGCCACTGGTGGAAGGCCCGACCGCCCCGATGACTTCCCCGCCGATGGCTCCCGCTCCGCCGCTTCCCGCCTCCGGTCGCACCGACCTCGCCCCGGCCCCCTTCGACCGTACGGTCGGCTACGCCCTGCTCGCCGACCTCGCCGGACCGGACGCCACCGCCACCCTCTGCGGGCTCGACGCCCTCGCCCCCGGTTTCCCCGACTGGATCGTCACCAGCCTGTTCGGCGGCAGCTACCAGCGCCCCGGTCTGGCGCTGCGCGACCGCCAGATCGCCAACCTGGCGGCCCTCACCGCCCTCGGCGGCGTCGAGCCCCAGCTCGCCGACCACGTCCGGTACAGCCGGCGGATCGGCATGACCGAGTCGGAGATCATCGAGGTGATCGTCCACCTCGCCCCGTACGTCGGCGTCCCCAAGGCCCTGGCCGGCCTGCGCGTGGCCGCCGCCACCCTCGCCGAGCCGGGCGCTCCCGCCGGGAGTGCCGAGGGCGCCTACCCCGCCGAGAGCACGGGGACCGCCGCCGGGACCGCCGAGACCGGTGGGACCGTCGACAGCACCGATACCGCCGACGATGCCGAGGCGGGGGCATGAGCCGCACCGTCCGTACCGTCCTCGGCGACCGCGCCCCCGCCGACCTCGGCGTCACCGACTCCCACGACCACCTGTTCATCCGCAGCCCGCTGCTCCCCGGCCAGGAACTGGACGACCCGCGCGCTGCCGAGGACGTCCTGCGCGCCTACGCCGCCGCCGGTGGCCGGACCCTCGTCCAGTGGACCCCGTTCGGCCTGGGCCGGGGCGCGGCCTTCCTCGCCGCCCTCTCCCGGGCGACCGGGGTCCACATCGTCGCCGCGACCGGCGCGCACCAGGCGGCGCACTATCCGCCGGGCCGCTTCCCCGAGCCCGCCACCGACCCGGCGGGGCGCCCCCATCCGACCGGGCGCCCGAACCCGACCGAACATCCGGACCCGACAGAACATCCGGACCCGACCGAACGTCCGGAACCGACCAGCCACCCGGACCCGCGCGCAGACCCGTACGCCGACCTCGCCGAACGCTTCGTCACCGAGCTCACCGTCGGACTGCCGGGCGCGCCCGAGGGCGTCCGGGCCGGGCTGATCAAGGTCGCGGCCGACGCCGGGCCCGAGAGCCGGCACACCCGCCGGGTGCTGGCGGCGGCCGCGGAGGCGCACCACGCCACCGGCGCGCCGATCGCCGTCCACCTCGAAGCCGCGGGCGATCCGCACGCCGTCCTGCGCCGGCTCCACGGCCGGCACGGCGTCCGACCCGACCGGATCATCCTCGGCCACCTCACCCGGCTGCCCGACCCCGCGTCCCACCGGTCCCTCGCGGCCGAGGGCGTCCACCTCGCCCTGGACAGCCCCTCCAGGGCCGGGCACCCCGCCGACCACCAGGCCTTCGACGTCATCGCCGATCTGGTCGAGGCGGGCCACGCCACCCGGCTGCTCCTCGGCGCCGACACCACCACCCGAACCGCCCGCGAGGCCGGCGGCCCGGTCCGCCTGCTCACCGACCTCGCCCCGCGCCTCGCCCGCAGCTACGGCCCCGAACTGCCCGAGCTGCTCCTCACCACCAACCCGGCCGCCGCCTTCGCCGCCGACTGGCGCACGCCCTGAGGCGCTTCCGGGGTCCGACGGCCCCGTCGCAGGCGGTAGGGGACCGACGGCCGCCGGGCGGCGCCCGATACGGTGCCGGACATGGCCGCACTGACGCTCCGAACCCTCACGGCCGCCGACTGGCCGCTCTGGCGGGACCTCCGCCTCGCCGCCCTGTCCGAGGCGCCGGACGCCTTCAAGGCAGGGCTCGCCGACTGGCACCACGGCGGCGAGGAGTGCTGGCGTGCCCGGCTGCTTCGCCCGGACGCCCACCAGGTGGCCGCCTTCCTGGACGGCCGCCCGGTCGGTCTCGTCGGCTGCCTGCCCGGATCGCCGGACGGAGTAAGGGAGTTGCGGTCGCTCTGGGTCGCCCCGCAGGCGCGCGGCCGGGGCGTCGCGGACCGCCTCATCGAGGAGGTCGAACGCTGGGCCCGGGCGGACGGCGGCGCCACGCTGCGCCTCGCCGTGCTCCCGGGCAACGAGGCGGCGCTCGCGCTCTACCGCCGTCACGGCTTCGCCCCGCTCGCGGAACCCGGTGAGGTCCTCGCCGACGGTGTCACCCGCGAACTCCTGTGGGCGAAGCCCCTGCGGTGACCACCGCCGCTCACGGCGCCCCGACCGTGGCGGCGCCCGGAAGCCGACCGCGCCCGGAAGCCGACCGCGCCGGGAACAGAGTCGGGAACTGTGTCGGGAACCGCGTCAGGATGCGTGAAGGCGGGGCCTGTGCCGTACGGGGGAAGGCGCAGGCCCCGCGGTCGACCGGACCGGCGGGGGTCACATGTGGGTGCCGCCGTCGATGCGGAGTTCGGTGCCGGTGACGAAGGCGCCGTCGTCGGAGGCGAGCATGGCGATCACCCCGGCGACCGTCTCCGGGCCGGCGAAACCCTGGCCCAGGGCCGGGGAGAGCTTGGCCAGCAGGCTGAAGTCGGCGTCGGCGGGCAGGCCCGGGTTGTGGGTCATGCCGCTGTCGATGCTGCCCGGTGCGACGCTCACCGCGCGCAGGCCCTGCTTCGAGTACTCCGAGGCGATGGCGTGGGTGAAGGACTGGATGCCGCCCTTGGTCGCGGCGTACGCGGCCATGTAGGGGTGGGCGAAACTCGCGGACGTGGAGCTGAAGTTGACCACCACGCCCTTGCCGCCGGCGAGCAGCGCCGGGAGCGCCTCGCGGGTCATCAGGAAGGTGCCGGTCAGGTTCACCGCGAGGAGCTTGTTCCAGAACTCCAGGGTGGTCTCGTGGGTGTGCGAGGAGCGGAGGATGCCGGCCGCGTTGACCAGCACGTCCAGGCCGCCCAGGCCGGCGACCGCCTCGGCGACGCCCGCGACGACGGCCGCCTCGTCCGAGATGTCCAGGACCTGGATGGCCAGGCGGTCCGCGGTGCCCTCGGCGGTGGCGCGGTCCAGGGTCTTCTTCAGGCCGTCCTCGTTGACGTCGACGGCGACGACCTTCCCGCCCTCGGCGAGGATCCGGTGCACGGTGGCCTGGCCGATGCCCGAGCCGCCGCCGGTGATCAGGACGTTCCGTCCGCTGAAGCGCTCCATGGTGGTACTCCGTTCGTTCGTGGCCTCTCGACCTCGAAAGACACGGTACGCCTCAGTGGCACGTCATGCCAAAAAGTCTTTTCGTGCCAGCTTGACGCTTCATGCCGCCATGGCATCCACCCGCGTAGGCTGGGCTCCGTGACCGGACGCCCGACCCTGACCCAGCGCCGCCGCGAGGCCACGCGGCTGGACATCGCCCGCGCCGCCGCCGCGCTCTTCGCCGAGCGCGGCGCGGAGGCGACCACCGCGGAGGAGATCGCGCTCGCCGCGGGGATCTCGCTGCGCACCTTCTACCGGTACTTCTCCGTCAAGGAGGACGCCGTCGCTCCGCTGCTCGCGGCGGGCGGGCAGGAGTGGGTGGAACTGTTCGCGGCGAGTCCGCCGGACCTCCCGCTGCGGGACGCGCTGGAGCGCGCGGCGGTCGCCTCGCTGACTCCGGCCGACGAGGCGCGGGCCGAGATGATGCGGTGGGCCCGGGGCCTGCTGCGGGATCCGAAGCTGGGTGCCACCTGGCAGCGCGTCCACGCGGACTCGGAGGGGCGCCTGCGCGCCGCCCTCGCCGAGCGCTGCCCGGACGGTACCGATCCGGTGGAGATCAGGCTCGCGGCCGCCGCCGCGAGCGCGGCGATCCGGGTGGCGCTGGAGCAGTGGGCCGCCTCCGACGCCGCCCTCACCGGTCCGGGCTCCCCGCAGGACCTCGGCGCGCGCTGCATGCGCGAGCTCACGGCGGGGCTGCGGCTCTGGGAGCGGGTGGGCTGAGCTCGGGATCCCCTGCGGCGGGTCGGGCGATGGCCCCCGCCGCGGACCTGGGTGGCGGACAGCGGACAGGGGACAGCGGACAGATTTCAGCTTTCAGATTTCAGATGACAACTTTCGAAATCTGTTATCTGAACGTTGTCACCGGCCCGCCCCACTCCCCGTCACCTCCCAGCCGCGATCAGCCTCCTCCCAGCTACCGCTAGGGTTGGTGCTCGCGCCCCGGCGGGGGAACCGGGGTGGCCGCCCTGGATGTCCCCAGCGGAGGGGCTGGAGTTCGAGGCGTGGGAGCAAGCGGGACATGGGTCTGACGAGCCACAAAGTGCTGGCGCTGACCGCACTGATCGCGGTCGTGATGATGGGCGGCACGGTCTGGTTGTGGCCCAGACTCGCGAAGAGGACCTGGCAGGCGGTGCTCGGCCGGATCGGCGCGCTGCTCGCCACGCAGCTCGCGGTGCTCGCCGCGCTCGGCCTGGTCGCGAACAACTACTTCGCGTTCTACAGCAGTTGGGACGACCTGCTGGGCACCGGAGACGCCGGCCCGGTGGTGATCCACAACAAGGCGGACGCCTCCGGCCGGCTGATGGTGGAGACGATAGGCCAGGCCGCGGTCAAGGGCGGCGGCGCGATGGGGCGCGAGCCCAGCCAGTCCGGCGAGATCCGCAAGGTCCGGATCGACGGTGCGGTCAGCCGCCTGTCCACCGAGGGCTACGTCTACCTGCCCCCGCAGTACTTCCAGCCGGAGTACGCGCAGAAGCAGTTCCCGGCCGTGATCGTCAGCACCGGATTCCCAGGAATCGCCGAGAACCTGATCACCCGCTTCAACTACCCGGGGGCGGCGCTCAAGCTGCTCCAGGAGGGGCGGATGCAGCCGACCGTCATGGTCCTGATGCGGCCCTCGCCCGCGTTGCCGCAGGACACCGAGTGCGAGGACGTCCCCAACGGCCCGCAGTCCGACACCTACTTCACCAAGGACGTGCCCTCGGCGATCGAGGCCAGCTTCCGGGTCTCCACCGACCCGCAGGCCTGGGCCTTCATGGGAAACTCCACCGGCGGCTACTGCGCGCTCAAGCTGGCCATGCGCCACCCGGACGTCTTCCCGACCGCCGTCGCCCTCTCCGCCTACTACGACGCCGCGGACGACCCGACCACGGGGGACCTGTTCGGCGGCAGCAAACAGCGCCGCGACGAGGCCAACCTGATGTGGCGGTTGCAGAACCTGCCGCAGCCGGAGGTGTCCGTGCTGCTGGCCGGCACCAAGAAGGGCGACGGCAACTACCGCCAGGAGACCGAGTCCTTCGTCAACGCCGTGCAGAGCCCGATGAAGGTCTCGTACAGCATGCTGGAGAACGGCGGCCACAACTTCGAGACCTGGAGCGCCCTGCTGCCCTCCTCGCTGGAGTGGCTCTCCCAGCACCTCAAGGTGCCCGGCCAGCCCGTCTGAGCGGGAGCCCCTCCGAACAGCCGGAACAGGCCGAGCGGGCCGAGCGGACCGAAGCGGAAACGGGCCGAACCCCGGAAGCCACAGCCCCGGGGTTCGGTCCGTCGTTCGTACGTTCAGGAACCGTTCGGCTCGCGCCCAGCGGTCCCGCCGCTCAGGCCACCCGCTCCAGCGTCCCGGTGTGCAACTCGCCGACCCGGCCGCCCTCGCCCTCGAAGGTCCAGAAGGCCCGGACGGTCAGCTTGCCGAGGTCCATGACGTGGCTGACGGTGATCCCGCTCTGCTCGGTCCAGCTGACGAAGTAGACCTCCGGCGCGACCTCGGCGACGTGCAATCGCACGTCCTCCCACTGGCCCGCGGACTCGCCGAGGCCCTCCCAGCGCAGCCGCGTGCCGTCGGCCGAGTAGGTGTTGCGGAAGGCCGCGCCGTTGTCGGCCCGGAAGAGGTAGGTGCGGCCGGCGAAGGCGGGCAGGGACGCGGTCATGGTGGGGCGGGTCCTCATTCCTGTGAGGTCGCGGCGAGCCTCCGGTCGGGCTCGCCGCTCTTGTGCACTGCGGACGATGTCAGACTTCCAATTTATCCGACCGGGCGCACTCGGTCAGGTGCTCGCCACGGTACGGTCCGCCACCGCCCGGCCGTCGGGATGTGCGACCGGCACATGGGCACGGCCGGTCGGCGGCCCTAGCGTCCGGCCATGAGACGCACCCCCACATGCCCCGCCCCGACGAGGCGCGCCCCCACCGCCCTCGCCGCCGTGCTCCTGGTGCTGGCCGCCGCCCTCCTCGGCACCCCCACCGCCGCCCAGGCCGCGAACACCGCCACCACCGCCACCACCGCGAACACCGCCACCACCGCGCCCCTCACCCTGGAAGCCACCTTCCCCACCCCCGGCAACGGCTGGGCCAAGGTCGAGCGCTACCTCGACGCCACGCCCGGCTTCCGCACCGAGCAGTTCCCGTCCGACGGCCGCGGCGACCAGGACGGCGCCCGCCGGACGTACTTCGGCACCGGTCGGCCCTCCTCCGCCCGCTTCCTGCTCTACTCCGCCACCGGCTGGGACACCGGCGGCAAGGCCACCCCCGTCCTGCTGGTCCACGGCGCCAACGACAACGCCGACCGCGCCTGGGCGAACCCGGGGGAGAGCGGCGCCTGCGGTGCCGCGAGCTGCCCGTCCACCGGCCTCGCCCAGTACCTGTCCGGCACCGGCCACCGGGTCTTCGCGATCGGCTTCGCCCACAAGCACGGAGACAACCTGCTCCAGGCGCAGGCCGTCGGGGACGCCGTCGCGCTGATCCGGGACCGGCTCGGGGTCTCCCAGGTCGACGTGGTGGCGTGGAGCAAGGGCGAGGTCGCCGCCCGCGCGTACGTGTCCTCGGTGAAGCCCTCCTGGGGGAGGTCCTACGCGGGTGACGTGCGCCGCCTGATCACCCTCGGCGGACCGAACGGCGGGCTCGACTACGTGTACGCGCACGGCTGGGACTTCGACCTGGCCACCTGGCCGGCCTGCGGCGGCACCGCCAACGCGCCGTCCCCGCACCTCTACATGACCTGCTACGGCACGTACACCGCGCAGCCCTGCCTCGGCGTCCTGCCGAGCGGCGGACACGACTGCTTCCCGGGCCAACGCCAACTGCTCGCCCGCTGGGACGGCACCTACGGAGTGGACTCCACCGCCCAGGACTGGTGGACCACCTACTACGGCGGCCAGGGCTTCTACACCTCCGGCCAGGGCATCCAGGCGGCGATCGACGCGGGCTCGCTGATCGCGCCGCTGCGGCAGGCCGGCATCCCGGCCTCGGTGCGCACCTACCTGCTGGCGGGCGGGTCGGCGGACATCCCGGGCGTGCTCAACGAGAACCGCGGGCCGAGCGACGGCCTGGTGTTCACCGCGAGCGCGCTGGACACCACCGGCATCGCGACGGTCGGCGGCACCCGGCTGCTCAGCGGTCTCAACCACATGAAGCTCGCCTGGGCGCCGGAGGCGGAGAGCCAGGTCGACGCCTGGCTCGGCTGACCGGACCGGACTCAGGCCGAGCCACACGCGGCGGACTCGGCCCGACGTCCTCCCCTCCTGGCCCCTCCCGCTCCCGGAACTCGATCAACTCGACTGCGATCCGGCGTCGTTGATCGACACCACTGTGACCTGCGCGACAACCGGCCGGGCCGAGTTGTCCGTTCACGGACGGCCCGCCTAGCCTGCAACGGTCGTCCGCCCTCGCGGACCCCGTCGCCGGGACGCCGAGTCCTGTCCACCCGTCGGCGGGCCACCGAGTACCACAGCGGACGGGAGCGGGGGAACCAAGGTCAGCGCCCGGCCCGTACGCTCCCGCGTGCGGGCCGCGGCTAGGGGTGAAGCCGCTCCCCGGGCGGCCGGGCGACCTCAGCCCGAACCCGACAGCTCACCTCGCAGGCGTCGCCGAGGTGACCGCATGTCCACGCCCGAGAGCTCCACGCGCAGGCCCGCGCTCGTACCCGGCCGCCGCCGGGCACCGCGCCACGCCCGTCCGTCCCACCGCGGCCGCAACGCGGTCCTCGCCGCCGCCGGGGCGTTCGCCCTCAGCGGCGCGGGCCTGCTCGGGCTGCCGTCCATCACCGGTGCCCAGGCCACCACCGGCGCCGAGGCCGCCACCGGTGCTCAGCCCGCCACCGGTGTCCACGTAGCCGCCGCGCCGGCCGTCACCCAGGACCGCCTGGCCCCCGCCGCCATGGTCGCGGGCAAGGCTGCGGCCGCCACGCTCGGGCTGCACTCCTCGGACTGCGTCACCGCGAAGACCGTCGGGGTGGGCGTGCGCGACGCCCGTGGCAACAACCTCGACTTCCCCGGTCACGCGTCCGACGTGCGGATCTGCCCGGAGGGGTTCGACCTCACCAGCGCCGCGCGCACCCTGCCGGCCGGGACGTACACCCAGTTCGGCTTCTGGCAGGACCTCGACGGCACCTGGCACGACCTGGCCGCGCAGCAGCTGGTGGTCGCCGCCGCCGGAACCCCGACGCCGACGCGGACCCCGGCCACCCCGAGCCGGTAGAGCCGATCCCCGCCCCCCGATCCCCGACCGCTCGGCGGCGGGTGCGGGGCGGGGCCGTCCACCGGTGGGCGGTCGGCGGCGAGCGCCCACCGGCAGGACCGCGCGGCTCAGGAGCCGGCGGCCGGCGCGACGACCGTGATGTCGAACGGCTGCCGGTTGTTGCTCTCGTCCGGGTCGTCCGCGCCGTGCGCCTCGACCGAGCCCCCGCCCAGCGTTCCCACCGGCAGTTCCGGGTCGAGCCGGACCGGGACGAGGGCCGTCGCACTGCGTCCCTCCCGCAGCCCGGGCTCGAACGAGCACCGCACGACGCGGCCCTGGTCGCGGTTGCGGCCGAGCACCCGGCAGTCGGACGGGAAGTACGGGCCCTCGGGCGTGACCCCCTTGGGCAGGGTGACCAGGACGGTGAACGGGGAGGCCGTGGTGCCCGGGCCTCGGTTGCCGACGAAGGCGCGGACGGTGGTGGTGCCGCCGGGGGCGGCCGCGTCCGGGTCGAGCCGGACGACCTCCAGGTCGGCGCGGGACGGGCGGTCGGCGGTCGGCGCGGGCAGGGTGGTGGCCTCGGAGACCCCGGGTGTCACCGGCGCGGGCAGGGTGGTGGCCTCGGAGGTCGTGGGCGCGGGCAGGGTGGACGCACCGGGTGCGCCCGGCACGACGACCTCCACCGCGGGCCGGGGCTCGGGCCGCCGCAGCGCCCAGGACGGGTCGGTGGCCAGCATCGTCACCGCGCACCCCGCCGCCACGGCCGCGACGAGTCCGGCGCCGCCGAAGCCCCCGCCTCTCCCGGGGGCGCGCCGCGTGCCACCGTCCCGACCGCCACGGCCCCGCCCCTCACCGACCCGACCCTCACGGCTCCGACCCTCACCGCGCCGCACCTCGGCGCCCTGTGCCGTCTGGCCCCGCACGTCCCGGTCCTGCTGCTCCATCCCCGCTCACCCTGTCCTCGCGTCCCGGCAGCCCGCGCCGTCGCGGGCCGCGTCGGCACCAGGGTGGCGGAGCCGGCGCCGTCGCCGGGTGACAACCCGCCCGTCGTCCGCCCGAACGGATGACGCGGCGCACCGACGTGACCACGTGCGCCGGCGAGGGGAGTCAAGAGAGGTTGACGCGGCGTCAGGGCGCGAGGACCTGCCCCAGCCGGGCCGCGATCTGGTGCATCACCGGCACCAGCGAGGCGGCCCCGGCCTGCTCCTCCAGGGCGCGGATGCGGGCCTCGGGGCCGGAGACGGACAGCGCGGTGGGCGTCGGCGCGCCCGGGACGGCGAGCGCGATGCAGCGGACGCCGATCTCCTGCTCCTGGTCGTCGACCACGTAGCCGCGCTCGCGCGCCTCGGCGAGCTGGCGCATCAGCTCCTGAGGATCGGTGACGGTGTACTCGGTGTGCGCGGGCAGCGGATTGGGGCCGAGCACGGTGCGTGCCTCGTCCTCGGGCAACTGGGCGAGCAGCGCCTTGCCGACGCCGGTGCAGTGCGGCTGCACCCGTCGGCCGACCTCCGTGAACATCCGCATCGAGCGGCGTGACTGCACCTGGCCGACGTACACCACCTCGCCGCCCTCCAGCACCGCCAGGTTGGCGGTCTCGCCGGTGGCCTCCATCAGCTCGGCCAGGTACGGGCGGGCCCAGCTGCCGAGCAGCCGGCCGGCCGTCTCGCCGAGGTGGATCAGCCGGGGACCGAGGGTGTACCGGCGCGCGGTGTCCTGGCGGACATAGCCCTGCTGGACGAGGGTACGAACCAGCCGGTGGATGGTCGGCATCGGGAGGCCGGAACTGGTGGAGAGCTCGCTGAGCGTGGCCACGCCGCCGGAGTCGGCCAGCGCCTCCAGGAGTTGGAAGGCGCGCTCGACGGACTGCACGCCGCCACTCGCGCGGTTGGTGCCTGTCGTCGATGCTGGGTCGGGGGTCGCGGCCACCGGCGTTCCCTTCGCTGTCGGGGAGGAGTAGAGTCCCGGCGATCTCTTCAACAAACCGTTGAAATTCTGTATCGCGGAAACTACTCTCCACTTTACAGAATCGAACTCGCCGGTAGGCGGGTCCGGATCGTGGAAGTTCCCCCGAGGAAGTTCCCACTGGAGCTCCCTTCGCCAGGTTCAACCGTCTTAGGAGTGTCCTGCCCATGGCTGCAGATCAGGGGCCCGTCGGCGCCTCCCCCGTCGCTCCGGCCGTCACTGTCGCCGGTCCTCGCGTCCACCGGGCGGAGGAGGTGCTCACTCCGGAGGCGCTCGCCTTCGTCGCTGGGCTCCATCGAGCCTTCGAAGAACGCCGGCAGGAACTCCTGGCCAGGCGCAAGGCCCGCCGCGCCGAGATCGCCGCCACCGGCACGCTGGACTTCCTCCCCGAGACCGCCGCCGTCCGGGCCGGGGACTGGAAGGTCGCCGAAGCGCCCCGCGCCCTCCAGGACCGCCGGGTGGAGATCACCGGTCCGACCGACCGCAAGATGGTCATCAACGCGCTCAACTCCGGCGCGAAGGTCTGGCTCGCCGACTTCGAGGACGCCACCTCCCCGACCTGGGAGAACGTGGTCAGCGGCCAGGTCAACCTGATCGACGCCTTCGAGGGCCGGATCGACTTCACCAGTGCGGCCGGCAAGGCCTACGCCCTCAAGCCCGCCGCCGAACTCGCCACCGTCGTGGTCCGCCCGCGCGGCTGGCACCTGGACGAGAACCACCTGCTGGTCGACGGCACCCCGGTGGCCGGCGCGTTCGTCGACTTCGGCCTCTACTTCTTCCACAACGCCGCCCGGCTGCTGGCGAAGGGCGCCGAGGACCCCAACTCCGGCCCGTACTTCTACCTGCCGAAGACGGAGAGCCACCTCGAAGCCCGGCTGTGGAACGACGTGTTCACCCACGCCCAGGCCGAACTCGGCATCCCGTACGGCACCGTCCGGGCGACCGTGCTGATCGAGACCGTCACCGCCGCGTTCGAGATGGACGAGATCCTCTACGAGCTGCGCGACCACGCGGCCGGCCTCAACGCCGGACGCTGGGACTACCTGTTCTCGATCGTGAAGAACTTCCGCGACGCCGGCGCGCACTACGTCCTGCCGGACCGCAACGGCGTCACCATGGCCTCGCCGTTCATGGCCGCCTACACCCGGCTGCTGGTGCAGACCTGCCACCGGCGCGGCGCCCACGCGATCGGCGGCATGGCCGCGTTCATTCCGAGCCGCCGCGACCCCGAGGTCAACGCGGCCGCGCTGGAGAAGGTCAAGGCGGACAAGGACCGGGAGGCCGGAAACGGTTTCGACGGCTCCTGGGTCGCCCACCCCGACCTGGTGCCGATCGCCCGGGCGTCCTTCGACGCGGTGCTCGGCGAGCGGCCGAACCAGAAGGACAACCCCGGCCCGTCCGAGCCGGTGACCGCCGCCCACCTGCTCGACATCGCCGGCGCCGGAGGCAGCTGCACCCGGGTGGGGCTGCACAACGCCGTCCAGGTCGGCATCCGCTACATCGAGGCCTGGCTGCGCGGGATCGGCGCGGTCGGCATCTTCAACATGATGGAGGACGCCGCCACCGCCGAGATCTCGCGCTCGCAGATCTGGCAGTGGATCCACAACGGGGTCGTGCTGTCCGACACCGGCGAGAAGGTCACCGCCGAGCTGGTCCGCACCCTGGTCGCCACGGAGTTGGCGGAACTCCACGCCGAGCTGGGCGAGGACGCCTACGGTGCGGGCCGCTGGCGCGAGGCCGCGCAGCTCTTCGAACAGGTCGCTCTGGCCGAGGAGTTCGCGGACTTCCTGACCCTGCCGGCGCTTCCGCTGCTGGGCTGAGTCCAGACCACCCGCCGGGCCAACGGCGCTCGGGCGGGTCCACCCTCGCGTTCCGTGCGGCGGCGCATCCACCTGTCCTCCGCCGCCGCACGGGACGTCATCCTCGTTCCGCAGCACAGGAGTTGAACCATGGCTCGCATGTTCTTCAACGGTCAGGCGATGGTCGGCGGTCCCTTCCACGCCAAGGTCGCCGACTCGCTGATCGGGTCGGCGCGCACCGCGCCGGGCTACCGCTTCTTCTCCATCGACGACGTGTGCCCCGGACTGCTGCGCGACCCCGCCGCAAACACCTCGATCGAGGGCGAGCTGTACGAGATCAGCCTGGAGCGGCTGCGGGACGTCATCCTCCCCGGTGAGCCGCGCGAGCTGGAGCTGGGAGTGATCGAGCTGGAGGACGGCTCGGCCTGCCTGTCGATGCTGCTGGCCCGCGGTGAGGTGGAGCGCGGCGTGCACCGCGAGATCACCCACCACGGCGGCTGGCGGGCCTACCTGGCCACGCTGGGGCGAACGGCCTGAGGGAGCGACAGAGGACGGACGGATGACAGCTGACAACTTTCGTCATCTGTCATCTGTTATCTGCAATCTGTTATCTGTTCGCTGTCAGTCGTGCGCCTGACACCTGTCCCGCTGGTCCCCCGTTGCGTCGGCGGCCCCGGACCCACGCGTTGGGGTCCGGGGCCGCGCCGGTGTCCACGCGCGGCGAACGGATGTCAGCTGACAGATGACGAAAGTTGTCATCTGTTATCTGTCAGCTGACATCCGTCACCCGCCCGCCGGCCCTCACCCCCGGCGGCCTGCCAGCTCCCGGGCGGCCCGGGCGCAGTCGCGAGCGATCCGGTCCTCGTCGACGGTGGTCAGCCGCCCCTGCTCGACCACCGCGTTGCCGTTGACGAGCAGCACCGCGAGCGGAGGCAGCGCGCCGAAGGTGAGCGCGGCGACCGGGTCGGCGATGGAGGAGTGCATGAGCCCGTCGATCTTCCACAGCGCCAGGTCGGCGAGCTTGCCGGCCTCGATCGAGCCGATCTCGTCCTGCCTGCCGAGCACCCGGGCACCGCCCATGGTGCCCAGCCGCAGCGCCTGCCGCCCGGTCAGCGCGGCGGGCGAGCCGTGCAGCCGGTTGATCAGCAGCGCGTTGCGCAGCTCCGTGCCCAACTCGCCGGATTCGTTGGAGGCGGTGCCGTCGACCCCGAGCCCGACCGGGACGCCCGCCCGGAGCATGTCGGGCACCCGGGCGATGCCGGCTGCCAGCCGGGCGTTGGAGGACGGGCAGTGGGCGACGCCGGTGCCGGTCTCGGCGAACTTGGCGATGTCGGAGTCGTTCATGTGGACGCAGTGCGCCATCCAGACGTCCTCGCCGAGCCAGCCCACCGACTCGAAGTAGTCGGTCGGGCCCATCCCGAACTGCTCCCGGCAGAACCGTTCCTCCTCCGCCGTCTCCGAGCCGTGGGTGTGCAGCCGGACACCCTTGCGGCGGGCGAGTTCGGCGGACCGGCGGAGCAGCTCGGTGGAGACCGAGAAGGGCGAGCAGGGCGCGAGGGCGACGTGCAGCATCGAGCCGAAGGAGGAGTCGTGGTACCGGTCCACGGCGGCCTCGGAGGCGGCCAGGATGTCGTCCGGCTCCTCGACCGCGTGGTCCGGCGGCAGCCCGCCGTCCTTCTCGGAGAGGTCCATCGAGCCGCGCAGCGCGGTGAAGCGCAGGCCGAGCTCCCGGACGGCCTCGACGGAGGCCCCGAGGACGTCGCCGCCGTCCTTCGGGAAGACGTAGTGGTGGTCGGCGGCGGTGGTGCAGCCGGACTTCAGCAGCGCCGCGGCGGAGCCCTGGGCGGCGGCGTGGACGAGCCGTTCGTCGATCCGCGCCCAGGTCGGGTAGAGGGCGACCAGCCAGTCGAACAGGATGTCGTCCTGGGCCAGGCCGCGGGTGATCCACTGGTAGAAGTGGTGGTGGGTGTTGATCAGCCCGGGGGTGGCCAGGTGGCCCTCACCGTCGATCCGGCGCACCACGCCGTCCAGCCCCGCCGGGGCGGGGCCGTCGCCCACCGCCTCGATGGTGTTGCCGAGGACGACCACGTGGCCGCGGGCGTACTCGGTGTCGTCGGTGTCCACGGTGGCGATCGCGACGTTCTCGATCACGGTCCGCCGGTCGGCGGGCGGGGGCTGGACTGCCATGGTGTGCCTCCTCTGGGGAAGGGCCGAGAGGGGGCGCGTACCCAGTGGCGCGCGCCCCCTCGCCGTACCGGTCAGGACGGTGTCGCCGCAGTCGGAACCTGGGGGACCGTGGGCACCGCCGTACCGGAATCCTGGCCGGATCCGGCTCGGCGGGCGGCTCCGACATGGTGGAAGAGCAGGTTGAGCAGTACGGCCATCACGCAGCCGGCCGAGATCCCCGAGTGCATCAGGGTCCGGACGGCCTCCGGGAAGGAGTCGTAGAACGCCGGCACGGCGATCGGGATGATGCCGACACCGAGCGAGACCGACACCAGGATCGTGTTCGAGCTGGACTCCATCCCGGCCTCCGCGAGGGTGCGGATGCCGCTCGCCGCGACCGTGCCGAAGAGCACGATCCCGGCGCCGCCGAGCACGGGCTGCGGCACCAGCGAGACGATCGAGCCCAGCACGGGGAACAGCCCCAGCAGGACCAGGATGACGCCGCCGGCCGCGACCACGAAGCGGCTGCGGATCTTCGTCAGCGCCACCAGCCCGATGTTCTGGGCGAAGGCGCTGGCCGCGAAGCCGTTGAAGACGGGGCTGAGCGCGGTGGCCAGGCCGTCGGCCCGCAGGCCGGCGGCGAGGGTCGGTTCGTCGGCCTCGCGGTCGACGATCTTGCCGAGGGCGAGCATGTCGGCGGTGGACTCGGTCATCGAGACCACCATGACGACGCACATCGAGACGATCGCGGCGGCGTCGAAGACGGGCGCGCCGAAGTGGAAGGGGGAGGGCAGCGAGAAGATGCTCGCGTCCTTGACCGCACCGAAGTCGGCCAGCCCCAGCGGGAATGCGATCAGGGTGCCGAACGCCAGGCCGATGAGCAGGGACAGCTGCTGCCAGAAGCCGCGCAGCAGCCGGTTGCAGAGCACCACCGCGACGAGGGTGATCGCGGCGAGGCCGATGGCCCGCATGGAGCCGTACCCGGGGGTGCTCGGCGAGCCGCCGCGCGCCCAGTTGACCGCCACCGGGAGCAGGGACACCCCGATGAGGGTGATCACGGTGCCCTGGACGACCGGGGGGAAGAACCGGATGAGCTTGCAGAAGTACGGCGCCGCGAGGAAGCACAGGAGCCCCGCGACGATCACCGCTCCGAAGATGACCGGGAGGGCGTCCTTCGTTCCCCCCGTCCTCTCGATGGAGCCCTTCGCGATCGCGATCATGGGCGCGACCCCCGCGAAGGAGACGCCGTTCACGAACGGCAGGCGGGCGCCGATCTTCCAGATGCCGAGGGTCTGGAGGAGGGTGGCCAGTCCGGCGGTGAACAGGCTGGCCGAGATGAGCAGGGCGAGTTCGGCGGGGGAGAGCCCGACGCCGGCGCCGACGATGAGCGGGGGTGCGACGACTCCCGCGTACATCGCGGCGACGTGCTGGAGCCCGGTGGAGATCAGCTTCACCGGGGGCAGCAACTCGTCCACGGGGTGGGTTCCGGAGCCGGACGGCTCACCGAGGAGCCGGGCTGACGCGCCGTCCGGTCCGTGCGCTCTTGCTGGGGTGGAACCGCCGTCTGTACTGCTGGTGTTGCTGGGTGCCATGTCGAGCCCCTCTTGTGCCCGTGGCTCCCGGCGCGCCCGTGACGCTGGAGTGCGGTTGGTGCCGGTGTGGCCGAGGGCGGGACGGCGGTGCAAGGGCCCCTCGGCCGGGCTCTCCAGTGCCCCGGGCCGGCCGCCGCGAGGCAGACACGAACTCCGGTGGGTGGGGGTGGAGAAACGCTTGGTGCGGGTGGATCCGCTGGTACGGGTTCAGCTGGTGGAACGAATGAGGCGGATGGAGCGAATGGAGCGGCTGGAGCGGGTTGAACGGCCGAAGCGGTCACTGCGGGTGGAGCGGCCGCCCGGACTCGGCCGGTCCGTGGGGGACCGGAGGGTGCGGCGGTGCCGGGCGGTGTCCACGCGGTGGGGGAGGTCAGGCGACCGGGATGACCGGGACGACGCCCTCGCGGTGCACGGTGCCCTCGATCAGGCCGTACATGCGGTCCGCGGCGAAGTAGACCTCGTTGTCGTTCTCCAGGCCGAACGGCTTCAGGTCGACCAGGAAGTGGTGCTTGTTGGGCAGTTCGAGACGGACCTCGTCCACCTCGGCGCGGTTGTTGAGGACCCGGGTGCCCATCGCGTGCAGGGTCTGCTGCAACGAGTAGGAGTAGGTCTCGGCGAACGCCTCCAGCATGTGCCGCTTCACCTGAGCGTAGGAGCGGTTCCAGTTGGGCTGGGCCTCGCCGGCCCCGCCGCTGTAGCCGAACTTCCAGCGGGCGGTGACCTGGGTGGCGAGGATGCGGTCGTACGCCTCCTGGAGGGTGGTGTAGTCGTCCTTGATGTAGCCCCAGAACTCCGAGTTGGTGGAGTTCAGGACGACCAGGTCCTTGAGGCCGGAGATCACCTGGACGGACTCGCCGTCGTAGACGATCTCGCTGGTGCGGACCTCCTGGCCGCTGCGGACGAAGGAGTGGCCGACCTCCTCGGAGCCGATGAAGCGGGCCGAGCTGTCGGGCGTCCTGATCCGGTCCCAGGCGTACTCCTCGATCCGGATCCGGGCGCCGTGCACGACGCCGCGCTCGGTGTCGTCGACGAAGTGGCGCGCCAGGAGGATGCCGAAGGCCTCGGCCGACTCGATGCCGTACTCCTTGGCGAAGGCGTAGACGGTGTTCTTGGTGGTGTCGGTGGGGAGGCAGTTGGCGTTGGACCCGGTGAGGTGGACGTCCTCGAACTCGCCCCGGAGCGAGACCGAGACGTTCAGGTCCTTGATCTCGTGCCGGGTGGAGTCGCGGGTGATCCGGACGATGCGGTTCTCCGCCTTGCCGTACTGGTTCTGACCGAGCACGTGGGCCATGACGTGGCTCCTAGGTATCAAGGTCGGTCCACTAACTTCCGCGGTAGACCGAGTATCCGAACGGGTTGAGCAGCAGCGGCACGTGGTAGTGGTGCTGTTCGGGCGCGACCGTGAAGACGATCGAGACCTCGGGGAAGAACGGCGGCTCGGCGGACCGGAGCGCGTAGTGCGCGCCGGTGTCGAAGAGCAGCCGGACGACCGAGCCCGCCTCCACGGCCGGCAGGTCCTTGACCCGGCCGTCGGAGTCCGTGGCGGAGGTGCCGAGCACCTGCCAGCCACCCTCGGTGTGCAGTGCGAGCTCGACCGGGACTCCCTCGGCCGGGCGGCCGAGGCTGGTGTCGAGCACGTGGGTGGAGATGCCAGTCATGGGTGAAGTGACCTTACTGATGGCAGAAATGATGGCGCGTCAGTTCCAGGGCGAGACGCCCGGGGGGGCCGTGCCGTTCGACGAGTTGACGAGATGTCAGAGGACGTCAGAGGACGTCAGAGGACGTCAGGAGGCGTCGAGCAGGCGGTTGAGCCGGATGTCGTTGATCTTGCGCAGTTCCCCGCGGACGATCTCCGCCTCGGTGGCGGCGTCGTTGGGGTGGCGCTCGCGCAGGGCGGTGAGCATGCCGATCGCGGTGCGGCCGGTCGCGCAGATCAGGAACACGTGGCCGAACTTGGCCTCGTAGGCGGCGTTGGCCTCGTGCAGCTCGTCGAGGATCGCCTGGTCCACGCCGTGGATTCCGGCCTGTTCGCGCTCCGAGGTGGCGTCGCCCGCTATGGGCTCGCCGATCCGGGCGTGGCCGGCCATCGCGTCGTTCAGGTCCTCGGCCGTCAGCGACGCCATGGCCGCCGCGTTGGCGGCGAGCAGGGCTTCACGGTCGGGCCAGGGGCGGGTTTCCGCGACGGCGGCGGCCCAGCGGGGGCTGGAGCATACCTCCAGCAGGATCTCCGTCAACCGCGCGGTGTCGGCCGCGGCCAGGGAGTCGAGGGTGTGGGGGTGGTTGGTCACGAGTGGACCTCCTGAAGAGTGGTGCCACCCGGAAAAGCTAGATCGACCCCACCCGGTCGTCAACACTTTGTTGAACGCTTGGTGGTCACGTTTTGAACCGGGCCTGGGGTGCCGGGCCCATTCGCGTGCGATTCGCCAAGTGTGCCCCGCCGCAGGCCGATCCAGTCCTGCCGCGCCGGCGGGGTCACCCGTTCGGAAGCCCCCGGAGGAGGTCGCGCGCGCCCCGGAGGGCGCCGCGCCGTACCGAAGTGTCAGGGCGACACCGAAGTGTCAGGGCGACACCGAAGGTCAGGACGACTTCGAGCCGTCCTGGCGGTTCAGGTAGTTGTACACGGTGAAGCGGCTGACGCCCAGGGCCGAGGCGACCGTCTCCACGCCGTGGCGGACGGTGAAGGCGCCGCGCTCCTCCAGCAGGGCGACCACCCGCTGCTTCTCCAGCCGGTCGAGCTCGGCCAGCGGGCGGCCGTCGAACTGGCGGGTCATCTCGGCCAGCATCCGGTCCAGCGCACTGCTCAGGTGCGGCAGCCGGACGGCCAGGGCGGGGACGCCCTCCCACTCCAGGACCACGTCGTCGGGCTTCGCCTCGTCCAGGGGGACGGGGGTCGCGCCGACCGCGGCCAGCAGCGGCTTCACCGCCGCGGCGAGCGGGTGTTCCACGTTCTCGGTCACGGCGTACCGCCCTCCTCTCCCAGCACGCTGACCTGGACCGAGATCCGGGTCGCCCCGGCGTCCAGGGTCTCCTTGAGCAGCTTGGTCACCGCGGTGAGGACCTGCTCGGCCCCGCCCTCGGCGCTGGTGCCGAAGGGCCCGACCGACACGTCGAGGCCGGCCTCGTCGACGACCGTGCGGGCCGCCGCGGCGTGCTCCGGAAACGTGTCCAGTTCGAACGGTTCTGTCGTGAACTCCACCATCAATCGCACGGGGTCACTGTAGCGAGCGGGGTGCCGGGCCGGGCAGGGGCCGGGTGATCGAACAGTCCGGCCCTCGGGCGGCGCGTCTCCGGCGCGTCTCCGGCGCATCGCCGCGGCGCCGCTTCGACGCTGCTTCAACAAAATGTTGCGACTCCCTTGACACCCGCTCGACGGGCCGGAGATGCTTCCACCACACAGAATCCCTCTTCCGGATCGTGGAAGTTGCGGATGACGGAAGAGAGCTGAGAGGTGAGTGGCGTGACAGCGGCTGCCAAGCACGACTTCACGGTCAACCTGTCGATCCTGTTCGGCGAACTGCCGCTCCTGGAGCGCCCCGCCGCGGCCGCCGCGGCCGGCTTCACGGCGGCCGAGCTGTGGTGGCCCTTCGGCGAGCAGCACGACCCGTCGAAGGCCGAACTGGACGCGCTGCGCAAGGCGTTCACGGACGCCGGGGTCCGGCTGAGCGGCCTCAACTTGCTGGACGATCTGAGCAAGGGCGCCCGCGGGACGGTCTCGGTGCCGTCCGAACGGGACCGCTTCCGCGCCAACGTCCCGGTCGCCGCGGAGTTCGCCGCCTCGCTCGGTGCCACCGCGCTCAACGCGCTGTACGGCAACCGGGTCGAGGGCGTCGAGCCGGCCGAGCAGGACGCGCTCGCCCTGGAGCACCTGGTGCTCGCCGCCCGGGCCGCGCACGGGATCGGCGCCGTCCTGCTGATCGAGGCCCTGAACGGGGCCGAGTCGCCGGACTACCCGCTGGTCACGGCCGCCGCCGCGGTCGAGGTGGTCGACCGGGTCAACGCCGCCACCGGCCTGGGGAACGCCAGGTTCCTCTGCGACCTGTACCACCTGGCCAAGAACGGCGAGGACCTGGCGGCGGTCATCGACACCCACGCCGACCGCATCGGCCACGTGCAGATCGCCGACAACCCGGGCCGCAACGAGCCGGGCACCGGGGAACTGGACTTCGAGGAGCTGTTCGCCCGGCTCACCGCCGCCGGCTACACGGGCTCGATCGGTCTGGAGTACCGCCCCTCCACCGGCGTCAGCGCCGACAGCTTCGCGTGGCTGCCGCGCGAGCTGCGCGCCGCCAAGTAACGAGGCCGAGCGACGCGGCCGCGCAGCGAGGCCGAACGACACGGCCGCGCACAGCAAGGCCGGCCCCTCCGGCCGGACCTTCCGGCCGGACCGCCGTCCGCGCGGCGCGGCCGTCGAGCCGCGCGCCGCCGACCCGCCGACCCGCCCGACCCCCACCCGCACACGTAAGGAACTCGACGCGATGAGCCGCAAGATCGCCTTCATCGGCCTCGGCATCATGGGCAGCCCGATGGCCGCCAACCTGGTCAAGGCCGGCCACCACGTCACCGGCTTCAACCTCACCCGGCCGCCGATCGACGCCCTGGTCGCGGCCGGCGGCCACGGCGCCGCCGACATCGCCGAGGCGGTGCGGGACGCCGAGGTCGTCATCACCATGGTCCCGGCCGACCCGCAGGTCGAGCAGGTCATCCTGGGCGAGGGCGGCGTGCTGGAACACGCCGCGCCCGGCACCCTGGTGATCGACATGTCCTCGATCACCCCGCAGACCTCCATCAAGGTCGAGGCCGCCGCCCGGGAGAAGGGCATCCGCACCCTGGACGCCCCGGTCTCCGGCGGTGAGGCGGGCGCCGTCGAGGCGGTGCTGTCGATCATGGTCGGCGGCAGCGCCGAGGACTTCGCCGAGGCGAAGCCGCTGTTCGACGCGCTGGGCACCACGGTCGTCCACGTCGGTCCGGCCGGCGCCGGGCAGACCGTCAAGGCCGCCAACCAGCTGATTGTCGCGGTCCACATCCAGGCGCTCGCCGAGGCGGTGGTGTTCCTGGAGAACGCCGGGGTCGACCTCGCGGCCGCGCTGGACGTGCTCGGCGGCGGACTGGCCGGTTCCACCGTGCTCAACCGCAAGAGGGCGAACATGCTCGACCGCGAGTTCGCCCCGGGCTTCCGGATCGACCTCCACCACAAGGACATGGGCATCGTCACCGACGCCGCCCGTGCCGTGGGCGCCGCGCTGCCGGTCGGCGCGGTGGTGGCCCAGCTGGTCGCCTCCGCCCGGGCCAACGGCGACGGCTCGCTCGACCACTCGGCGCTCCTGCGTGGCGTCGAGCGGCTCTCCGGGCGCGAGGTCAAGTAGCCCGAGCGCCACTCCCGGGGGCTCCCGCGCGGAGCCCCCGGCCCGAACTCCTCCTGGCGGCGTGTACCTCATCCGGTCGTGCCCGCGCCGTCAGGAGGCCAGGACCCGACCGGCGGGCGAGCCGGGGCTCATCCGCCCGTCCGCCGGTCGATCCAAGCCGGTGACGCGTACGTCCCCAGAGGGCACTTCGGTCGTGCCCGGTACGCGTCGCCCGGCCTCCTCCCCGCCGAGGGGAGCTCTCGTACGTCGGAAGCGGGACGAGGGAACGGCGGGGAGGGGGTCGCACCCCCGGACCACGGGGCACATGCTGGACGCACATCGGCGGACCGCCGCCGGACCCGTACGGAAGCGAGGACGCGCCATGCCCCCCATCCCCCACCAGGGCCATGTGGTCGTCGCCCCCGACAAGTTCAAAGGCACCTTGGAGGGCGCCGAGGCGGCGGCCCGGATCGCCGCGGGCATCCGGCGGGCCGCACCCGGTACCGAGGTGCGCGAACTGCCCGTCGCCGACGGCGGCGAGGGCACCCTGGCCGCCGCACTCGCGGCCGGTTTCCGCCGGGTCCCGGCCAAGGTGGCCGGTCCGACCGGTCTGCCGGTGGACGCCGCGCTCGCCGTCCGGGACGACACCGCCGTGGTCGAACTGGCGCAGGCCTCGGGCCTGGCCCGGCTGCCCGGCGGCCGGACGGCCCCGCTGGCGGCCGGTTCCCACGGGGTCGGCCAGCTGATCGCCAAGGCGGTCGAGCTCGGCGCCAAACGGATCGTGCTGGGCCTCGGCGGCAGCGCCTCTACGGACGGCGGCGCCGGCATGCTCCAGGCGCTCGGGGTGCGGCTGCGGGACGCCGACGGCGTCGAACTCCCGCCCGGTGGAGCGGCGTTGCGCCGGCTCGCGGAGATCGACCTCGGCCCGCTCGCCGGGGTGCCGGCCGGCGTCGAGGTCGTGGTGGCCTGCGACGTGGACAACCCGCTGCTCGGGCCGCGCGGCGCCGCCGCCGTCTACGGCCCGCAGAAGGGCGCCGACGACGGGGACCTGATCGTCCTGGAGGAGGGGCTGACCCGGTTCGCCGACCTGGTCGCCGAGACCGCGGGGCGCGACGTCCGGGAGGCTCCCGGCGCGGGCGCCGCGGGCGGGGTGGGCTTCGCCGCCCTGGCACTGCTCGGTGCCACCATGAGGCCCGGCATCGAGCTGCTGCTCGACCTGCTGGGCTTCGACGCCGCCGTGCGCGGGGCGTGCCTCGTGGTGACCGGCGAGGGCTGCCTGGACGCGCAGACGCTCCACGGCAAGGCCCCCGCCGGGGTCGCGGCGGCGGCCGCCCGGGCGGGGGTCCGGGTGGCCGCCGTGGCGGGGCGGCTGGAGCTCTCCGAACCGGAATGGCGGGCCGCCGGCTTCGCCGCCGCGATCGCCCTGACCGACCTGGCCGAGCACCCGGGGGAGAGCATCACCAGGGCCGCCGAGCTGGCCGAACTCGCGGGGGAGCGGCTGGCCGGCCGGCTGCTGCCGTGCTGAACCCGGCCGATTCCATCCATTGACGTTTTGTTGAAGGCGGCCCTAGGCTCCCGGCAACCGCTCACCACCTCCCGCGTTCCACGGCCCGGGAGCCGGCCCCGGCAGCGGCCTTCGAAGCGATCCTCGACGCACCTCCAACGCATCTCCGACGCATCTCCCCGCGGTTCGACGCAACTTCGGTGCACCCTCGTAGCGGCCTCGAACAACCCTCGAACCACCCCCAACTCCCAGGTTCCGGAGGTCCCCATGCCTTTCAGCCAGCCGACGGTGATCCGCTCCCGACGGGTGGTCCTGCCCGACGGCGAGCGCCCGGCGGACGTGCTGATCCAGGACGGGAAGATCGCCCGGACCGCCCCGCACGGCTCGCTCGCGGCGGGCGGCGGCGAGCTCACCGACCTCGGTGACACCGCCCTGCTGCCCGGCCTCGTCGACACCCACGTGCACGTCAACGAGCCCGGCCGCACCGAGTGGGAGGGCTTCGCCACCGCCACCCGGGCCGCTGCAGCCGGCGGCGTCACCACGATCATCGACATGCCGCTCAACTCGATCCCGCCCACCACCACGGTGGCGGGGCTGGCGGTCAAGCGGAAGACCGCCGAGGGCCAGGCCTGGGTCGACCTCGGCTTCTGGGGCGGGGCCGTCCCCGGCAACACCGCGGACCTCGAACCGCTGCACCAGGAAGGCGTGTTCGGCTTCAAGAGCTTCCTCGCCCCCTCCGGGGTGGACGAGTTCCCGCACGTCGAGGCCGCCGACCTGGAGGCCGCGCTGGCCGAGCAGGCCCGGATCGGGGCGCTGGCGATCATCCACGCCGAGGACCCGGGCGTGCTCGCCGCCGCCCCGCAGCAACCCGGCGTCCACTACCGGGACTTCCTGGCCTCCCGGCCCGCCGACGCGGAGACCGCGGCCGTCGCCCGGCTCCTCGACGCGGCCCGCCGCACCGGCGCCCGGGTGCACATCCTGCACGTGTCCTCGGCCGCCGTGCTGCCGATGCTGCGGCAGGCCCGCGCGGACGGGGTGCGGGTGACCGCCGAGACCTGTCCGCACTACCTGACCCTCGCGGCCGAGCAGGTGCCGGACGGCGACACCGCCTTCAAGTGCTGTCCGCCGATCCGCGACGAGTCCAACCGGGACGCGCTCTGGGAGGCCCTGGCGAACGGCGAGTTCATCGCCGTCGTCTCCGACCACTCGCCGTCCACCCCGGACCTCAAGCTGCTGCCCGAGTACGGCGGCAGCGGCGACTTCGCGGCCGCCTGGGGCGGCATCGCCTCGCTCCAGCTGGGTCTGCCGGCCGTCTGGACCGAGGCCCGTCGACGCGGCCACACCCTGGCCGACGTGGTGCGCTGGATGTCCGCCGGCCCGGCCCGACTGGTCGGCCTCACCGGCACCAAGGGGGCCATCGCGGCCGGCCACGACGCGGACCTGGTCGCCTTCGACCCCGACGGCGCGTTCGAGGTCCGGGCGAGCGGGCTGCACCACCGCAACCCCGTGACGCCCTACGCCGGCCGGACCCTCGTCGGAGCGGTGCGCGGCACCTGGCTGCGCGGGCGCGAGGTGGACCCCGCGGGCCGGCCCTTCGGCCGGCAGCTCACCCGGCCCGCCGCCCGGGCGGCCACCGCCTCCTGACCCGCCACCGCCCCCGGCCCGCCACCGTCCCCAGCCCGCCGCCGTCCACTTCGCCGTCGCCACTCCACCACCCTCCACACCACTGCCCCGTTCGATCACGCCTCAAGGAGAGTCAGTCCGTGACCACTGCCGACACCCCGAGCGCTCCCTTCACCGAGCTGGTCGACCTGGCTTCCCGCCTGCTCGGCGCGGGCGTGGTCGCCACCAACGAGGACACCTTCGCGGACGCGGAGAACCTGCTGGTCGCCAAGCCCGCCGAGTTCCGGCCGCACACCTTCGGGCACAAGGGCCAGATCATGGACGGCTGGGAGTCCAAGCGCCGCCGCGGAGTCTCCGCCGAGCAGCCGCACCCCACCGACGAGGACCACGACTGGGCGGTCGTGCGGCTCGGCGCCGCCGGAGTGATCCGCGGCGTGATCGTGGACACCGCCCACTTCACCGGCAACTACCCGGAGTCCGCCTCGGTCGAGGCCGCGTCCGTCCCCGGCCACCCGTCACCCGAGGAGCTCCGGGACGCCGAGTGGACCACGGTCGTGCCGCGCACCCCGCTGAAGGGCGACACCGCCCACGAGTTCGCCGTCGCGGACGGCACCCGCTACACCCACGTGCGGCTCAACATCTTCCCGGACGGCGGCGTCGCCCGGCTGCGGGTGCACGGCGAGGTGCTGCCCGACCCGCGCGACCTGGCCGGCCTCACCTTCGACCTGGCCGCCCAGGAGTTCGGCGGCGTGGCCGAGGCGGCGTCCGACCGCTACTTCTCCTCCCCGCACAACCTGAACGCTCCCGGCCGCGCCTCCGTCATGGGCGACGGTTGGGAGACCCGGCGTCGGCGCGACAAGGCCAACGACTGGGTGCGGATCGCCCTGGCCGGGGGTGGTGAGGTCCTGGCCGTCGAGGTGGACACGTCCTACTTCGTCGGCAATGCCCCCGGCTGGGCCGACCTGCTCGGCTTCGACGCCTCGACCGGGGCCGACCCGGCCGACGGCGAGTGGTTCGAACTCCTGCCCCGCACACGGCTCCAGCCCGACACCCGGCACCGCTTCCGGCTCGCCGCCGGGCGCCCGGTGACCCATGTGCGGATCAACGTCTACCCCGACGGCGGGCTGGCCCGCCTGCGGCTCACCGGCCGCCTCACCGAGGCCGGCCTCGCCGCCCTCGCGCTGCGCTGGTTCGACGCGCTTCCGGCTGCCGAGGCCGTCGCGGCCCTCACCGGCGCGGGTCTCGCCGCGGACGAGGCCGCAGCGCTGACCGCCGCCCGCCCGCTGGCCGACCGGGCGTCCGAGAACCCGGCCGTGACCGTCGTGCGGACGCTCGTCACCTCCTAATGCTGTTGTCAAGCCGCTGATGTGACTGGGAGGTCGCCTTGGTAGCACCGTCCGTCACGGATCAGAGCCCACAGGACGTTCACC
>NZ_JBVITE010000064.1:0-48284 GCF_055575155.1 Kitasatospora sp. NPDC034533
CCCCCCCCCCCCCCCCCCCCCCCCCCCCCCCCCCCCCCCCCCCCCCCCCCCCCCCCCCCCCCCCCCCCCCCCCCCCCCCCCCCCCCCGCGGTCGGCTTCAACGCACGAGCGGGAGCGAGGCCTCCTTGATGCGCGCCTTCCGCTTCAGCGGACATGATCGCCACACCGCCGCCGCTCGGCAGGATCGGCCACCACGCGCCCGGCAACGCACTTCGGGCGGGCCCGGGAGGACGGCTCGCCCAACCGTTTCGCCATAGCGCCAGGAACGGTTCACGGGTGCTGATGTTTCGCCTCCAAGCGGGCCGCTCCTCGGGCACTGGCCTGAACCGGTGAGCAACACGCTACGATCGCAGCGCAGTTGGCCTCCACGACCTTGCACGATATTGCACAGGGTCACCCGAGAGCGGCTATCGCGGACGTAATGAGCGCCCGCGCTTGGGCGCCGTAGACAGCCATCCGGGACAGCTCTTGAAACGCCCGTGCGTAGGTGGCGATCTCGCCGGGCGTCGTGATGACCACGCGCGCGGACAACAGTTCCACCTGTACGCGAGCGTCGTCGAAGATCGAGAACGTCTCCATGAGCCACAGCTTTCGGCGGCCGGTGTGCGGCACCACCCCGAGCGATACGTTCGGCAGGGCGATCACGGTCAGCAGGTGACCGAGTTGGCCTGCCATGCCTTCCGAGTCGGCCATCTGGTGGTGCAGCACGCCCTGTTCGACCAGCAGGGCGAACCGGTGGTTGCCCTCGTGGAGCACGTGAGACCGCGCCATGCGGGCCGCCGCGGCTTCTGGTACGTCGTTCGGGATGCCCCGGAACTCAGTGATCGCCTCCATCAATCCGGTTGCGTAGGAGGAGGTTTGGAGCAGACCGGGCACCACTGTGGAACAGTAGACCCGCATGAGGCGCGTCCGCTCGTAGAGCGGGACCGCCTCCTCCTGAGTGCGACGCAAGCCGGTGCCGTGGAGCCGCTTCCACTCGGTGTACATCGATTCGACCGACCGGGTGGCGGCGACAAGGTCAGGTGCTCGCTCCGGCACGCCGCACACCTCGCACCACATCCGTATATCGGCGCTGGAGGGCGTGGTGCGTGCGTTCTCGATCCGAGAGGACTTGGAAGGATGCCACCCGCAGCGCTGCGCACCGCAGGCCCCTCCCCTGCGGGCGCGCCGTCGGCCGTCGCGGCGACCGCCGGCGGGCTCAGGCGGTCTTCTCGGCGAGGGTGTGGGCGACGAGGGCGTTGGCGTGGCCGTGGCCGAGGCCGTGGTCGGCCTTGAGCCAGGCGACGAGTTCCATGTGCTTGGTGAGCGGGCAGGCGCGGATGAGGTCCTTCCACTCCTCGATCGGGCGGCCGTACTTCTTCTCGATCGACGGGAAGTAGGAGGCGGGGCCCTTCACGGCGGGGGTGGTCATGAGTGGTTCCTTCCGAAGCGAAGCGGTGCGGTCACGGGGGTAGACCGTGACCGCACCGCGAACTCATCGCCCCCGCGGGGTGATCCGCGTCACACCCCGGCGGTGGCCCGGCCGCGGCGGCGCCGGCCGGTGGGCGGGGTGGGGTCGGCGTCCCAGGCGACGACCGGGTTGCCGAGCCAGCGGGTGGCGCCGGGGACGTTCTCGCCGCGCATGACCAGGGAGGCGGGCCCGACGGTGGTGTCCGCCCCGAGCGTGGAGTTGAGCAGGACGATGGAGTGCGGGCCGGTGGTGGCGCCGGCCGCGAGGTGGACGGGGCCCAGCCGCATGACGCGGTCGTGGAAGAGGTGCGTCTGGAGCACGGTGCCGCGGTTGACGCTGGCGCCCGCCCCGACGGTGACCAGGTCGGTCTCGGGCAGCCAGTGGGTCTCGCACCACACGCCGCGTCCGATGCGGGCGCCGAGGCTGCGCAGCCAGGCGTTGAGGTACGGGGTGCCGGTGATGGTGTGGCCGCCGAAGGGCATGGCGAGTTCCTCGACGAAGGTGTCGTAGAGCTCGTTGCGCCACACGAAGGAGGACCAGAGCGGGTGTTCGGCCACCCGGAAGCGTCCGACGAGCAGCCACTTGGCGGCGGTGGTGACGGCGCAGGCCGTGACGGCGGCGCCGATCAGGACGAGGCCGGCGGCGCCGAGGGCCGCGCCCAGCCCGTAGTCGTCGCGCAGTTCCTGCAGGGTCGCGAGGACGAGGTCGCCGAGCAGGGCGGCCAGGACGATCGGCAGCAGCCGGCACAGTTCGACGCCGGCGCGCGCCCACATCAGGCGCCGGGGCGGGTCGTAGGTGCGGGTCTCGGTGCCGGTGTCGGCGACGCGGGGCAGCGCGAAGGCGGGGCGCCCGAGCCAGGAGGAGCCTTCGGGGGCGTGGGCGGGGGTGTCGGACAGGACGCCGACGAGGGAGCCCGCCGGCAGGTGGCGGCCGGGGCCGACGATGCCGGAGTTGCCGACGAAGGAGCGGCGGCCGACGTGGGCGGGGCCCAGGTGCAGCCAGCCGCCGCGCAGTTCGTAGGGGGCGACGAGGGTGTCGTCGGCGAGGAAGGCGCCGTCGTCGACCCGCATCAGGCCGGGCAGGGCGAGCACGGTGGAGGCTTCGACGCGCCGTCCGATCCGGGCGCCGAGCAGGCGCAGCCACACCGGGGTGAACAGGCTGGCGTAGAAGGGGAAGAGGGTGCGCCGGGCGGTGTCGCTGAGGCGGCTGACGGCCCAGGCGCAGAAGGCGGTGCGGCCGGTGGCGGGGTGGAAGCCGGGGCGCAGCGGGCGGGACAGGAGGCGGACCAGGAGCGCTATGAGGGTGGCGTAGCAGGCGAGGGTGAGGGCGGCCAGGGGGACGGTGGCGGGCAGGAGTTGGAGGAGGGCGCCGGCCAGGGTGGTGTCGGCGTCGATCATCGGGTAGACGATGGTCAGGGCGGGCAGGGCGGCGAGGATCGGGATGAGGCCGAAGACGGCGAAGCCGAGGCCGTAGGCGAGGTTCCAGCCGCGGGTGGCGGGGGCGGGGGTGGTGGGCCAGTCGGCGGGGGTTTCGGTGGTGGGGCGGGCCGGGGAGCCGGTCCAGTGTTCGCCGGGTGGGACGGGGGTGGTGGCGGTGACGCAGGAGCCGGGGGCGATCTCGGCGCGGGCGCCGACGCGGGCGCCGGGCATCAGGGTGGCGCGGTGGCCGATGCGGGCGCCGTCGCCGATGTCGATGCGGCCGAGGTGGAGGGTGTCGCCGTCGAGCCACCAGCCGGCGAGGTCGGCTTCGGGTTCGACGCAGGCGTGGGCGCCGATGCGGGCGAGGCCGGTGACGGGGGGCAGGGTGTGGAGGTGGACGCCGGGGCCGACGCGGCAGCCGAGGGCGCGGGCGTAGCGGGTGGCCCAGGGGGTGCCGGCGAGGGCGGTGGTGCCGAACAGGGCGGTGTAGCGTTCGGCGGCCCACAGGCGCAGGTGGACGTGGCCGCCGCGGGGGTGGCTGCCGGGGCGGATGCCGGCGGTGAGCAGGCGGGCGCCGGCGGCGGCGAGCAGGGTGCGGCCGGGGGCGCTGTAGAGGAGGAGGAGTCCGGTGCCGACGGGCCACCAGGAGCTGTGGGGGGCCCAGGCGAGGTGGCTGCCGGTGAGGTTGTCGAGGGCGATCAGCAGGAGGATCCAGCGCAGTCCGGCGAGGGAGAACATGCCCAGGAGCAGGAGGGTCTGCCACAGGCCGGCGCTGCGGGGGGTGCGGCGTACGGTGCGGGGGCGCTCGGCGGCGGCCGGGGTGCCGGCGGTGGTGGCGGTGCCGGGGGTGGGGGCCGGGTCGGTGCGGTCGAGGTGGGCGGCGAGGTCGGCGAGGACGGGGTGGGCGTACAGGTCGGCGACGGAGACGCCGGTGTGGCGGGTGCGCAGTTCGGAGACGAGGCGGGCGGCGGTGAGGCTGGAGCCGCCGAGGGCGAAGAAGTCGTCGTGCGGGCCGGGGGCGGTGCCGAGCAGGCGCTCCCAGTGGGCGGCGAGCCGGGCGGCGGTGCCGTCTAGGGCCTGGGTGGGAGGGGCGGCTCCGGTGGTGGTCAGGGGCCAGGGCAGGGCGGCGCGGTCGACCTTGCCGGAGGTGCGGGTGGGCAGGGAGTCGACGAGGGCGAGGACGGGCACCAGCGGGGCGGGCAGGCGCTCCAGCAGGTACCGCCGGGCGGTGGTGAGGTCGGGGGTGGTGGCGGGGTGGGCGACGAGGTAGCCGACGAGGAGGTCGGCGCCGGCGGGGGTCCTGCGGACGGCCGCGGCGGCGGCGCGCACATCGGGCAGGGACTGGAGGGCGGCGTCGATCTCGCCGAGTTCGATGCGGCGGCCGCCGAGTTTGACCTGGTCGTCGGCGCGGCCGAGGAAGACGAGGCCTTCGGGGTCGTTGCGCACGAGGTCGCCGCTGCGGTAGACGCGGGGTGAGGCGAGGGCGGGGTGGGGGCTGAACTTCTCGGCGTCCTTGGCGGGGTCGAGGTAGCGGGCGGTGCCGACGCCGGTGATGAGCAGTTCGCCGGTGGCGTGCCAGGGGACGGGGTGGCCGGCCTGGTCGACGACGGCGATCTCCCAGCCGTCGAGGGGGGTGCCGATGCGGACGGGTTCGCCGGGGAGCAGGCGGGCGGCGGTGGCGACGACGGTGGTCTCGGTGGGGCCGTAGGTGTTCCAGAACTCGCGGCCCTCGACGGCGAGGCGTTCGACGAGTTCGGCGGGGCAGGCCTCGCCGCCGACGATGATCAGGCGTACGGCGTCCAGGCACTCCTTGGGCCACAGGGCGAGCAGGGTGGGGACGGTGGAGACGGCGGTGATGCGCCGGTTCACGAGCCAGGGGCCGAGGTCGGTGCCGGCCTTGACGAGGGCGCGGGGGGCGGGGACGAGGCAGGCGCCGTGTCGCCAGGCGAGCCACATCTCCTCGCAGGAGGCGTCGAAGGCCACCGAGAGGCCGGCCAGGACGCGGTCGCCGGGGCCGAGCGGGCGGGAGGTGAGGAAGATGCGGGCTTCGGCGTCGACGAAGGCGGCGGCGGAGCGGTGGGTGACGGCGACGCCCTTGGGGCGGCCGGTGGTGCCGGAGGTGAAGATGATCCAGGCGTCGTCGGCCGGGGTGGGCCAGGCCGGGGAGCCGCAGGGGTGGGTGGTGGTGGGGTGCAGGGTGCGGCCGGCGCCGAGGACGGCGCAGACGGCGGCGTCCTGCCAGATCGTCTCGGCGCGTTCGTCGGGGTCGTCGGCGTCGACGGGGACGTAGGCGGCGCCGCAGCGCAGGACGGCGAGGATGGCGATGTAGAGGTCGGCGGTGCCGGAGGGGATGCGCACCCCGACCCGGTCGCCGCGGCCGATGCCGTGGCCGGCCAGCTGTCCGGCGAGGGTGTCGACCTCGTGGAGCAGGGCGCGGTAGTCGAGGACGGTGTCGCCGGTGTCGAGCGCGGGGGCGTGGGGGTGGGCGTCGGCGGTGGCGGCGATGATGTCGATCAGGCTGCGCGGGTGGGGCGGCCGGGCCACCGGCCGCCCGGCCGCGGGGAGCGGCTGGGGGTGGTGCAGCGTGCCTGGGCCGGCCGTGTCGTGGCGTGCGTCCATGGAGGGGTTCCTTGGCTCCGGGGGTCCTGGGGGCGCGTACGGGTGCGACGCCGGGTGACGGGGTCGTCACCGGCTGGGGAGCGCCCACTCACCATGACTCTGCTGGGAGTCAGCTGGATGCAGCGGGGGTGCGATCAAAGGAAATTCTCATCACCGAAGCCGCAAAGGGGCGACAACGGTACGAATCGAATGGCATTTCGCTGGTTTTCGGTCGTTTCCGCTGGTGAAGAGTAATCGCCGAATGCCGCAGCGGCGGCAACGGGCGGAGGAAGAGCGATGGACACCATGGCGTCCGCGGCAGGACGGGAACCGAGGCGACCGCTGCCGGATCGGGGGATTCCGGTCGGATCATCAGCGTGTTCACGGTTTTCCCATCTTCCTGTGGGAGCCTTTCGCGCCCTTCCCGCGGGAGCCTTCCGCGCGCTTCCCGTGGGAGCCTTCCGCACCCCGCCGCCACGGCCCTTCCTGTGAGCGGGCTGGGCAAGGATGCCACGGGCTGTGATCCCGCTGACAGCGGCGGCCCGCGCGACGGGGGCGCGCTCGTCTGGTACGTGGCGTACGGCTCGAACCTGCACGCCTCCCGGCTCGCCCGTTACCTGCGCGGCGGGCGTCCGGTGGGCGCGGCGCGCGCGTGCCCGGGCTGCCGTGACGGGCGCCCGCCGCGCCGCGCCGTGGCGGGTGTGCTGCCGGGCACGCTGTACTTCGCCGGGCGCTCGCTGACCTGGGGCGGCGGATCGGCCTTCTACGACCCGGCCGTACCGGGT
This sequence comes from Kitasatospora sp. NPDC034533, assembly GCF_055575155.1. Classification (NCBI taxonomy): domain Bacteria; kingdom Bacillati; phylum Actinomycetota; class Actinomycetes; order Kitasatosporales; family Streptomycetaceae; genus Kitasatospora; species Kitasatospora sp. NPDC034533. The sequence continues at coordinate 6,252 of NZ_JBVITE010000064.1, forward strand.
GAAGTCGCCTGCCGCGCTTATCTTCTGACGCTCGGACAGTTCAGTGACATCGCGGCCCAGGAGATGCTCCGCTCCCCCGGCACCGACCTCGACCTCACCCGGGTGCTCGCCGACGGGCGCGCCGAACTGGGCCCGGGGCGCTACGAGACGCTGCTGCACGTCGGCGAGCGGGACGGCCACCCGCTGCTGACCTTCACCGCCCCGTGGGGCGTGGCCGGCGCCGAGCCGGCCGCTCCCACCGCGGCCTACCTGTGCCATCTGGCCGCGGGCCTGGCCGAGTCCCACGGCTGGGGGCCCTGGCGCGCCTCCGGCTACCTCGCCACCCGCCCGGGCGCGGCCGGGCACTGGACGCCGGGCACGGTGGCGGCGCTGCTGGGCTGAACGGCGAGGGGCCCCGGGAGCACCGTGAACGCCCTTGGCCCGCCCGGCACTCCGCCGGCCGGACCAAGGGCGTCGACGGCCCCGGACGGTCAGATGCCGTGCATGCCGACCTCGTAGCCGCCGGCGGGCTGGCGCACCATCACGTTGAACCGGTTGAAGGCGTTGATCATCGCGATCGCGGCCACCAGCGCCGCGAGCTGCTCCTCGTCGTAGTGCTTGGCGGCGTTCGCCCACACCTCGTCGCTCACCCCGCCGGCGGCGTCCGCGATCCGGGTGCCCTCCTCGGCGAGCTCCAGCGCGGCGCGCTCGGCCTCGGTGAACACGGTGGCCTCGCGCCAGACCGCGACCATGTTCAGGCGCACCGGGTCCTCCCCGGCGTGGACGGCCTCCTTGAAGTGCATGTCGACGCAGGCGCCGCAGCCGTTGATCTGGCTGGCGCGCAGCCGCACCAGCTCCTGGACGGCGAGCGGCAGGGTGGACTCGGCGACGGGCCGGTTGGCCGCGACGAGGTGCTTGACGACCTTGCCCAGGAGCGGGCTGGTGAAGGGGCTGAGACGGGGTTCCATGGCGGGTGCTCCTCGGTCGGTTTTCCGTTGCTGCCCCTTGAGACAGGAGGAGCCGCCGCTTTGTGACACCCCGGCCGCCACCCGCGCCGTGATCCGCGCCACACCGCCGGCCGGGCGCGGCGCAGGCGTCGTGCCGGTGCGGTGTTGTCGCCGGTGCGGCGCGGTCAGGCGGAGAAGAGGGCGGTCAGCCACTTCTTGGGGACGCCGGGCGCCGGGTCGGCGAAGAAGCGGTGGCCCGCCGTGCGCAGGTCGTCCCCGGTGAGGAACCCGGTACCGGAGCGGTCGAGTTGGGCGAACTCCTCGACGGCGGCGGGGTCGGTGATGCTCCGGGCCGCCAGGTACTGCCGGAACTGCGCCTTGCCGACCCGGCCGGTCCGGTCGGCGTCCATCAACGCGTAGGCCGCGCAGGCGAACCGGGCGACGTGCCCGGGGGCGGTGCCGGGGGCGGTGCCGATCACCCTCCTGTCGACGTCCGCGAGCAGTTCGTGCCGCAGCACCCGGCCCCCACGGTCGAGACCGGCGTCCTTCAGCGCCGCCCACAGGGCGCCGAAGTGGTCCTCGACCAGCTGCCGGCGCGGCTCGCAGCCGCGCTGGCGGTCGATGACGCGCTGGAAGTCCTCCCAGGTGATCGCGCCGTCGAGGTCGCTGTCGATGGTGTCGAACAGCTCCAGGACCCTCTGCTTGTACCCGGCCATGGCCGTCATCGTCCCTCCGTCCCCACGGTGTCGGCGTGCGCGATCCCCCGAGGAACCTAGTCCATGGCCGCCGGGGACAGACGATTTCCGGCCGCGAACCGTCAGGTCACCCGGCGCGCCGCCCGTGGACGGGGACGGACAGGGTGCGGCCGGCGAGGGCCTCGGTGCCTCGCCCACGTCGAACGTGCCCACCGGCCTCCCGGCCGCAAGCACCCTCCCCGCCTGGCAGGCCTTCGCCACCGCCGTCCGCGTCGGCGAGCTGGACGCCGACCGACCGACCGCAGTCACCGGCCCGCCGCCCCACCCCAGAAGTCTACAGCTGTATACTTCTGGGGCGGACCCGCTCCACCGGCGGGCCCATGGGAGGGAGAACACCGATGAACCTCAACCTGACCGGCAAGCGCGCGCTCGTCACGGGCTCCAGCGCGGGGCTCGGCGAGGCCACCGTGAAGCTGCTGGCGGCCGAAGGCGCGGCGGTGGTGGTCCACGGCCGGAACAAGGACCGCACCGAGAAGGTCGCGCGGGAGATCCGCGAGGCCGGCGGGACGGCGCACGCGGTCGTGGGCGACCTCGCCGGGGACGACGGCGCCGCCGGCGTCGCCCGCGCCGCCACGGCGGACGGGCCCGTGGACATCCTCGTCAACAACGCCGGCTTCTACCGGCACCTGTCCTGGGCCGACGCCACCCCCGACGAGTGGCGCGAGACCTACGACGTCAACGTCGTCTCGGGCGTGCGGATGATCCGGCACCTGGTGCCCGCCATGCGCGAACGCGGCTGGGGACGGGTCGTCACCATCGGCGGCGGACTGGCATCCCAGCCGACCGGCACCCTCCCCCAGTACAGTGCCACCCTGGCCGCCCGGCACAACCTCGCCGTCTCCCTGGCCCGCGAGCTCAAGGGCACCGGCGTCACCTCCAACATCGTCTCCCCCGGGGCGATCCTCGTCGACGCCACCCGGGACCTCATCACCGGCCTCGGGCCCGCCAACGGCTGGGGCGAGACCTGGGAGGAGATCCAGCCGCACGCCGTCCGGGCCCTGGTCCCCAACGACCAGGAACGCTTCGGCGAACCCGGGGAGATCGCCGCGGCCGTCGCGTACCTGTGCAGCAGCCACGCCCAGTACGTCAGCGGGGCCACCATCCGCGTCGACGGCGGGCTCATCCGCTCCGCGTTCTGAGCGGGCGGCGGCTTGCGCCCCGGGCCGGGCCGCGAGAGGTCAACCACCCGGTGAGCGGCCGGAGTCACCCGTCGGCGCGGTCGGGCCCGACGACCGGTTCCAGCATGTCGGCGAGCAGGTCGGCGAGGCGTCCTTCGTCCGCCGTGGCGAGCGCGGTGGTGGCGACGACGCTGCGCAGCAGCCAGGTGCCGGCGACCAGGGCGAGGGCGAGCTGGGCGCGCAGGTCGGCGTCCGGTCCGTCGAGCAGCCCGGCGAGCCGGGTGCCCACGTGGGCTTCCACGCCCCGGCGGACGGTGTCCGCGGCCTGGGCGTCCGGTGCCGAGCGCAGCAGGAGGAGGAACGGGTCGAGCCGCTCGGCGCCGCGGGCGGTGCGTTCGGCGAGGGTGCGCGCGAGGGTGCGGGCGAGGTCCTCGGGGTGGTCGCCGACGACGGTCGGCGGGGCGAAGGCGCGGTCGACGGCTTGGGTGAACAGGCCTTCCTTGGAGCCGAAGTAGCGGTTGATCATCATCGCCGTCACGCCCGCGCGCTCGGCGATCTGCCGGACCCCGGCCCCGGCGTATCCGTGCTCGGTGAACTCCACGACGGCGGCGGCGAGGATCGCCTCGCGCGTCGCGGCGCCGTCGCGCTTGCGGGCGGGGGGTGGGGTGCTCATGGCCAGGAGCATACGGGGCGGGCGGTGGGCCGGTTGCGGGGCGGGCGGCCGGTACCGGGCGGGCGGTGCGGGGCGGGCGGTACCGGGCGGGCGGTGCGGGCCCGGTGGCGCGGGGCGGGCGTGGGGCGTGGCCGGCGCCCGTGTGCCGTCAGGCGCCGGCCTTGGCGGCCACCGGGTCGGTGACGCCGCCGGGCGAGGCCTCGCCGCCGACGTCCCAGCCGGCCAGGCGGGCCGCGGGCTGGTAGACGGACTCGTAGAAGTCCAGGACGGTGGCCCGCGGGTCCTCGCGGCCGCGGACGTCGTCGTAGTCCAGGACGGCCAGGTGGCTGCCGTGGCGTTCGGCCCAGCTCGCGGTGCCGGGGCGCAGCGGGCTGTCGGCCAGGCCCGCGGGTTCGGGGGCGGCGTAGGAGTAGAAGGTGGGTCTGGGGACGGCGTCGTCGCCGAACCAGAAGCCGGAGCTGACGACTTCGCGGGAGTAGGCCTCGCGGGTCACCGGGTCGACGGTCTCCGGCTGGTCGATCTCGCGGCCGGAGAAGCGGGTGACGGCGATGTCGAAGGTGTGCCAGAAGTGGTGGACCGGGCTGGTCTTGCCGCAGAAGCGGGCGGCGAACTCCTCCAGCACCAGGGCGACTTGGCCGAGGACCTGCCAGTAGCGGTTGACCCAGAAGGGGTCGTAGGCGGCGTGTTCGGTGTCGTCGGCGAACGGGCGGCCGGCGTCGGGCAGGTCGAAGGGGTGGGGGTGGGGGATGTCCATGGGGACGCCGATGGTGGCCAGGGCGTCGTGGGTCTGGCGGTAGAACGAGGCCACGGACTGCCCGGTGAGCGGGAAGGAGACCCTGCGGCCGTCCGAGGAGCAGACCACCAGGCGGTGGTCGACGAAGTCGAAGTCGATGCAGAAGGTGCCGCCGCCGTCGGCCGTGGCCATCGGGCGGGTGGTGATGCCGCGCCCGGTGAGGTGGTAGGGGACGTTCCACCAGTGGTTGCGCCGGGCGCTGTGCGCCAGGCGGATCTTGCCGACGACCTGGGCGAAGCGGTGCAACGTCTCCTTGGAGTCCCGCCACTGGGACAGCGGGACCGGGGGGAACAGCTCCATGGGGCCACGCTAGGCCCGTGGGGGCGCTCGCGCATCCCTGGGAAACCGGGGGCGCACGGGAGACCGGGGCGCGCGGGAGACCGGGGGCGCACAGGAAGTCGGGCGGGCCGACTTCCTGTGCGTCCGCCGGGCTATTCGACGATCTCGGCCTTCTCGATGATCACGTCCTGTTCGGGGACGTCCTGGTGGCCGGACCTGGTGGCGGTGGGGACGGCCTTGATCGCGTCGACGACGTCGCGGCCCTCGGTGACCTCGCCGAAGACGGTGTAGCCCCAGCCCTGGGCGGACTTGGCGGTGTGGTCGAGGAAGTCGTTGTCGGCGACGTTGATGAAGAACTGGGCGGTGGCGGAGTGGGGTTCCATGGTGCGGGCCATGGCCACGGTGTACTCGGTGTTCTTCAGGCCGTTGTCGGCTTCGTTGGGGACGGGCTCGCGGGTCTCCTTCTTCCTCAGGCCCGGTTCCAGTCCGCCGCCCTGGATCATGAAGGTGTTGATGACCCGGTGGAAGAGCGTCCCGTCGTAGAAGCCGTCGCGGACGTACTGGAGGAAGTTCTCGACGGTGGCGGGGGCGTGCTGCGCGTCGAGGCGCAGGACGATGTCGCCGTGGTTGGTGGTCAGCTTGACTGTCGGCATGGCTACCTCGGGGGGTGGGTTTCGGGGCGGCTGCGGGGCTGCGGGGGGCTCGGGCCGCGTCAGTTGGCCAGGCTGAAGTCGCCGCCGACGGGGGCGGCGAGCTTGTCGATGCCGGTGAGGGTGGTGGGGGTGGCCACCGGGGTGGTGCTGTCGGTGGTGGTGCCGTCGCCGAGCTGGCCGGAGCCGTTGTGGCCCCAGGAGTGCACGGCGCTGTTGCCGGACAGGGCCATGGTGTGCTCGCGGCCGGCGGCCACCAGCCGGACGCCGGTCAGGCCGGGGACGGTGACGGGGGTGACGCGGAAGACGGTGGTGCCGTCGCCGAGTTGGCCGGAGGTGTTCTGGCCCCAGGCCTTGAGGCGGTGGTCGCCGTCGGTGACGGCGAGGCTGTGGTTGGCGCCGGCGGCGATCTGGACGATGCCGCCGCTCCAGGAGCCCTGGGTGGTGACGGGGGTGAAGCGGTTGATGGTGGTGTTGTCGCCGAGCTGGCCGGTGGCGTTGTAGCCCCAGGCCTTGACGGTGTTGGCGGTGCCCGGCTCGCCCACCAGGGCGAGGCTGTGGTTGGCGCCGGCGGCGATCCGGGTGATCCCGGTCAGGCCGGTGACCTTGGCGGGGATGCCGCGGCTGGCCGAAGTGCCGTCTCCGAGCTGGCCGTTGAGGCCGTTCCCCCAGGCCCAGACGGTGCCGTCCTCGCGCAGGGCGAGGCTGTGGTGGAGGCCGGCGGCGATGGCGACGATCTTGTGGAGGCCTTCGACGCGTACCGGGACGTTGCTGTCGGTGCTGCTGCCGTCGCCGAGCTGGCCGTGGGTGTTCTGGCCCCAGGCCATCACGGTGCCGTCGGCGAGCAGGGCGAGGCTGTGGGCGCCGCCGGCGGCGATGTCGGTGGCGTCGGGGAGGCCGGCCACCCGGCCGGGGGCGTTGTGGCCGAACACCGAGCCGTGGCCGAGCTGGCCCGAGCCGTTGACGCCCCAGGAGTGCACGGTGCCGTCGGTCAGCAGGGCCAGTCCGTGGCCGAGGCTCGCTCCGGCGCCGCCGGCGGCGATCTTGACCACCTCGGTGCCGGTGAGTCCGAGGACGATGGTGGCCGTGGTGCGCAGGTCGGCCCGGGTGCCGTCCCCGAGCTGGCCGGAGCGGTTGTTGCCCCAGGACTTCAGGCGCTTGTCTGCCATGCGTCGATGCCTCTTTACTCGTACGACAATAAGCCAAATCGCCGGTCCGTCAGCCCAGTTGACGACTGCACGATCATGGCCCGACGCTAACGAGGCGCCCGCCACCGGCACGGGAAACGGCGCGGCCCGCCACCCGATCGGGTGATGGCGCCCCCGGCCCGGGGCCAACCGGCCCGGTCCTCGGGCCCGTTGCCGGGCGGCGCGGGCGGCCGGTTCGCGGGCCCGGTTGTCACACCCCTCGCCTAGCCTGCCCGCGAGGAGGTACGACATGGGCGGTACGGGCAGGCTGGTCGTGGCGATGCAGGTGTCGGCGGACGGCTTCGTGGGCGGCGAAGTGCCGGGTGCGGGCTGGCAGTTGTGGGACTGGGGGCCCCACTGGCCGTGGAGTGCGGACCTGCGGGCCTCGTTCAACGCGCTGCTGGCCGGGGCCTCGGGCATCCTGCTGAGCCGGCCGATGGCCGACGAGGGGTACCTGGGGCACTGGGAGCGGATGGCCGCCCTGCACCCCGGCGACGGGGACTGGGACTTCGCCCGCAGGATCGGGGCGCTGCCGAAGTTCGCGCTCTCGCGCACCGGCCGGCCACGGCGGGACTGGCCGCGCACCGAGGTGCTGACCGGGCGGCTGACGGAGACGGTGGCGCGGGCGAAGGCGGCCGCGGGCGGGCGCCTGCTGTGCTTCGGGGGCGCGGGGCTGGTGTCCGCGCTCCTGCGCGAGGACCTGGCCGAGGAGCTGCGGCTGTTCGTCAACCCGGGCTTCGCGGGCGCGGGCCACCGGGTGTTCGGGCCGTGGCTGGTGGAGCACGGGTTCCGCTTCGACGGGGTGTCGGCGTACGGATGCGGGGTGGTGGAAAGCCGCTGGTCACGGGGGTAGCGGAGGGGCGGCGCCGTCGGGGCTTTCTCTTCGGCGCTCGGGTGCGCGCCGAAGGCCGGGCGCGGTCGGGGCGCACGGTCGGCCGCCCCTGCTGGCCCCGGCGCTGTTCGTGCCCCGCCGGCAGCTGTGCCGGCGCGCCACCGGGCGGCCCGACGGCGCGGGCGGGGCCGGAGCCGCGCCCGCAGGCCCGCGTCAGGCCAGGCGGTGGGCCAGGCCCGGGCAGTCGGCGACCAGGCCGTCGGCGTCCAGCAGCAGGTCGGCCCGGTAGTCGCCGCAGGCGTAGCGGACGGCCGAGCTGCCGTCCTCGTGGCGGCGCAGGTGGGTGTAGGTCTGGCGGGCGGGGACGACGACCAGGTCGGGCACCCGGATCCACGCCATCAGGAAGTGGTGCTCGCCCGGCTCCCGGTGCAGGGCGAGGCGCAGCACGGGCGGGGTGTTGGTGAGCGGGGACAGGCCGAGGTCGCAGTCGAGGGCGCCGTCGAGGTCGGGTCGCTCGGTGCCGTCGGCGCTCCAGCGGCCGGTGGTCTCGTCGCGGCGCAGGTCGAGGGTGCGGGTGGCCTCGGGGGTGCGGGCGGTGACGTGCATGCGGCGGGTGGTGAAGCCGTCGCCGGTGTCGAGGTGGTAGTCGAGCCAGTAGGGGGCGGGCCGGGCGGCGGCCGCGCGGCCGTGGGCGGTGAGGGTGGTGGGGTTCAGGTCGATCCAGGCGGTCTCCAGGCCGGCGGTCTCGGTGACCTGCCAGGTGGGTGCGGGGGTGCGGGCGGCGTGGGCGGTGCGGTTGGTCATTCGTGCACGGTAGTCCCGGCGTCCGGCAGCGGGCGCGGGCGGGCCGTCAACGCGGGGCGCTCCTCCGTTCGGGTGAGGGTGGGGGCGGGGCGTGGCACGTGCGGGGCGGGGTGGGGGGTGCGGTGGCGGCGGGGCTCGGTCGGGGCTCTCCATAATCGCGTGGGTGATCACATCCTGTGACGAAGCGGTGGCCCGGTTGCGGGCCGTGCCCGGGTTGTCCTGCTGCCCCCGTCCCCTGTTCGCGCTGCCCCTGCTGCGCAGCGGCTGCCTGGCCGAGGTGCTGAGCGTGGAGGGCGCGGACGCGGGCTGGGCGGGCGAGTTCGGACCGGGGGGTTCCGTGGCGGTGGGTTCCGGGGCGGGCGTTTCCGGGGCGCGGTTCCACGCGCTGGAGCCGTACTCCCTGGTGCGTGACGGCACCGCGCTGGGGGCGGGCGTCCACGAGGTGCTGCGCCGCCTCGCCGCCACCGACGGCGGCGCAGGCGCCGGCTGGCGGGGCCGGGAGCTGGCGCTGCTGCCCTACACGGCGATGAAGGCCGAGTGGCGTACGGCCCTGCGGGCGCTGGGCGCCCACCTGGTGGAGCCGCCGCCGATGCCGGCGATGCCGGTGCTGGGCGACAAGCGCGTCCAGCGCGCGTGGCTGCGCTCGGCGGGGGCGGTGACCCCGCCCGACGTGGTGGTGCCGGCGCTCGACCACCGGGAGCTGCGCCGGCGCTTCGGCGGGCGCTACGTGGTGCAGGCGCCGCTGGGCTCCGGCGGCAAGGGCACCCACCTGGTCGCCGACGAGGCCGGCCTGCACCCGATCCGCCGGGCCGGCGGCGGCCCCTGGCTGGTGAGCGGCTACGTCGAGGGCCCGGCGGTCAACCTGCACGTGCTGGTGTCCGCGGACGGCACCGTGCGGCTGCTGCGCCCCTCCGTCCAGCTGACCCGTGTCGAGGGCGTCGGCGCGTCCTTCGGCGCCTACTCCGGCTGCGACTTCGCGGCTCCGGCCCTGCTGGCGCCGCTCGCCCTGACCCGGGCCGGGGACATGGCGCGGCGCGTCGGCGAGGCGCTGGCCGCGCTCGGCTACCGCGGGCTGTTCGGCGCGGACTTCGTCCTGGACGGCGAGCGGCCGGTGCTGCTGGAGCTCAACTGCCGCATGCAGGGCTCGACCTGGCTGCTGGGCGAGCTGGAGTGGGCCGAGGGCGCGCTGCCGTCCGCGCTGCGCCACATGCTGGAGCTGTACGGGCACGTCACCGGCGGCGAGGGGCGTACGGACGCGGCGGGCGCGGTACAGCTGGTGGTGCGGCACAGCGGCCCCGCGGTGCGGGTGGCGGGTGCGCCCGGCGGCGGCCTGCACCGGCTCAAGGACGGGCGGCTGCGGCGCTGCGGGGCCGGGTTCGGCCTGCTGGAGTGCGGCCCCGACGACTGCGTTCTCCTCCAACTGCCCTCCCCCGGCATGGTGTTGCGCCCGGGTGTGCCACTGGCGCGGATCGTCGCCCGGCACTCGCTGACCACCCCCGACGGCACCGCGCTCACCGAGGGCGGGCGGCGCCTGGTCCAGGCGCTGCGCGCGGGCTTCACCCTGGAGGCCCTCGAACCCGCCCTGCCGTGCTGAACGCTCCGCTGTACGTGCGCGCGGCGCGCCCCGGCGACCTGCCCCGGCTGGCCGCGCTGCGCGCGGAGGCCGCCGCCTGGATCGCCCTGGAGCACGGTTCGGCCCAGTGGTCGTCCCCGTACGACGCCGAGCGGGGGCTCGCGCTGATCGCCCGCGGCGCGACCGTGGTGGCGGCGCTGGAGCCGGACGGCGAGGCCGTCGCCACCGTGACGCTGCGCCCCACCGGCAGCCCGCGGCTGTGGAGCGCGGAGGAACTGGCCTGCCCGGCACGCTACTTGAGCTCGTTCACGGTGGACCGCCGGTACGCCGGGCGGGGCATCGGCACCCGCCTCGGGGACTGGGCCGCCTGGCGGGCCGCCCGCTCGGGTGCCCGGGTGCTGCGGGTGAACGTGTGGAGCGACAACACGGCGCTGCACGCCTACTACCGTGCGCGGGGCTGGCGTTGGGTGCGCACGGCGCCCGGCAGCCGCAGCGGCGCGCTGTTCGAGCGCGCCACCGCGGCGGCGGCCCCGCCCCGGGTGCGCGAGGCGGGCCGGGTGCGGGTCTGAGGGCCCGAACGGCGCAGGCCCTCTCGACGCGGCCCGCCGCCCGGCGCATCCTCGTGTCCCGGCGCGCGGCGTGCGGCCGCGCACCGTCGCCGCGACGAGTGGAGGAACCCTCGTGGAGCGTCTCGTACTGGACCCGACCGGCCGCGCCCGCGACGCCGAGAGCGCCGAGCTGGCCGCGCGGGGGCCGGCCACGCCCGTCGACATCCTGGGCGTGCACGCCTGGTCGGTGTCCGACCCGCGCCTGCTGGAGGACCTGCTCAAGGACCCCCGCGTCTCCAAGGACGGCCAGCGGCACTGGCCCGGCTTCGACCAGGCGGTGCGGACCTGGCCCCTGGCGCTGTGGGTGAGCGCGCGCAACATGTTCAACGCCCACGGCGCCGACCACCGGCGGCTGCGCCGGCTGGTGGGCGGCGCCTTCACCGCCCGCCACGTCGCCACCCTGGCCGCCGGCGTCGAGGAGCTGACCGACGCCCTGCTGGACGACCTGGCCGCCGGCGCCCCCGGCGAGGTGGTGGACCTGCGCGAACGCCTGGCCTACCCGCTGCCGATCCAGGTCATCTCCCGGCTGCTGGGCCTGCCCCACGACCTCACCGGCACCTTCCGGGGGATGGTCGACAAGGTCTTCTCCACCGTCCTGACCCCCGAGGAGTCGGCGGCCACCGCGAGCGCGTTCCTGGCCCTGCTGGAGGAGCTGATCGCCGCCAAGCGCCGCGAACCGGGCGAGGACCTGACCTCGGCGCTGATCGCCGCCCGCGACACCGAGAGCGACGACGGCCCCTCGGCGCTGAGCGAGGAGGAACTGCGCGACACCGTGCTCCTGATCGTCTCGGCCGGCTACGAGACCACCGTGAACCTGATCGACAACGGCATCACCGACCTGCTCACCCACCCCGGCCAACTCGCCCTGGTGCGCGCGGGCGAGGCCGGCTGGGAGGACGTGGTCGAGGAGGCACTGCGCCGCAACGCCCCGGTGGCGCACCTGCCGATGCGCTTCGCGGTGGAGGACATCGAGCTGCCCGGCGGGGTGACGGTGCGCCGCGGCGAGGCGATCCTGCCCGCCTACGCGGCCGCCGGGCGCCACCCGGCGCGCTACGGCGACAGCGGCGCCGACTTCGACGTCACCCGGCCCGTCAAGGACCACCTCGCCTTCGGGCACGGCGTGCACTTCTGCCTCGGCGCGCCGCTGGCCCGACTGGAGGGGCGCACCGCGCTGAGCCAGCTGTTCGCGCGCTTTCCCGACCTGGCCCTGGCGCCGGACGCCCGGCTGCTGCCGGTCGACTCGCTGATCTCCAACGGGCACCGGACGCTGCCGGTGCTGCTCGACGGGCGGGCGCCGGGGGCCGCCTGAACCCCGCCCGAGGACCGCCCGGCCCCGGGCCGTCGCCCGGCCCGGGGCCGTCGCCGGGACCGCCCCGGACGGCGCAACCGGGCGGGCCCGGGGGCGGGCGCGCGTGCTAGCAAGGGCCGGGGGCCATGCGGAAGCACTCGAAGCGGGAGACCGTCATGTCGCACCACCTCAGCGGACCGAACCTGCGCTCACCCGAGGGTGACGCGCGCCTGGACCTGACCGACCTGTTCGCCTTCGCCTCGCCGCAGCCGGGCCGCACGGTCGTGATCATGAACGTGAACCCGGTCGCGCCGAGCGGCGGTCAGGCCTTCCACCCGCAGGCGGTGTACCGGATCGACATCGACACCGACGGGGACAACCGGGCGGACATCGCCTACAGCTTCACGTTCTCCGATCCGGCGGACGGGCCGCAGACCATGACGGTGCGGCGCGCCACCGGCGAGGGGGCGCGGGGGCTGGCGGCCACCGGCGAGGTGCTGGTGTCGGACGCGGCGGTGAGCTTCACGGCCGAGCCCGCGGTGGTGGAGGCGGGGGCGCTGCGGGTGAGCGCGGGGCTGCGCAGCGATCCGTTCTTCGCGGACCTGGACGGGATCGTGAAGGACTTCCAGTGGACGGGGGTGGACTGGGGGGCGGACAAGAACGTGTTCGGGATCGTGCTGGAGGGGCCGGACGCGGAGTTCGGGCCGGCGCCACAGATCGGGGTGTGGGCGCGGGTGAGCGTGCTCAAGGACGGCCGGCTGGTGTCGGTGGACCGGGGTGCGCACCCGTCGCTGACGGCGTACTTCAACGAGGAGGACGCGAAGGACGCCTACAACGCGGGCGATCCGGTGGACGACTGGGAGAACTACCGGGAGCCGTGGACGGCCAAGCTCCAGCACTTCGGCAAGTACACCGCCGAGGCGGCGCAGGCGCAGCTGCGGCTCGTCCTGCCGGACGTCCTGCGCTACGACCGCACCCGTCCGGCGCGCTACCCCAACGGGCGTTCGCTGACCGACGACGTCACCTCGGCGCGGCTGACGATGCTCACCGACGGGGCCGTCTCCAGCGACCACATCGCCCCGCACACCGACCTGCTGCCCGACTTCCCGTACCTGGGGCACCCGCACTGACCCGCGGGCCCGTTCGGGCGGGCAGGGCCCGGCTCGCGGGGCCGGGGCGAGGGCGGTGGGGCCGGGGGCGGCGGGCCCGGCTCGCGGGGCGGCGGGCGCGCCCCTGTCGGATGTCAGGGACCGCCGCGGGCGCGGGATTCCTAGGCTGACGGGCACCGGACGGCGAGCGGTCGTCCGGTCCCGTACCAGCCGAGGGAGAACCACCATGCGCAGGATCACCCACGCCGTCGCCGCCCTGGCCCTGGCCGCCGCCGCCCTGGCCACGACGGGGGCCGGCAGCGCCTCCGCCGACAGCTGGGCGGGCTGCCCGTCCGGCGCGGTCTGCGTGTACCCGCAGAACCAGGACCCGGCCGCCTCGCCCAGCGACGTCTACTGGAGCTACGGCGCGCACAAGCTGAGCAACCAGTACGGCAACCACTGGGTGCTCAACAACCAGACCGGCGGCGCGCACGCCCACCTGTGCCGGGGCTCGAACGGCACCGACTGCGTCTACGACATCGCGGCGCAGCGGGGCGTCTACTACGACCTGGGCCCGATCAACTCGATCACTCTCGACCGTCCCTGACACTGCGTCAGGCTTGAGCAGGGGGCGCCCGCCGCACGGGGGACCGGCGGGCGCCCCCGCCGTCGTGCGCTCGGCCCGGCCCGGGGTTGTCCGCAGATGGCCGAGGCGTGTTCACGAAGATAACGAGTGGAGATGGATTCACGGCAGTCCGGTTTTACTTATTGACGGCATGTACGCGCCCAAGGTTGACTCCCCCCACCCCGCCGCGACGCCGCGGCGACCCCAGGGAGAGGTATCCGATGAACGCCGTACTGCGTCGCGCCCTCGTCTCCGCCGTGGGCCTCGCGCTGACCCTGTCCATGACCGCCGCCTGCGGCAAGGCCGCCGGCGCCAAGGGCGATTCCTCCTCCGCCGCGGGCGATCCCAACGCCATCGGCCTGCTGCTGCCCGAGAACGCCTCCTCCGTGCGCTACGAGTCCTTCGACCGGCCGTTCATCGAGGCCAAGGTCAAGTCCCTGTGCGCGTCCTGCAAGGTGCTGTACAACAACGCCGAGGGCAGCGCCGCCAAGCAGAAGCAGCAGTTCGACACCCTGCTCACCCAGGGCGTCAAGGTGATCATCCTCGACCCGTACGACGCCAAGTCCACCCAGGACTGGGTCCAGCAGGCCGCCGCCAAGGGCGTCAAGGTCCTCGCCTACGACCGCCTGGCCGCCGGCCCGGTCGCCGCCTACACCTCCTTCGACAACGAGAAGGTCGGCGAACTCCAGGGCCAGGCCCTGCTGGACGCGCTGGGCCCGCGGGCCGCCGAGGCGAACATCGTCATGATCGACGGCGACGAGGCCGACCCGAACGCCGCGCAGTTCAAGGCCGGCGCGCACAAGGTCCTCGACGGCAGGATCAAGAAGGTCGTCTACGAGCAGTCCGGGCAGTGGGACCCCACCGTCGCCGGGCAGAAGATCTCCGCCGCCGTCACCGAGTTCGGCAAGAACGGCTTCCAGGCCGTCTACTCCGCCAACGACGGCATGGCCGCCGCCATCATCACCCAGCTCAAGGGCGCCGGCATCAACGTGCCCGTCGGCGGCCAGGACGCCGGGCTCGACGCCGTCCAGCGGATCGTCAACGGCGACCAGGCGTACACCATCTACAAGGCCTACCGCCCGCTCGCCGAGACCGCCGCCGAACTGGCCGTCGCCCTGCTCCAGGGCAAGGACGTCAAGGCCGTCGCCACCGCCAGCGTCGACAGCGACACCGCCAGGAACATCCCGGCCAAGCTGCTGGACGCCAAGATCGTCACCAAGAACGACATCGCTGCCACCGTCCTGGCCGACGGCCTCTACAAGGCCTCCGACATCTGCACCGCCGACTACGCCGCCGCGTGCGCCGCCGCCGGCCTCAAGTAACCCCTCCCCCAAGGTGGTCGTTCACGTGACAGGCGCACCCGTCCTGCAACTGCGCGCGGTCTCCAAGCGCTTCGGCGCCGTCCAGGCCCTCACCGACGTCGACCTCACCGTCCACGCCGGCGAGGTCCTCGCCCTCGTCGGCGACAACGGCGCCGGCAAGTCCACCCTCGTCAAGACCATCGCCGGCGTCCACCCCGTGGACGAGGGCACCCTGACCTGGCAGGGCCGGGCCGTCCGCCTGGGCCGCCCCCAGGACGCCACCGCCCTCGGCATCGCGACCGTCTACCAGGACCTCGCCCTGTGCGACAACCTCGACGTCATCGCCAACCTCTTCCTCGGCCGCGAGAAGCGCCGCCGCGGGCTGCTCGACGAGGTCGCCATGGAGCAGCACGCCCGCCGCCTGCTGGACACCCTCGCCATCCGCATCCCCGACGTGCGCACCCCCGTCGCCGCGCTGTCCGGCGGCCAGCGGCAGGTGGTCGCCATCGCCCGCGCCCTGGTCGGCGAGCCCTCGCTGGTCATCCTGGACGAGCCCACCGCCGCCCTGGGCGTCGAGCAGACCGCCCAGGTCCTCGACCTGGTGGAACGGCTGCGCGAACGCGGGCTGGCGGTGGTCCTGGTCAGCCACAACATGGCCGACGTGCGGGCCGTCGCGGACACCGTCGCGGTGCTGCGCCTGGGCCGCAACAACGGCGTCTTCCCGGTGGCGGGCACCACCCAGGAGCAGATCGTCGCCGCGATCACCGGCGCCACCGACAACGCCCACGCCCGGCGCCGGGCCCGGCGCGCCGACCACGCCGAGGAGGCCGAGGCCGTATGAGCACCCCCGAAGCACCCGCCTCCCCCGCCGCCGCCCCCGACACGGGCGCCGATCCGCGGCTGCACCCGCCCGCGCGGGGCTGGGCCGGGCACGCGCGGGCCGCGCGCCGGCGCCTGGCCTCCGGCGAACTCGGCTCGCTGCCGGTCGTCGTCGGCCTGGTCGTCATCGCCGTCGTCTTCCAGGCCGTCACCCACCACTTCCTCCAGGCCGACAACCTCACCAACATCACCCGCTTCATCGCCGGGCCCGGCCTGATCGCGGTCGGCGTCGTCTTCGTGCTGATCCTCGGCGAGATCGACCTCTCGCTCGGCTCGGTGGCC
Source organism: Kitasatospora sp. NPDC034533 (assembly GCF_055575155.1). NCBI lineage: Bacteria > Bacillati > Actinomycetota > Actinomycetes > Kitasatosporales > Streptomycetaceae > Kitasatospora > Kitasatospora sp. NPDC034533. Next base: position 21,913 of record NZ_JBVITE010000064.1, read on the forward strand.
GGCGCGAGCGCCGCGATCGCCGCCGTACTGACGGTGCGCCAGGGCTGGAGCGAGTGGGTGGCGATCCTCGCCGCCCTGGGCGCGGCCTGCGCCATGGGGCTGCTGCACGGGCTGTTCTTCGCCCGTATCGGCGTGCCCGCGTTCGTGGTCACGCTCGCCGGGATGCTCGCCTGGAGCGGCCTCCAGGAGTACGTGCTCGGTGGCGGCGGCACCGTCAACAACCGCCACGAGGGCGTCGTCGCGAGCCTGGACACCACCTTCCTCGGCGACGGCGACATCGCCTACGCCTGGGGCCTGGCCGTCCTCGCCCCCGCCCTCTACCTGGCCGCCCGCCTGTACACCGCCCGGCGCCGCCGCGCCGCCGGCCTCGCCTGCCCGTCCGCCGCCGACAGCGCGCTGCGCGCGGGCGCCCTGGCCGTCCTCACCCTGGCCACCGCCTACGCCCTCAACCAGGACCGCGGCCTGCCGCTGTCCCTGGTGGTGCTGCTCGGCGCCGTCCTGCTCACGGACTTCGTGCTGCGCCGCACCCGCTACGGGCGGCAGGTGTTCGCGGTGGGCGGCGGCGTCGAGGCGGCCCGGCGCGCGGGTGTCAACGTCGCCCGGGTGCGGATCTCGGTGTTCGTGCTCGCCGCGTTCCTGGCCGGCCTCGGCGGGCTGTTCTACGCCTCGCAGCAGGGGTCGGCGGACAAGCAACTGGGCGGCGGCAACGTGCTGATGAGCGCGATCGCGGCGGCCGTCATCGGCGGCACGAGCCTGTTCGGGGGGCGCGGCAAGACGTGGTCGGCGCTGCTGGGCATCCTGGTGATCCAGTCGATCACGACGGGGCTGGACATGGTCCACGCCGCCCAGGCCATCCAGTACATGATCACCGGGGCGGTGCTACTGGCGGCGGTCGTCCTCGACTCCGTCACCCGCCGCAGCCGCCGGGCGGGCGGCAGGTAGCGCGCCGGCCTCGGGCCCCGGCGGCGGGGGGCTCTCCGGGCAGACGGCGCGGCGCCCTCCGCCGGGAGCGGCCCATGCCGCGTCCGATGTCCCGGCGACAGCGCCGGCGGCAACTCCCCCAACCGGAACGCGCGGGAAGTCGGCATGTCCGACTTCCCGCGCGTTGGGCTTCGGATGCGCGCGGCCTGGAATCGCGGCTCCGAAACAGTACGGCGAGAGCGGCACCACCAGCCCCGACCCGCCACTGGAACGACCGGGAAGCCAACGGGCCCAACTACCTGCACACACCACAGGCCTTCGAGGTACGGGGCCGTAGCCTCAACCAGCCCCGACGCACAGGAAGTCGGCAAGTCCGACTTCCCACGCAGGGCTTCAGGCGCGGGTGGCCTGGAACCACGGCCCCCAACAGCACGACCAGAACAGCCTCCACACACCACAGGCCTTCGAGGTACGGGGGCCGTAGCCTCAACCAGCGCAGGAAGTCGGCGGGTCCGACTTCCTGCGCAGGCCCGGGATTCAGGTGCGGGTGGCCTGGGTGCGGCAGTGGGTGAGGGCGTAGGTGATGCGGCGGTCGGACGGGAGGACGGTGGTGAGGAGTTCTCCGGCGGTGACGAGGGTGGACCAGTACAGGGCGGGGTCGCCGGTGCGGGGCAGGGGGTGGGCGGCGGTGAGGGAGAGGTAGGCGGCGGTGAGGTTGCCGGTGGTGAACCAGCGTTGGAGGCCGTGGTGGTGGCCGGGGCGGATGCCGCCCATGGCGTCCATGGCGGTCAGGAGGTGGGCGACGATGGTGCGCTCGGTGGGGGTGAGCTGTTTGGGGACGTCGAAGACGCCGAGGGCTTCGAGGACTTCGCCGGTGTCGGCCTCGGAGTCGGGGCGGGGGTCGGCGAGGAGGGCGTCGTAGCAGTCGTCCAGGCGGCGGCTGGCCTCGTCCGGGGGGGATGCCGAGGGCGGCGCACACGGCCTGGGCGCAGGGCAGGGGCTGGTGGCCGAGGCGGGCGAGGAGGGCGTAGGTGGCGGCGGGGGTGGCGCCGCGCGAGAGGGTGTGGCGGGCGAGGGTGGTGAGGTGCATGAGGGAGGTCCGGGCTTTCAGGCGGCGGCGGGGATGGGGGTGGGGGCGATGAGCACCCAGACGAACTTGCCGATACCGCCGGTGCGCGGGCAGCAACCCCACCGCTCGGCCAGCTCGTTGACGAGAAGGAGACCGCGCCCGCACTCGTCGTCCGGCGAGGCCGTGCGGAGGGAGGGGCGGCCGCTCCCGGCATCGTGGACCTCCAGCCGGAGACGGGAGTTGACGAGGGAGAAGCGGACCTCGATGTGCCGGTCGTCGGGACCGTCGCAGTGCCGAACGGCGTTGGCGAACAGCTCGCACAGGAGGAGTTCGGCGGTGTCGCAGTAGCGGTCGCCGGCAGGCAGCCCGGAGAGGTAGGCCCGGAGCAAGTAGCGAGCCAGCGGCGCTGATTCGGGTCGGCGGTCGAGACGCGCGACGAACGGGCGGGGGCGACGGTTTTTGAGCATGGGGGTGCCTCAAGGGGGTGCGTGTGAATGGGGTGCGCTGGGCGATGCGTGGGCGGTCGTCGCCTTGATCAGCCGACGGGGACGGGGATGCCCTGGATGAGGAGGGGGAGGCCGTCGCCGTGCTCCCAGGCGTCCCAGGCGTCTTCGACCCGGCGGTACTGGTCGTGGGCCATGACATCGCGGAGCGTGTGCCGGGGGATCCAGCGGAGGGCGCGGATATCTTGCGGAGGCTGGTGGCTGGTGGTGGTTTCGGCCTGTCGGGGTGTGAGCAGCCCGCCCGCGTAGACGAGGTCGAGGCCCTCGGGTGAGTCGGTGGCGGGGGCGTAGTCGACGGTGAGGATCGTACGCAGGGGCAGGACGAGCCCGGTCTCGGTTTCGAGGTGCCGGCGGGCGGCGAGGTGCGGGAGTTCGTCCCGTTCGGCGCTGCCGCCGGGCAGAGACAGGCCGTCCCGGTAGGCGGGGTCGACCAGGAGGACGGAGAGTTCGCCCGACCCGCCGGGGTCTTCACGCAGGACGAAGGCCTGCTGGCCCGACCGGCGGGCTGGGGGCTTGTTTGCGATGAGATGCGTGCTCAACCCTTCTCCAACTACGTGGAATTGACTACCGGCCGATACAGCCACCCGTTCGAAGGGCCGGCGGTAGGGCGGCCGATGCGTCGCCTTCCCGAGTACCACGTCCCCGAAGGCGGGTGTCGCGCGGGTTGCCATCCCTCCGCGCTGCTGAAGTGCTGCACACATTTCCTTTGACTTGGAGGTGAGACTCAGGACTCCGCACGTGACGCATGGGGCTCCGAAGATTGCTCTACGCGCCCGACGAATCACCAGGCGTAGCTATCGTGGCGCTTGATCCCCTACGATCGGAAGTGTTTGAACTCTCTAGTTGGCTTCGCTTTAAGTTGAGATTGATCATGAACCGTCGCACACTTGATCCAACGTCATCTCCTCTGGCAGCACTTGTCGTCCATCTCCGCACGTCACGGGATGCCAAGGGCCTGACCCAGGTGGAGCTGGGGAAGCTGATCGGGTACTCGAACGTCTACATCTCGAACGTAGAGACGGGGAAACAGGCTCCGAGCTTAAACTTCGTCAGGCTCTGTGAGGCCGCCTTGGGGACCAACGGCTCGCTGGAGCTCCTGTGGTGGAGCTGGAAGAACGGATCGTTGATTCCAGGCTTCCCCGAGTTCGCGGCCAAGGAGCGGGAGGCCCTGGCCATCCGGCTCTTCGAGCTGGACATGGTCCCCGGCATACTTCAGCACTCGGACTACAGCGCTGCTTACGAGTCGGCACCGGTTCGGCGTGGCGAAGCGACAGAAGAGCAGGCAAAGGAACGGCTCAGGCTTCTGTCTGTTCGGCAGCAGCTCCTCAACCGGACGCCGGCGATCCATGTTGTTCTCGATGAATCGGCCCTGCGGCGTCCGATTGGAGGACCAGCCGTTATGGCGCGCCAGCTGCGCTTGTTGGAGCAACTGGCCGAACGGCCCAACATTGTCTTTCAAGTTGCCCCCTACCTGCTCGGTGAAAATCGTCCCTTCTCACATTCGGTCACGCTGCTCACCCTGCCGAACCGTGCCATGGTCGGGTATACCGAGACCCTGCAACGGGGCTTCCTGGAGCAGGACTCCGAGGTCGTATCAAGGTGGGCTGGAAAGTACGATCGGCTCCAGGCGAATGCCCTGAACCAACCGGACAGCCTGGTCGCGGTCCGGGAAGCACGGAAGGACTATGAAGGCCATGCAACTTGACCTGACCGGCGCCGGGTGGCGAAAGAGCACGTACAGCAACGGGCAGGGAGGCTGCATTGAAGTTGCAGACGGCTACCCGGCCGTCATGCCGGTCCGAGACTCCAAGGATCCGAAGGGGCCCGCCCTCGTCTTCCCGATCGAGGCGTGGGCGTCGTTCGTCACGGCCGTCCGCAGCGGCGAGTTCGGCGAACTCTGAACCGAAGGCCTCCGGCCGACGCCACTGCCAGGAAGTGCCGCAACATGCGGTCGGCCAGCTGGTTGTTACGCAGAGGGGTCAGCCAGGCGCTCGGCTGGGGCTTCCCAGCCGAGCGCTGTCGTAGCGGCGAATACCGCCTTATCCGTCCAGGTGGAAGCGGTCGGACATGTGGCGCAGCTTCTCGCGGGTGGCCGCGCGCTCGGCGTAGACGATCTTCCGCAGGGTGGCGCGGGCGATCGGGTGGTTGCGCACCAGCTGAGGGGCGATCCTCTCCGCCGTCTCCAGTGCCTGGAGTGCCTTGTCGCGGTTGCCGTCCCACAGCCAGGCGCGGGCGAGGTCCATGTGGTGGTGGCCTCGCCTGGAGGCCGGGAGGGCGGCGAGCTTCGCGGGGTCGGCACGCTCGTTGAGGATCAGCGCCCGGGCGTGGTCGCCCATCTCCAACTGCACGGACACCGCGTGGACTTGGACGTTGCCACCGGAGAAGGTCAGCGAGTGCCGGTCGAAGGGCGGTGCGACCCGGACCCCGTCCATCAACTCCGCCGCCGCCTGGGCGTGCCGGATGCGGTCCTCGGCCTCCGTCCGACGGCCGGCGCGTGCGGCGGACACGGCGGCACGAAGGTGCATGGCGCCCCAAGCCCGAACGGCCAGCGGGTCGTTGAGACGGTAACGGTCCTCGACGAGGCCGAGCGCCTTGTCGGACAGGGCCAGGGAGTCGTCCCAGTCCGCAGTGGCCCACATGTCCCACACCCGCATCCAGTCCGCGACCGCCTCCATCAACGGGTCGCCGGACAGCCGGGCCGACCAGGCGGCCCGCTCACAGGCCATGGCGATCAGTTCGGGATGGCCGAGCGTGTGCGCGGCGGTATGCGCGAACTTGCACTCGATCGCGTAGACCGCGAAAGCCTCCTCGCGTTCGTGGCCGGTGGACACTTCGGCCAGCGCACGCGCTTCGCGGAGCATGTCCGGAAGCACCTTCAGGATCGCCACGTTGGCGGCGGCGTCCCTCAGCCGGTGCAGGCGCTCGGTCTCGCGCCAGAGTTCCGCCGACGGCCGGGGCGTTCCGTCGAAGACCGGCGTGAGGTCGTACCGGCGAAGCTCCCGCAGAATGGCCGCCGCCGACACCTGCCACTGGTTCTCCGACGGTGTGCCCGCGACGAACGGCCGCTCGATGAGGTCATTGGGGTGGCAGTGCAGCGCTGCCGCGATCTGGTTGATGGTGCCCGCCCGGTCGAGCTCGATCACGCCCTTCTCGACCTTCGACACCCAGCCCTGGGTCCTGCCGAGCGCGGCGGCCAGGTCGGCCTGGGTCATTCCCAGCCGCAACCGCGCCCGCCGCACCCGCTTGCCGATCGACTCCCGTTCCTCCAGCACAGCAGCCCTCCCACGCACTCGCGCCCGCCTGTCCGGTCCGTGAGCCCGCGGTGCTATCAGGAAGCTACCTCGTTCCGGCGGGCCGCGTCACAGGTCGCTCACCAAGGCGCGGCTTGTGGGGCGAGTAGGACTCCTGCTCGCTCCGGCGGACCGCCAACGCCGGCAAGCACCCGCAAGCGGCTGGCCGACCACCGTCGACTCCGCCGACTTCCTGCGCACCGTACGGGCTTTCACCCACAAGCCAGGGGGCCGGCTGCTTGGATACCGCAGTGACATCGGGCAGACGAACCGACAACCCCGAGAGGAACTCCAACATGACCGACCACGCAGACCTGTCCAGCGCCTCCTGGGTCAAGTCCTCGTACTCCAACAACGGCGGCAACTGCGTCGAGGTCGCCGCCGGCTTCCCCGGACTGGCTCCCGTCCGCGATTCGAAGGACCCCCAGGGGCCGGCTCTGGTCTTCCGGACCGAGGCGTGGGCGTCCTTCCTCGCCGCCGTCCGCAGCGGCGAGTTCGGCGAACTCTGAACCGAAGAGCCTCCGCCCGACGCCACCGCCCGGACACGCCACACCACAGGGCCGGCCATCTGATTGCGCGGACGGTTCAGCCAGACGCTCGGCTGGAGCTCCCAGCCGAGCGCTGTCGTAGTGGCACTACCGCCCTATCCGTCCAGGTGAAAGCGGTCGGACATGTGGCGCAGCTTCTCGCGGGTGGCCGCGCGCTCGGCGTAGACGATCTTCCGCAGGGTGGCGTGGGCCCGACGGCCTCGTCGTTGACCCGGTAGCGGTCCTCGACGAGGCCGAGCGCCTTATCGGACAGGGCCAGGGAGTCGCCCCAGTCCGCGGTGGCCCACATGTCCCGCACCCGCATCCGGTCCGCGACCGTCTCCATCAACGGGTCGCCGGACAGCCGGGCCGACCAGGCGGCCCGCTTTCAGTTCGTTCAGCTCGCTCCGGCGTTGAACTTGGCGATCAGGTCCGGGAGTTCCTTCAGCGAGTCGATCCGGAACGTCGCCTGCTCCGCTGCCGGGTCGTGTTGCTGGATCCAGCCCCACGGGCCGCGCCGGATCAACGCCGTCCGCATGCCCGCCGCACGGGCGGGGAGCACGTCGTTGTCGAGCCGGTCACCGACGTAGAGGATCTCGTCCGGCTCCGCGGGTACCACCTCGGCGACGCGCTCGAAGAAGGCGGGGTCCGGCTTGCTCGCGCCCCAGTCGTCGGAGGTGCCGATCAGGTCGACGTCGTCCGTGAACAGCCGGCGCAGGATCGCCCTGGCCCGCACGGTCTGGTTCCCGGCGATCGCCAACCACAGGCCGTCCGACCGGAGTCGAGCGAGAGTTCCCCGGACGTCCGGGTAGAGGTCGTCCTCACCGAAGGTCTCCGCCTGGCCGGCCGCCGCCCGCTTCTCACGCTCCTCGTAGAGGTCGAAGCCGGGAGCGAAGACCTGGAAGGTCTCCCGGTAGTCCCGCCCCTGCGCGATCACCGCGCCGAACTGGGCCACGAACGTGTGCCTCGGCACGCCCAGCCAGTCGGCCCAAGTACCGTACTCCCTGGTCTCATCGACCAGGCACTCCCCGACGTCGAACACCACAGCCTTGATCGTCACAGCCGCAGCCTAGCGAGGCGAGGACGATCCCCTGGTGGCCTCTCCAAGTCCTTCCGCACCACGGTCGCCCGATCGGCGTTCCTGAAGACGGATACTGCCCCAACCCGCCCGCGTGCGCAGGAAGTCGACTCCGCCGACTTCCTGCGCACCGTACGGGCTTTCACTCCCAGGCCAGAGGGAGGGCTGCTTGGATACCGCAGTGGCATCCGAGCAACCGACGACCCCGCGAAAGGAAATCCCGCCATGACCGACCACGCAGACCTGTCCAGCGCCTCCTGGGCCAAGTCCTCGTACTCCAACAACGGCGGCGACTGCGTCGAGGTCGCCGCCGGCCTCCCCGGCGTGATGCCCGTTCGCGACTCGAAGGACCCCCAGGGGCCGGCTCTGGTTTTCCCGGCTGCGGCCTGGAGCTCGTTCGTCACGGCCGTCCGCAGCGGCGAGTTCGGCGAACTCTGAACCTTTGCGCGGACGGTTCAGCCAGACGCTCGGCCGGGGCTCCCCAGCCGAGCGTTTTGCGCGGACGGGGAAGGGCACGGAAAGGCCATGAACCCCACGGAAGTTGACCTGACCGGCGCCAGGTGGCGGAAGAGCACCTACAGTAACGGGCAGGGAGGCTGCGTTGAAGTCGCAGACGGCTACCCGGCCGTCATGCCGGTCCGTGACTCCAAGGACCCGAACGGGCCTGCCCTTCTCTTCCCGATCGAGGCGTGGACGTCCTTCCTCGCCGCCGTCCGCAGCGGCGAGTTCGGCGAACTCTGAACCGAAAAGCCTCCGCCCGACGCCACCGCCCGGACACGCCACACCACAGGGCCGGCCATCTGGTCGCGCGGACGGTTCAGCCAGACGCTCGGCCGGGGCTCCCCAGCCGAGCGTTTTGCGCGGACGGGGAAGGGCACGGAAAGGCCATGAACCCCACGGAAGTTGACCTGACCGGCGCCAGGTGGCGGAAGAGCACCTACAGCAACGGCGGGGGTGGCTGCATCGAGGTGAACGATGCGAACCCTGGCATGGTCCGTGACTCCAAAGACCCCCAGGGCCCAGCCCTGACCTTCACCCCGGAGGCGTGGGCGTCCTTCGTCGCCGCCGTCCGCAGCGGCGAGTTCGGCGGCATCTGAGCCGCTGTCCGGGCTCCGCCGCCGCACCACTCCCCTGCCCCGGGAGCCGGCAGGACCTCCGGGGCGCCCATCGGCTCCCCCGGCTCGCCCCGGACCGAACTCCTCACCGCCTGCCGCCCGACATCCGCCCTCCCTCGAAGGAGCAGCCCGGTGTCCTGAGCCGTCCACCTCCGGCTCCCCCAGCCCGAGGGCCGAACGGACCCCGCGCGGGATGACGAGGGCGGTCTCTTCACGCGGCTGTCCGGATCGCGGGCGGTGGCCAGGGGTCCGCCAGCCGCAGCGAGGCCGCCGAGGCGAACGGGCCGCCGGTGCCGGCGAGCAGCCGCGAGCGGCCGGCCGACCGGCGGCCAGGCACCCGACGGGCCGGTGCGTCAAAGGACGGCGAGCCGGTCCACCAGCAGCTCCACCCTGCGCTCGGCGTCCCCCGGGGGCAGCCGTCCCGCCCGGGTCAGGGTCGCCAGCCCGTGCAGGGCCGCCCAGAACACCTCGGTGAACAGCCCCGGGTGGACACCCTCCCCGGCGACGTCGTCGAGGTTCTCCAGCAGGGCGGCGAAGCCGTCCTTCAGCGGCTGCGGGGTGTCCTCGTGCGCGAACGCGAGGCCGCCGTCGAGCTGGAACATGGCGTCGTACACCGCCGGGTTGCGTTCGGCGAAGTCGAGGTAGGCGCGGGCGAGGGCGGTGACCCGGGCGCGCGGGCCGTTCGCGGCGCGGGTCGCGGCCCGCAGTGCCGCGGCCATCTCGGCGGCGCCCTCCAGGGCGACGGCGCCGATGATCTCGCGCTTGCCGCGGAAGTGGCTGTAGAGGACGGGCTGGCTGTACTCGATGCGCTCGGCGAGCCGGCGGGTGGTGACCGCGTCCCAGCCCTGCTGCTCGGCGAGTTCGCGAGCCGTGGCCACGATGAGGCGCTCGCGGTCCGCCCGTTCGCGCTGCTTGCGTTCCTGTAGCGACATGCTTCGACCCTAGCACCGCTAGACAACCGAGCTACGGCAGGTCTAGCGTTGACCCATCATCTAGCAGTGCTAGGTCCCGGGAGGGTCACCATGCTCAGCGCACTCGAGGTCGTCACCACCGTGGTCGTCGGCGTGATGGTGGGGGTGGAGTTCTCCGTCGCCTTCGTCATCAACCCGATCCTCGCCGCGCTCCCCGACGACAGCGGCCAGCTCGCCCGCTCCCACGGCGGCCGGATGCTCGGCGCCGTGATGCCGGCCTGGTACCTCGGCTCGCTCGCCCTCACCTCGCTCTGGGCCGTCGCCGCCCGGGGCCACCACGGCACCGGCCTCGTCGCCACCGCGGGCGCGCTGCTGCTCCTGAGCGTGATCATGTCGGTCCTGCTGCTCGTCCCGATCAACAACCGGGGCAAGACCTGGACCCCCGAGAACCGCCCCGCAGACTGGAAGGAGCAGACGAGGCGCTGGGACCGCTACCACTACGCCCGCGTCGCCGTCATCGTCGCCGCCTTCGCCCTGCTGGCCGCCGCCCTCGCCTGAGCCCGCGGAAGGTGCCGGAGCGCGCGGCCGGGGTTACGTCCCGGGCAGGATGGTGGCCGACGCGGCGCACGCCGCCACGACACCGAGGGGGCCGCGTGGCCGACCACTTCCCGTACCGCCTCTCCACCAGGAGCGGCGACATGACGCTCATCTGGCGGCCCGGCGAGGGCGAGGAGCCCGACCGGCTGCTCGTCGACGGCCTCGGCAGGCTCCTCGCGTTCGCCGAGCTCGCACCGCTGCGGGAGCACTGCGAGCGCGCCGGCCTGACGCTCACCTGGGAGGGCGAGGGCACCCTCGACCTGCGCCCGGTACGGCGGTGGACCGAGCACCTCACCCCCGTCCCGCCCGGACTGCTCCTGGACGCCTGGAACTTCTTCGAGGACCTCTCCCGCAGCCTGGAGCACGGCCCGCCGCTGCCCGCCCAGGGGCCCGTCCACGACAGCGCCTACCGGAAGGCCTTCGGCGGCCGGCCCCTCGACCCGGCCGCCGGCGAGGACGCCTGGACCGACCAGGAGAGCGCCGCCGTCCGCGAACTCCTGCGTGCCGGACTGGAGTTGTGGGAACACGCCGTCCACGGCTCCGTGGGGACCGCGCGGCCGACGCCCCGTTGACGGGTGCGCCGCACCCCTCTACAACGGAACACAGGCCCCGGACACGGGCCGCGGCGCCCCGAGCGGCCCCGGCAGACCCCGGAAGACCCGGAAGACCCCGAGGAGCGATCGCCATGGCTCCAGAAGACGACAACGGCTGCCCGGTGCTGGACATGACCGCCCGGGACCCCCACCGGCAGAACGCGCGGCTGCGCAGCGCCGGGCCCGCCGTGCGGGTGGAGCTGCCCGGCGGCATCACCGCCTGGTCCGTGACCCGCAGCTCGGTGATCCGCGCCCTGACCGGCGACCCCCGGGTCTCCCGCGACCCGCGCAGGCACTGGCCCGCCCTGGCCTCGGTCCCCGAGGGCTGGCCGATGGGCCCGCTCGCGCTCCAGCGGAACTTCTTCAACCTCTACGGCGCCGAACACCGCGCGGGGCGGCGGCAGATGGCGCCGTCCTTCTCGCCCCGCCGGGTGGCCGCGCTGCGCCCCGGCATAGAGGCGACGACCGCGGCCCTGGTCGGCCCGCTGCGCGCCCTCGCCCCGGGCGAGGCCGTGAACATCCGGCAGGCCCTGGCGCTTCCGCTGACCATGACGGTGATCTGCGACCTGTTCGGCGTCCCCGCCGCCGCCCGGCCCGCGCTCGGCAGGGCGATGGACGTCCAGGTGATGACGTCGGCGACGCCCGAACGGATCACCGCCGCGCGGGCGGAGCTCAACGCGGTGCTGAGCGGGCTGCTGGAGCTCAAACGGCGCGAGCCCGGGCCCGACCTCGCCAGCGACGTGGCCGCCCTGCCCGTCGGCGGCGACAGCGGGCGCAGCGAGGAGGAGGCCCGCGACATCCTCTTCCTGATGCTCGGCGCCGGGTACGAGACGGCCGTCAACCTCATCACCAGCGCCGTCCAGGCGCTGCTCGCCCACCCCGGTCACCTGGCGCTGGTGCGCGAGGGCGCCCTCGCCTGGACGGACGTCGTCGAGGAGACGCTGCGCTACGAGAGCCCGGCGATGCACATCCCGCTGCGCTACCCGCTGGAGGACATCGACCTCGGCGAGGGCGTGGTCATCCGCGAGGGCGAGCCGATCCTGCTCGGGTTCGGCGCGGCGGGCCGCGATCCGCAGGTCCACCCGGAGCGGCCGGACGACTTCGACCCGACGCGCCCCGGCAAGGAGCACCTGTCCTTCGGCCACGGCCCGCACTTCTGCCTCGGCGCGCCGCTGGCCCGCCTGGAGGCCGAGGTGGCGCTGGCCGGCCTCTTCGGCGCGTGTCCCGACGCCGTCCTGGACCCCGGCCGGCCGGCGCCGGCCCGGGTGGAGTCCGCCGTCATCAACGGCCCGTGCGAACTGTGGATCGTCCCCACCCCGTCCGCGCCCTGAACCCCCGCCGCGCCCCGAACCCGGCCGCGACCCGCCCCCGTCCGCGCCCTGGACCCCCGCCTGGCTCTCGCTCCCCTCGCCGCGCCCTGCCCGCGGGAGCGGCCCGCGGGCAGGGGCGGGCCCTCCCGCCGCCTGCGGCCGGGGCGCGGCGGGAGGGCCCGGCGCGCGAGCGGCCGTCAGGCGGGGCGCACGCCCGGGTTGCCGGCCTCGGTGACGAAGGAGGCGGCCGTCGACAGGGTGCCGCCGGGGCGGGTGATCCGGTCGACGACGCGGTAGTCGGCGCGCGCCCGGTGGCGGTCCAGGGTGAGCACCGTGTAGCCGCGGCGCCCGTCGTAGAACTTCATGTGCGCGTTGGCCGCCATCAGGGTCTTCCAGTTGGACGGCTTCTCCTCGCCGTCGCCGTCGCTGCTGATCGAGGTGCCGACGAACTCCACGCCCACCGTGCGGGAGCCGGGGTCGTCGAAGTCGCGCTTGACGTCCAGGGCGTAGGCCACGTGCACGTCGCCGGTGAGCAGCACCAGGTTCTTCACGCCGGACTGGTCGACGGCCTTCAGGAAGCGCTCGCGGGCGGCCGGGTAGCCGTCCCAGGCGTCCATGGAGAGCTTGGAGCGCTCGGCGGTGGTGTTCTTGCGGCGGGAGAAGACGACCTGCTGGGGCACCACGTTCCAGGTGGCCTTGGAGTGGCGCAGGCCGTCGGCGAACCAGCGTTCCTGGGTGGCGCCCATCAGGGTGCGCTTGGGGTCCTCGGACTCCGGGGTGGGGTACTGCCAGCCGTCGCCGTTGGCCTGGTCGTCGCGGTACTGGCGGGTGTCGAGGATGTCGAACTGGGCGAGCTGGCCGAAGTGGACGCGGCGGTAGAGGGTCAGTTCGGTGCCGCGCGGCTGGGGCATGCGCAGCGGCTGGTTCTCCCAGTAGGCGCGGTAGGCGGCGGCGCGGCGGGCGACGAAGGGGGCGGGGTCCTGGTTCTTCTCGGGGATGCCGGCGGCGTAGTTGTTCTCCACCTCGTGGTCGTCCCAGGTGACGTACCAGGGGTGGGCGGCGTGCGCGGCCTGGAGGTCGGGGTCGGTCTTGTAGAGGGAGTAGCGTAGCCGGTAGTCCTCCAGGGTGGTGGTCTCGTGGTTGAAGTGGGCCGGCAGGGTGCGGTCGGTGTACTTGCGGTCGCCGCCGGCGGCGTCGATGCCGTACTCGTAGATGTAGTCGCCGATGTGGAAGACGGCGTCGAGGTTCTCGCCGGCGAGGTGGCGGTAGGCGGTGAAGTAGCCGTCCTCGTAGGCCTGGCAGGAGACGAAGGCGATGCGGGCGGTGTCGGGCTTCTTGCCGCGCGGGGGGATGGTGCGGGTGCGGCCGACGGGGCTGGACCAGGAGCCGACGGTGAAGCGGTACCAGTACTCGCGGCCGGGGGCGAGGCCGTCGACGTCCACGTGGACGGCGTAGTTGAACTCGGCGTGGGCGCGGGCGGTGCCGCGGCGCTCGACGCGGCGGAAGGTGTCGTCGCGGGCGATCTCCCAGCCGACCTTGACCGAGCCGGTGGGCGGCAGGCCGGCGCCGGGCTCCAGCGGGCGCGGGGCCAGGCGGGTCCAGAGCACGACGGCCTCGTGGGTGGCGTCGCCGGAGGCCACGCCGAGGGTGAAGGGGTTGTCGCCGATGGCGCGGGGGGCGATCTCGTTGTCGGCGGCGTGCGCGGAGGGCAGGTTGACGCTGAAGGCGAGCGCGGCGGCGGCCGAGGTGACGGTCAGGAAGCGGCGCCGGTCCAGACGGGCGGCGGCCTCGCGCAGCATCCGGTCGGGGGTGGGGCGGTCGGCGGGTCCGGTCATCGGGGTGGTGGCCTTTCGCAGCTCGGTGGGTGTGCGAAGGGAATTGGAGTGGACCACCCCGTCCTGCGGGGGTCGGGACCACGGCGGCAGAGTGATCATCCGGTGGGAGACCCGTGAAGGTCCGGCACACCGCCATGATTGGGGACGGACCGTCGGGTTCCGGGCGGTCCGTCCCGCGGGCGGGCGGGTCAGACGACTTCGAGGTTGGCCATCATCCCCATGTCCTCGTGCTCGGCGTTGTGGCAGTGGAAGAGGTAGCGGCCGCGGTAGCCGTCGAAGCGGGTGATGATCTCCACCGACTCCCCCGGGCGCAGCGAGACGGTGTCCTTGAGGCCGGTGTCGTGGGGCAGCGGGGGTCTTCCGGCGCGGGTGAGGACGTGGAAGCCCACCAGGTGGAGGTGGACGGGGTGGTGGACGTCGGCGATCAGGCGCCAGATCTCGGTGTCGCCGAGGGGGACGGTGACGTCGGTGCGGGCGGGGTCGTAGGGCTGGGCGCCGATGAGCCAGCCGTGGGCGCCGTTCGCGCGGCCGGCGCGGAAGGCGAAGTCGCGGGTGCGTACGGCGTCTTCGCGGCGCCACCGGGGCAGGTCGGTGGACAGGGCGGGTGGTACGCGGCTGTCGTCGGTGGCGGGGCGGGCGACGCGGAAGGCCATGACGTCGCGGGTGCGGCCGGTGCCCAGGCGGTTGACGAGGCGGACCAGGGAGCCGACGGGGGCGGTGGCGAAGTCGACGACGAGGTCGTGGCGTTCGGCGGGGGCGACGGGCAGGCTCCGGTGGGTGACGGGGGCGTCGAGCAGGCCCTGGTCGGCGCCGATGCGGACGAGGTCGAGGCGGCGGCCGTCCTCGGTGCGCAGTTCGAGTTCGTAGTGGCGGGCGTTGGAGGCGTTGAGCAGGCGCAGGCGGTGGCGGGCGGCGTCGACTTCGTGGACGGGCCAGGGGGCGCCGTTGACGAGGATGACGTCGGCGAGGACGCCGGCGGTGTAGGGGTCGGTGACGCCGGGGCGTTCGCGCAGGGTGGGGTCGAGGGAGGGGTAGGTGAGGGCGCCGTCGGCGGTGAAGGCGCGGTCGGCGATCATCAGCGGGATCTCGCGGGGGCCGGCGGGCAGGCCGAGGTTGTCCTCGGCGTCGTCGCGCACGAGGTACAGGCCCGCGAGGCCGCGCCAGATCGCGGGGGCGGTGAAGTCCATGCGGTGGTCGTGGTACCAGAGCAGGGTGGGGCGCTGGTCGTTGGGGAAGGTGTAGTCGCGCTTGAGGCGGGTGGTGACGGCGCGCGGGTCGGTCATGGCGCCGCTGTGGTGGCCGCCGTCCGTGCCGGGCATGCGGTGGGGGGTCTGGGGCCAGCCGGCGGGCAGGACGAGGTCGGTGGGGTAGCCGTCGGATTCGGCGGGGGTGCGGCCGCCGTGGAGGTGGACGGCGGTGGGCACGGGCAGGTGGTTGTGGTGGGTGACGGTGACGGGCCGGCCGCGGCGGGCCTCGATGGTGGGGCCGGGGAAGGTGTCGCCGTAGGTCCACAGGGGGGTGCGCAGGCCGGGCAGGATCTCGGCGGCGGTCTCGCGCTGGACGATCTCGTAGCGGTCGGTGCCGCCGTCGGTGGAGACGGGTTTGAGGACGGGCGGCAGCGGCAGCGGTGCCTGGTAGGGGGGTGGGAGGGGGGCGGTGCTGCGCAGCTGGCCGCCGGTGGCGGCGGGGCGGCGGGCGAGGGTGGCGGCGGTGGCGAGGCCGGCGGTGGTGAGCAGGCCGAAGGCGCCGCCGATGCCGAGGACCTGGCGGCGGGTCAGGGCTGGGGTGCGGGGCTCAGGCACGGTCGTCGTCCTGCGGCCCGGGCTCGTCGGAGTGCGGCCGGGTCCGCGGGCCGGGCCGCGGCCGGGACTCGGGCGTGGTCTCCCACGGGGCTCGGTGGCGTGGGGGCCACGGCAGGCGCCACAGGGCGATGGTGAGGACGACGGCGGCGGCGACGCTCGCCACGCCCAGCGGCAGGTGCAGCCACAGGGCGCCGTCCAGCCCGGCGAGGTACTGCACGGACTCGGCCGCCGCCAGGGCGAGGGCGGCGGCGAAGGGCCAGGAGCGGCGCAGCCGGATCCAGACCGTGAGGGCGGCGATCACCTGGACGTAGCCGAGCGAGGTGACGGTGTCGGCGCCCAGGCGGTGCCAGCCCAGGGCGTCGTAGTCGCCGGTGAGGTAGACGCCGGCGAAGACGGGCTGGCCGGAGATCACGGCGGTGTGGACGGCGGCCACCGCCCGCAGTGTCCAGCCGGCGGGCCCGGTGCGCTCCCCCGCGGCGGGCCGGGCCAGGGGTTGCGGCGGGATGCTGTCGGCGGCGGTGGCCATGGTGCGTCCTTCCTCGTGGGGCGTGGGGCCGTGCGGTGGTCCGGTGCGCGGCCCACCCCTCGACGATATGACTCCCGGGTTATCGTGTCTAAGATCAATATTGCTATGGCGTTATGCCTGGGGAGGCATGGAAGACATGGAAGAGACAGGGCCCGGGGAGGTCTGGTGGACCTGAACACGCTCACCCAGTTCCTGGCCGTGGCGCGGCTGGAGCACCTGAGCCGGGCGGCCGGTGAACTGCGCGTCGCCCAGCCGTCGTTGAGCCGTTCCATCGCCCGGCTGGAGGCCGAGCTGGGCACCCCGCTGTTCGAGCGGGGCGGGCGGCTGCGGCTGAACGCGGCCGGGCTGCTGTTCCGCGACTACGTGGAGCGCTCGCTCGGCGAGCTGGCGGCGGGCCGGCGGGCGGTGGCGGAGGCCGCGGGGCAGGGTTTCGGGACGGTGCGGCTGGCCTCGGAGACGTTCCTGGCCTTCAGCGCGCCGCTGGCGGCGTTCAAGGCGGCCCGCCCCGGGGTGGAGATCGAGCTGCACCAGCTGTCCGCCGAGGAGGCGGCCCGCCGGCTGCGGGCCCGGGAGATCGACCTCGCCGTGGTCTCCCAGCCGATCGCCGCCGAGGGCCTGGAGAGCGCCCTGTTGCTGGACGAGGTGGTGGGGCTGGCCGTGGCGCCCGGCCATCCGCTGGCCGGGCGCGCCTCGGTCACCGTGGAGGACGTCGCCGGCGAGCCGTTCATCGCCGCCCGCCCCGGGCACTGGCAGCGCCGGCTGCTGGAGCGGCTGTTCGCCGCCCGCGGCCTGGAGCCGCGGATCGTCTGCGAGTGCGACGAGGCCGGCGCCATCGCCGAACTGATCGGCGCGGGCCTGGGCGTGGGCCTGGTGCCCGGTGTCTCCCGGCGCACCTCCTCGCGTCCTGCGCTGGTGTGGGTCGACGTCGACGCCCCCGGGTGCCGCCGCGTCCTGACCCTCTTCTGGGGCGCGGGCGAGCGCCTGCCCGCCGCCGCCCGGCTGCTGCGCGACGCCGTCGCGGCATGGGACTGGGAGGGGGCGGGCGGGCGCGGCGCGGCGGCTGACGGGGACCGCGGCGCGGCGGCCACCGGGTGACGGAGGGTCACGACCGGGCGCCAGGTCACGGCCGGGCGCAGGTCACGGCTCGGCGCAGGTCACGGCTCGGCGCAGGTCACGGCCGGGCGCAGGTCACGGCCGGGCGGCGGTCACAGCTTGGCGGCCGAGAAGGTGTCGCACTGGGCGAAGTCGCCGCTGCGGTAGCCGGTGGTGAACCAGGCCTTGCGCTGCTCGGAGGAGCCGTGCGTCCAGGCCTCCGGGTTGATCCGCCCGGTGGCCTGCTGCTGGATCCGGTCGTCGCCGACGGCCGCGGCCGCGTCCAGGCCCAGGGCGATGTCCTGGTCGGTGAGCGAGGCGATCAGCGGGCGGCCGGTGGAGGGCTGCGGGGTGGTGGTCGCGTGGTGCGTCCACACCCCGGCGTAGCAGTCGGCCTGGAGCTCCAGGCGCACCGAGCCGCTGGTGGCGCCCTGGCGGTCGTTGCCGACCTTCTGCATGGCGCCGGTGAGGGTCTGGATGTGGTGGCCGTACTCGTGGGCGACGACGTAGGACTCGGCGAACGGGCCGCCCTTGGCGCCGAAGCGGCTGGACAGCTCGTTGAAGAAGCCCAGGTCGAAGTAGGCCTTCTTGTCGCCCGGGCAGTAGAACGGGCCGACCGCCGAGGTCGCCGCCCCGCAGGCGGTGGAGACCTGGCCGGTGAACAGCACCGTCTCGGCGTTCTTGTAGGGGATCTTGGCGGCGCGCGGCAGCTCGGCGCGCCAGAACTCCTGGAGGCTGTTGGTGACGGCCACGATCCGGCAGTCCTGGCGCTTGTTGGCGTCCGCGCCGGTCTTGCACTCCTTCTGCGCCTCCCCGGCGGTGCGCGCGCCCGAGGAGGAGCCGCCGGAGCCGCTTCCGGAGGACAGGCCCAGAAGCTGCGGGTCGACTCCGAGGACGACCGCGACCAGCACCGCGAGCAGGCCCACGGCCCCGCCGCCGATGGCGACCTTCCCGCCGGGGATGCCGCGCCGGTCGTCCACCTGCGAGGTGTCGAGGTCGCCCTGGTCGTCGAACTGCATGTGCCCGTGCCTGCCCGTTCCTGTCGTGTTCCGCCCTGCCGGTGACGGTCTGCGCCGTCCACGGCCGTCCAGCCTACGGGCTGAGGCCGGCGTCGCGCCGCATCGGGTCCTTCCGGGCGGGCCCCGCCGTGGGGGGCGGGGCCCGGCCGGGCGGCGGCGAGGGCGGGGCGAGGGGTCCTACGGCGCGGGTTGCGCGGGGGCCGGGGAGCGTGGCGTCCGGAAGCGCAGGACGGGTTCGGACCAGCCGTCGTCGTGGACTCCGGTGCCGAGGGCGGCGGCGAGGGCGCGTTCCTCGTAGCCGAAGTGGGAGTCCATGATGGCGGCGAGGCCGTCGAGTTCGCCTGCGATCGCCTCCGGGCCGTCGCCGGGTTCGGTGGCGGCGGCCCGGTCGGCGAGGTGGCGCACCCGGGTGAGGATGTGGGTGATGAGGCCGTGGTCCTCGACGAGTTTGGCGATGGTCGGGGCCACATCCGGCCTCTCGCGCAGCAGTTGGGCGAACAGGCCGTGGTCCTCGCCCTGGTGGTGGTTGGTCAGGGCGGTGCAGAAGGCCAGGCAGTGGGTGCGCAGTCCGTCGTCGCCGCCCGGGCTGGCGTGTCCGGGGTTCGCCCGCAGGTCGGCGAGCCGCCGACGCAAGTCCTGGTGGGCTCTGGAGAGTTGAAGGCTGAGGGCGGCCGTACGGTCGCCGCGGGAGGGGGAGGCCACGGGTGGCGGTCCCTTCGGTCGTGCACCTCCATGCCTGACGCGGTCCGCCACCGGCACGCGATGCCGGCGCCATCCGACCACGCGCCACGGCCGCGGCGCAAGCGGGGCGCCGGTGCCGGGCCGTGAGAAGCTGGCGCATGACCAGCGCTCCTCCCCCGCCCGGCGCCCCGGCGCCCGACCGCCGGCCCTCCCCCTCCGCTCCCCCGCCCGGCTGGTGGAACCCTGAGGTGCGGGCCGAGCGGCGCCTGGTGGCGCTGCTCCAGGAGCTGCGGGTGCTCCAGACCGGCGTGCAGATCGTCTTCGCGTTCCTGCTGGGTGTCGCCTTCACCCCGCGCTTCGGCCAACTCACCGACGCCCAGCAGGACATCTACGTGGTGACCCTGCTGCTGACCGTTGTCTCCGCGGCCGTCCTGGCCACCCCCGTCGCCCTGCACCGGGGCCTGTACCGCCACCCCGGCAAGCAGCGGATCGTCACCGTCTCCGCCCGCATCGCCCAGACCGGCCTGCTGCTGCTCGCCGCCTCGCTGAGCGGCGCGGTGCTGCTGGTCCTGGACGTCGTCCTCGGCACGGCGGCGGCGGTGCCGATCACCTGCTTCATCGCGGCGCTCTTCGCGGTGCTGTGGTTCGCCCTGCCCTGGGCGGTGCGCCGCGTCACCACCCGCGACCGGGCCTGAGCGCCGCGCCGTCGGCCGGCCGGCGGGCTCGGGTCAGGGCGGCGGGATCCACCCCGGCGGGGCGAGGCCGGTGTCGTCCAGCACCCGGCGCACGGTGGCCTCCAGTGAGCTGCCGGGCCCGATCACCCGCTCCAGGCCGCCCGGCAGCACGTCCCGCTCCCGGTACCAGCCGGCCATCTGACCGGGCGTGAACTCGGCGCGCTGCGGGCGCGTGGCATGGCGGCGCACCGTCTCCTCGAAGGGGACGTCCAGGTAGTAGAGGCGGGTCAGGCCCCGGTGCCCGGCGGCCAGGGCGGCCAGCATCGGGCCGTAGCGGTCGGCGGCCATGATGCCCTCGACGACGGTGTGGAAGCCGTGGTCGAGGGCGTAGCGGGCCACCGTGTCCACCAGCCCGACGGCCGCCGCGCCCGGAACGTCGCGCTCGCGCAGCACGGTGCGGCGCAGGTTGTCCTGCGCCACCACGGCAAGTCCCCGGCCGTGGGCCGCGCGCAGGGCGGCGGCGACGCTGGACTTGCCGGAGCCGCTGTTGCCGCGCACCACCACCAGGACGGTGCGCCTGCTACCGGTCACCGGGGACCGACTAGCGTGGGCGCATGGACGACGACCTCTCCCGCCCCGACAGCCTCTCCCGTCCCGACGACCTCTCCCACCCCGCCGGAGGCGCCGCCGACCGTCCCGCCGCCGACGGCGCCGCGTGGGAGGTGCTGCTGATCGGCGGCGCCTCCGGCCTCGGCAAGAGCCGCGCCGCGGCCGGTCTCGCCGCCCGGCACGGCGCGTTCGTGGTCGAGTTCGACGACGTCGTCGCCGCCCTCCAGGCCGCCACCAGCGCCGACAGCCACCCCGGCCTGCACCACTTCTCCGCCCTTCCCGACCCCGACGCGCTGGACGCCGACCGCGTCCTGGAGCTCCAGATCGCCACCGCCCGCGCCCTGGACGACGCGGTGCTCGGCGTGGTGCGCAACCGCCTCACCGTGGACGTGCCGGCGATCGTCGAGGGCGACTACCTCACCCCGGCCGCCGCCGCCCGGGCCGCCGCCGAGGCCGCCGCGGCGGGCCGGCGGGTGCGCGCGGTCTTCCTGCACGAGGACGACCCGCGGCGCATCGTCGCCAACTACGCCGACCGGGAGCCGGATTGCGGCCCGCAGCCCGAGCGCGCCGCCGTCAGCGCCCGCTACAGCGACTGGCTCGCCGCCCAGGCCCGTGCCCACGCGCTGCCCGTCGTCGAGTGCCGCCCCTACGCGACCCTGCCCGAGCGCCTGGCCGCCGCCCTGGCGTGACCCCGGGGCGGCGGCGGCCGGCAGGGTCAGCCCTCCTCGATGTCCGAGATCAGCCTGGTGCTCAGGTCGCTCTGCACCGCCAGCCGGGTGTGCCCGGCGTCGGGGCCGGTGCCCCAGGTCAGCGTGACGGTGGTGAACAGGTGCCCGGCGCCGGAGTCGTGGTAGCGCACCTCCCAGTGGGTGGGCACGTCCTGCGCCCGCAGCACGCCGTCCGCGTGGTTGGCCTCCTCCCAGGCGGCCAGCCGCTGGCGGAAGTCCTCGGTCAGGTAGTGGGCGCGCAGTTCGCCGCCGAGGTCGTCGGTGCCGTCGGAGACGGCGTCGATGTACGCCCCGTAGAAGTCGGCCACCCGGTCCACCGCGGAGTCCGGGCTTCCCTCGCGGACCACGCTGCCCGCCTTCGCGTCGGTGTCGGTCATGACCATCCCCTCCGTCCGGGCCGGGGGCGCACTCTCGCCCCCGGCCTTCTCCACTCGACCCGCAGTGCCCAACGAGCCGCCCCCGCCCCGGGTTACGGCCCGGCCCCCGCCCTCCGGCCACCACCCGCCGCCGCCCGCGCCACGCGCCGGGCGGCCTGAGCTCCGGAGGGCCGGGCGTGGGAAGTCGGCGGGTCCGGCGTCCTACTCCTGCGTGGCCGTGGCCGCCGCCGGTTTGGCGCGGAGGACGTCGCGGGCCTGTTCGGCGGCGCGGACCATGCTCTCGCTGATGTGGTCGAGGAAGCGGGCGATGTTCTCCAGCCGCACGGCGGCTGGGGTGTCGGGGCCGAGGACGGCGACGCCCTCGCGGGCGGCCTCGACGACCCGGTCGTTGGCGCGGGCGCTGGCGATGACCGACTGGTAGTAGAGCTCGTCGTCGACGATGTAGCGGTCGCGGCGGCGTTCGTCGCGTTCCCGGCGCACCAGGCTCTGGCTCTCCAGGAAGGCGATGGCCTTGGAGACGGAGGCGGGGCTGACCTGGAGGCGTTCGGAGAGTTCGGCGGCGGTGAGGCTGCCCGCGTCGGTGGTGGACAGGCAGGTGATCACCCGGGCTCCCATCCGGTTGAGGCCGGAGCCCATGAGGACGGTGGTGAGCCGTTCCTCGTAGGCGGCGACGGCCTCGCCGTCGCGCCCGTGGGGCTGCGGGCCAGGCCGTGTCCCGCCGGAGGGGGCGGTGGTGCGGCGGCGCTGGGCGCGGCGTTCGGTGGCGCGGTGGGCGAGGTCGGCGCGGTAGGCGACGGGGCCGCCGTTGCGCATGACCTCGCGGGTGACGGTCGAGGTGGGGCGTTCCAGGCGCCGGGCGATCTCGGCGTAGGGCAGGCCGTCGGCCAGGCCCAGCGCGATCTGGCGGCGTTCGTGCTGGGTGAGTCTGCCTCCCGGCATCGCGTCCTCCTCGGTGGTGGGGGCGGGGGGTTCCCGGGTGCCCACCCTAGCGTTCACCTTCCACCCATTGCAATGATCGCCACGGTCGCCGTTGCGTTGCGCGACATGCCCGTTGCAACGATTTCCCGTCAACTGCCTGCGTCAATGCGATTTCTGCGCAACGAGTGCGTTGCCAGGATCTTGAAAGCAACGTAGCGTTTCCGATGTCAGAAACAACAGCCGGCTGCGCGGCGACGGCGCCACCGGGCTCGGCCGTCCACGCCACCACTGCCCAGGGCGACATCACCGCCCGCAGCCTCCGCACCCGGCGCGGCGCGCCGGCAGGAAACCCAGGGGGACGACATGACGCACCAGCACCAGCACCACACCGCACCCACCACCCGCCCGAGCGCCTGGACCGGCATGGTGCCGGTCGAGGACACCGCCCTGGCCGTCACCGACACCGGCGGAACGGGCCTGCCGGTGCTCTACCTCAACGGCCAGTTCGCCACCCAGGGCTACTGGCGCCGGGTGCTGGCCGACCTCGGCCCCTCCCTGCGGCACATCACCTTCGACGAGCGGGCCCGCGGCCGCAGGTCCGAGCGCTCCGCGGACTACTCCTTCGAGGCCGCCGTGCGCGACGTCGACGCCGTCCTCGCCGCGCGCGGCGTGGAGCGGGCGCTGGTGGTCGGCTGGTCCTACGGGGCGTTCGTCGCCGCGCACTGGGCCTCGCGCAACCCGCGGCGCGCCGTCGGCGCGGTCCTGGTGGACGGCGCCCAGCCGTACGACTGGCTCGACGAGGAGCTGGAGCGGCGCATCCACCGCCAGTTCCGGCTGTGGTACCCGCTCATGATGCTGCTGCGCCCCACCGGTCTGACGCCGCGGATGACGCCCCGGCA
This sequence comes from Kitasatospora sp. NPDC034533, assembly GCF_055575155.1. NCBI lineage: Bacteria > Bacillati > Actinomycetota > Actinomycetes > Kitasatosporales > Streptomycetaceae > Kitasatospora > Kitasatospora sp. NPDC034533. Next base: position 44,987 of record NZ_JBVITE010000064.1, read on the forward strand.
GATGTCGGAGTGCAACATCGAGCTGGCCACGGTCAACAGCGCCCGCGCGCTGGGCGCGGTGCTGGACGCCATCACCGTGCCGACCCGGTACGTGCTCGCCTCCGGCTCCTCGCTGGGCAGCAAGGGCGACGAGCAGGAGGTGATCCGCGCGGTGGTGCCGCAGGTGATCGAGCGCAATCCGCACATCGGGCTCAGCGCGAAGGTCGCCAGCAACCACGGCGCGATCCTGAAAAAGGACTTCCGCGCCGTCGCCGACGCGGTGCGCGAGGTCGCCGCCCTCGACCGGCCCGGCGCCGCCGGGCACTGACGTCCGCCGACGCCGCGGCCACGGCTCACGGCGCGGCCGCGCCTTTGGGATCATGACCGCATGAGCGAGGAACCGAACCCGCTGTCGGGCGCGTGGCCGCTCGCGCTGCCCGCCGCCACCGACTGGCTGCGGGAGCGGTGCGGGGAGGGGCTGACCGGGTTCATGCCGCCGCCGTCCCCGGACGCGGCCTGGGTGCTCAACGCCATGTACGAGCACGAGGCGGGGCCGGGCGGGGTGTCGTACCACGAGCAGCGCCGGGCGGGCCTGGCCGACGGGAGCGTCGCGCCCGACATCGTGGCGGACATCGACCTCGACACGGCGGGCCTGGTCGTCACGGGAGGCGGTCTGGGCCGCGCCGGGCACCCCGGCCCGGGCTGGCGGCGGCTGCGCTGGGCGGAGCTCGCCGAGCGCAGCGGCGAGGCGGTCGTGCCCGAGGGGCTGCTGCCCTCCCACCACTGCTTCCCCTCGGTCAGGAAGCAGGGCAGCTGGCCGGTCGGCATCGTGCCGCCCACCGAGGGCAGCCTGGACCGCGGGACGTGGGACCGCCTGACGGGCCTGCTCCTCGCGCACAGCCCGGCGGGGGCGGACACCCGCTGCCTGGCCTACTACAGCCCGCTGACGCTCGGCGGGGACGCCGACTACACCACCGCGCACGTGCGGGCCGGCCGCCTGGGCGACACCGGGCTCCTGTACGACAACCCGGAGACCCACTACAGTCCGTCCAACCTCTGGGCCGAGGACGGCTCCTGGATCCTGTGCACCGACTACGACCTGTGGGCCACCAAGGTCGCCGGGCCGCCCGCCCTGGTCGACGCACTGCTGGAGGACGCCGGGATCGAGGCGCTGCGGCTGCCCTGGGCTCCCTGAGGTTCCGGGCTCTTCGGTCCCCTGGGTGCCCAGGCGGCGGGGAAATGACGGTGCGTGCGGCACGGGCGCCCGGCACACTGGTCCGATGATCACCGACCACTGGCCCCTGCGGGGGCTGCGCGTGGCCTCGCCCCGCCTGGAGCTGCGCCTGCCCACCGAGGACGAACTCGCCGAGGTGGCCGACGTCGCCGCCCGCGGTGTCCACCCGCCGCAGGAGCGGCCCTTCCTGACGCCGTGGGGCGAGCTGGCGCCCGCCGAACGCGCCCGGCACGTCGTGCAGACGCACTGGGCGCGGCTGGGGCGCTGGACGGCGCAGGACTGGGCGCTGGACCTGGTCGCCTTCCACGAGGGGCGCCCGGTGGGCATCCAGGACATGCGCGCCACGCGGTACGGCGTGCGCCGCGAGATCGTCTCCGGCTCCTGGCTCGGCCTGGAGCACCAGGGCAAGGGCCTGGGCACCGAGATGCGCGCCGCGATGCTCCACCTGGCCTTCGCGGAGCTGGGCACCCGGTCGGCGACCTCGCTGTCCTTCCGCGACAACCACTCCTCCCTCGCCGTCTCCCGCAGGCTCGGCTACCGCGACGACGGCATCTCCCGCGACGTCCTCGACGGCGAGGTCGTCGTCTCCCAGCGCCTGCGCCTGACCCCCCAGTCCTGGGCCGAGCACGCCCGCACGCCGGTCACCGTCACCGGTCTGAGCGACGCCTGCCGCGCCCTCTTCGGCCTCGACGCCTGACCGGCCCCGGCGGCCCGGCGGCCGTTCCACGAAGGAGATCCGATCGTGCCCCATCGGCCCTACGAAGCCGTGCTCTGCGACATCGACGGGGTGATCCGGCACTGGCCCGGCCCCGAGGACGCCGACCTCGACCGCGCCCACGGACTGCCGCCGGGCGCGCTCGCCGCGGCCGCCTTCGCGCCGGCGCGCCTGCACCCCGCGATCACCGGGGAGACAACCGACGAGCAGTGGCGCTCGGCCGTGGCCGCGGACCTCGCGGACGTGTGCGGCTCGGCAGAACGCGCCCGAAGCGCCGTCCGGGCCTGGTCCGAACTCGTGCCGCGGGTCGACCGGGAGGTCGTGTCCCTGCTCGCCAGCGTGCGTGACGTGGCTGCCCTCGCCCTGGTGTCCAACGCGACCACCCGGCTGGAGTCCGACCTCGCCCGTCAGGGCCTCGACACCCTCGCCCACACCGTGGTGAACACCTCCCGCATCGGTGTCGCGAAACCCGACCCTCGCGTCTACCTGATCGCCGCCGAGCGGGTCGCGGTCCCCGTCAGCCGGTGCCTGTTCGTCGACGACACGGCCGCCAACGTCGCCGCGGCCCGCACCGTGGGCATGGCCGCCCTCCACTACCGCCGCATCGAGGACCTCCGCGAGGCCCTCGCACCCGTCCTCGACACGCTGCCCTGACGCACTGGGGACCGTTCGGCGCGGGAAGTCGGCCCGGCGACGCCGGCGGCAAAGCCCGAACCACCCAGCGGGTCAAGCCGGTTCGGCCTGCCCCGGCCAGGCGGGCGCTACCTGCCGGCCCCGAAGAGCGACAGCCGGCCAGCCGGCCGACCACCGCACGCGGGCGCTCCGCCAAAGCCTGGCCCCAACGGGCGCGCGAGGGCCGCGGACTCGACCTCCCCCGGGCCTGCGGCAGCGCCGGGCCGCAAAGAGGCGGCGGACAGGCGCAGATACGGTCGCACGGCCCACCTGGCACAGGAAGTCGGCCCAGCCGACTTCCTGTGCACGCGACGCCCCCGCCACACAGGAGGCGGGCCACCGAACACCGCGAGGACAGGGCGGGCAGGCGCAGGAGCGGCCACAAGGCCCACGCAACGGGCAAGGACCTCACCCGCCCAAGACGACGCCCCCGCCCAGGAAGTCGGACCCGCCGACTTCCCACGACGGGCCGCCACAGTCACACCCCCACGGCCCCAGGGAGGTCGGCCGAGGTGTGCAGAACATGGATCCCCCGTGGGCCGGAACGGACTGGGAGGCGGTGCGGTCCAGCCACAAACGGCGCAGGCCGGCACGGCAGACCCATGAGCTTCCCCCGCTGCGCGGGAGGTGCTGATTACCTGGTCAGGACGGGTGTGGGCGGTTCGACAGCCACTGGTTCGGCCGTCGCCTGGTCGGCG
>NZ_JBVITE010000065.1:0-48251 GCF_055575155.1 Kitasatospora sp. NPDC034533
CGGTTACATTCCGAACCCGGAAGCTAAGCCTTTCAGCGCCGATGGTACTGCAGGGGGGACCCTGTGGGAGAGTAGGACGCCGCCGAACAATTCTTCTGAATGAACCCCCATCCGGTTTCCGGATGGGGGTTCTTCGCGTTTCCGGGCATTCCCGACCTCCTGCCCCCGGACCCTCCCGAACGACCCCCGCCGAGTGGCTGGTCCACCGTCAATATGCCGCTAAAACCGCCTGATCAGCGCACTGATCAGCGGAAAATCTCGTCGCACGCCGTAGTCTCGAAGGCGAGGGGAACAGGTGTCCGGGGGTGTCTCCCGGGCAGGGCCGGATCAAGAATGGTGCTCATGGGACGAGGCAGGCTGCGGATCTACCTCGGGGCGGCCCCGGGGGTCGGCAAGACGTACGCCATGCTCGCCGAGGCGCACCGGCGGCAGGAGCGTGGCACGGACGTCGTGGTGGCGTTCGTGGAGGACCACGGCCGGCGGCGGACCCTGGACATGGTCGCCGGGCTGGAGGTCGTCCTGCGCCAGCAGGTGATGCACCGGGGCGCCCGGTTCTCCGAGATGGACCTGGACGCCGTCCTCGCCCGTCGCCCGCAGGTGGCCCTGGTGGACGAGCTGGCCCACACCAACGTCCCCGGCTGCCGCAACGAGAAGCGCTGGCAGGACGTCGAGGAGCTGTTGGCGGCCGGGATCGACGTGATCTCCACCGTCAACGTGCAGCACCTGGAGTCGCTCGGCGACGCCGTCGAGGGCATCACCGGGGTGCGCCAGCGCGAGACCGTCCCGGACGAGGTGGTGCGGCGGGCGGACCAGATCGAGCTGGTGGACATGTCCCCGCAGGCACTGCGGCGACGGCTGGCGCACGGCAACGTGTACGCGCCGGAGAAGATCGACGCCGCCCTCGCCAACTACTTCCGCCCGGGCAACCTGACCGCGCTGCGCGAGCTGGCGCTGCTGTGGACCGCGGACCGGGTGGACGAGTACCTCCAGAAGTACCGGGCCGAGCAGGGGATCGAGGGCACCTGGCAGGCCCGGGAGCGGATCGTGGTCGGTCTGACCGGCGGGCCGGAGGGGGCGACGCTGATCCGCCGGGCGGCCCGGATCGCGGCCCGGGGCTCCGGCGGTGAGCTGCTCGCCGTGCACATCTCCCGTTCGGACGGGCTGGTGGGCTCCGGCTCGCCGCAGACCCTGATCGAGCAGCGCGCGCTGGTGGAGAGCCTCGGCGGCTCCTTCCACGCCGTGCTGGGCGACGACCCGGCGGCCGGGTTGCTGGACTTCGCCCGCGGCGTGAACGCGACGCAGATCGTGCTGGGCACCAGCCGGCGGCCCGCCTGGCAGTACCTGTACGGACCGGGCGTCGGCACCACGGTGACCCGGGAGGCCGGGGACATCGACGTCCACATGGTCACCCACGAGCACGCCGGGCACGGCCGCCGCGGCAAGATACCCGTCCGCCGGATCACCGACCTGGGCCGTACCCGGACGGTCGCGGGCTGGCTGATCGGGCTGGTGGGCCCGCCGCTGCTGGCGATCGTGCTGGCCACGATCGGCGGGCTGGGGCTCTCCACCGACATGCTGCTGTTCCTGTCGCTGACGGTGTGCGCCGCGCTGGTCGGCGGGCTGCTGCCGGCCATCGGATCGGCGCTGGTCGGCTCCTCGGTGCTGAACTACTACTTCACCCCGCCGCTGCACACCTTCACGATCAACGAGCCGCAGAACATCATGGCGGTGGCGATCTTCACCATCGTCGGCATCTCGGTGGCCTCGGTGGTGGACCTCGCGGCCCGGCGCACCCAGCAGGCGGCGCTCAGCCAGACCGAGGCCCAGACGCTCAGCGCGCTGGCCGGCACGGTGCTGCGCGGCGCGCCGAACGGGGACGGGGTGCTCACCGCCCTGATGGAGCAGGTCCGGGAGACCTTCGGGCAGGAGAGCGCCGCGCTGCTGGAGCGGCCCGATCCGCTCTCCGCCTGGGTATCGGTGGCCACGGCCGGGCCGCGCCCGCCGGAGCGGCCGGAGGAGGCCGACGTGGACGTCCCGGTCGGCGACAGCCTCGCGCTGGTGCTGCGCGGCCGGGTGCTGCCCGGCGCGGACCGCCGCCTGCTCGGCGCCTTCGCCGCCCAGGCGGCCGTGGTGCTGGAACGCCGCCGGCTGGCCCGGGAGGCCGCCGAGGCCCGCCGGGAGGCCGAGGGCAACCGCATCCGGACCGCTCTGCTGGCCGCCGTCTCGCACGACCTGCGCACGCCGCTGGCGGGCATCAAGGCCTCGGTGAGCTCGCTGCGCTCGGCGGACGTCGACTGGGACCCGGAGGACGAGGCCGAGCTGCTGGCCGGCATCGAGGCCGGGGCCGACCGGCTGGACCACCTGATCAACAACCTGCTCGACATGAGCCGCCTCCAGACCGGCACCGTCACCCCGCTGATCCAGGAGACCGACCTGGACGAGGTGGTGCCGTTCGCGCTCGGCGGGGTGCCGCCGGAGTCCGTCCAACTGGAGGTGCCGGAGACGCTGCCGATGGTAAGGGCCGACGGCGGGCTGCTGGAGCGCTCGCTGGCCAACCTGGTGGAGAACGCCGTCAAGTACAGCCCGGACGGCGTCAAGGTGCTGGTCAAGGCCGACGAGCTGCGTCGGCCGGGGACGCCGGCCCGGGTCGAGCTGCGGATCGTGGACCGGGGGCCGGGCGTGCCGGAGGAGGCCAAGGAGAAGATCTTCGCGCCGTTCCAGCGCTACGGGGACGCGCCGCGCGGCGCCGGGGTCGGCCTCGGACTCGCGGTGGCGCGCGGCTTCGTGGAGGCGATGGACGGTACCGTCACCGCCGAGGACACCCCGGGCGGCGGCCTCACCATGGTCGTCAGCCTGCCCGTGGTCGAACGGCCGCCCGAACCGGGGGAGCCGGGCGAGGAGGTCGGTCCGCTCTCCGAGCTGACCACCTGAGAACCGGCCGGGCCCGTCGCCTCCGGCCGGCGGCGCCCGCCGTACGCGGTATCGAAAGTCACACAGCCGGTCCCACAGTCCGTAAGTAGTCCGTGAGTCAGACAGCCCTGAAAGGCGGAGCCCGCACATGACCCGGGTCCTCGTCGTGGACGACGAACCACAGATCGTCCGCGCGCTGGTGATCAACCTCAAGGCCCGCAAGTACGAGGTGGACGCGGCCCATGACGGCGCGAGCGCCCTGGAGCTGGCCGCGGCCCGCCATCCGGACGTCGTCGTCCTGGACCTCGGCCTGCCCGACATGGACGGGGTCGAGGTGATCCGCGGGCTGCGCGGCTGGACCCGGGTGCCGATCATCGTGTTGTCCGCCCGGCACGCCTCGGACGAGAAGGTCGAGGCGCTGGACGCCGGTGCCGACGACTACGTCACCAAGCCGTTCGGCATGGACGAGCTGCTCGCCCGGATGCGGGCCGCCGTGCGGCGCGCCGAGCCGGTGGCCGGGGAGGCGGACTCGCTGGTCGTCACCGAGTCCTTCACCGTCGACCTCGCGGCCAAGAAGGTCAACCGGGACGGCGTCGACGTCCGCCTCACCCCGACCGAGTGGCACCTGCTGGAGGTGCTGGTCCGCAACGCCGGGCGGCTGGTCAGCCAGACCCAGCTGCTCCAGGAGGTGTGGGGCCCCGCCTACCGCACCGAGACCAACTACCTGCGGGTCTACCTCGCCCAGCTGCGCCGCAAGCTGGAGCGCGACCCCTCGCACCCGCGCCACTTCATCACCGAGCCGGGCATGGGATACCGGTTCGAGGGCTGACCGCCGCTGCCCCCGGCGGCCGCACGGCCTGCCCCCGGGGGCCCGGAACCCGGTACCCTTCCGGCATGAGTGGTGACAACAGCAGCGGCCAGCCGCAGGGGCGGTTCCGCCGCATGCTCAGCCGGCTGACCTCCTCGGCCGAGGAGCTGGACGCCGAGGAGCTGCGTCAGGAGAGCGCCGCGGAGTCGGGCTGCACGCCGATCGCCGGATGTGCGGACCGCGAGCTGGTCACCGTCGCGGGCACGCTGCGCACGGTGACGCTCCGCCCGCGGGCCGGTGTGCCCGCCCTGGAGGCCGAACTCTTCGACGGCACCGAGGCGTTGGACATGGTCTGGCTCGGTCGCCGCTCGATCGCCGGGATAGAACCCGGCCGCCGGCTGATCGCCAGCGGCCGGATCGGTCACGCACGCGGGCGCCGCGTGCTGTTCAACCCCCGCTACGAGCTGCGTCCGGTCGGACACGGGAGCGAATGAGCGTGAGCAACCAGCCCGGCGGCGAGGCCGCCGCCCAGCTCGACCCGGCCGCCGACCTCGCGGCCGCGGAGGCCGCCCGCAAGGCCGCCTCCAAGGAGGCCGCCGACACCGTGCTCCAGGCCTTCGGCGGCGTCCGCGGCATGATCGACATGACGCTGCCCGGCCTGGTCTTCATCGTCACCTACAACCTGACCCACCAGGTCAGCACCTCGGCCTGGGCCGCGCTCGGCCTGAGCGCCCTGTTCGTGGTGGCCCGGCTGGCGAAGCGGGAGACCATCCAGCACGCCTTCAGCGGGGTGTTCGGCGTCGCCCTCGGTGCCTGGATCTCGATGAAGAGCGGCAAGGCCGAGGACTTCTACCTGCCCGGCCTGCTCTGGAACGTCGCCTACTCCGTCGCCCTGGCGATCTCCGCCCTGGTGCGCTGGCCGATGATCGGGGTGATGCTCGGCCCGATCACCGGCGAGATGTTCACCTGGCGCAAGGAGAACCCGGGCCGTCTGGCCGCCTACACCAAGGCGACCTGGGCGTGGGTGCTGATCATGGGCCTCAAGCCGGTGATCCTCTTCCCGCTGTACTTCACCCACAACGTCAACCTGCTGGGCTGGCTGAAGGTCGCCCTCGGCATCCCGCCGCTGCTGCTGGCGATGTACGTGACCTGGCAGATCCTGCTGAAGGCGCCGCCGCCGATCAAGGCGCAGTTGGACGACGAGGACGAGCCGGCGAAGTAGCCGGCTCCCCCGGCGGGCGACGGCCGACGGCGGCGAAGCGCCTCGGCGGCGAGGAGCCACGGCGACGGGCCACGGCGAAGGGCCCGCACCCCGGCGAGGGGTGCGGGCCCTTCCGCTGCGCGCGGCGGCTACTGGGCGCCCGAGATGGGCGACAGCAGCTGCTCCAGCTCCTCCTCGCGCTCCTGCGCCGCGACGAAGAGCAGCTCGTCGCCGCCCTCCAGGGTGTCGTCCTTGCCCGGAACCAGCACCCGGCCCTCGCGGATGATGGTCACCAGCGCGGTGTCCTGCGGCCAGGCGACGTCCCCGACCCGGGTCCCGACCAGCTCGGTGTCGGAGGCCAGGGTCAGCTCGACCAGGTTGGCGTTGCCCTGGCTGAAGCGCATCAGGCGGACCAGGTCGCCGACGCTGACCGCCTCCTCGACCAGCGCGGACATCAGACGGGGGGTGGAGACGGCCACGTCCACGCCCCAGGACTCGTTGAAGAGCCACTCGTTCTTGGGGTTGTTCACCCGGGCGACCACCCGCGGCACCGCGTACTCGGTCTTGGCGAGCAGCGAGACGACCAGGTTGACCTTGTCGTCACCGGTCGCGGCGATCACCACGTGGCAGCGCTGGAGCGCCGCCTCGTCCAGCGAGGTGATCTCACAGGCGTCGGCCAGCAGCCACTCCGCCATCGGGACCCGCTCCACCGAGATGGAGTTGGGGTTCTTGTCTATCAGCAGGACCTCGTGGCCGTTCTCCAACAGCTCGCCCGCGATCGAGCGGCCCACGGCACCGGCCCCGGCAATGGCGACCCGCATCAGTGACCCTCCTCCTTCGGCCCCTGCGCGAACGCGGCCTCGACCGCCGTCAGGTCCGCCCGGCGCAGCATCACGTGCACCAGGTCGCCCTCCTGGACCACCATCTGCGGCGAGGGGAGCACCCCCTCGCCGAGCCGGGTGACGAACGCCACCCGGGCGCCGGAGGCCTCCTCCAGCTTGCTGACCCGGTGGCCGATCCAGCGCGGGTCGTACGCGACCTCGGCGAGCTGCACGCCGCCGCTCGGGTCCTGCCACAGCGGCTCGGCGCCGCTCGGCAGCAGCCGGCGAAGCATCTGGTCGGCGGTCCAGCGGACCGTCGCCACGGTGGGGATGCCCAGCCGCTGGTACACCTCGGCGCGGCGGGGGTCGTAGATCCGGGCGGCGACGTTCTCGACGCCGAAGTTCTCCCGGGCCACCCGCGCGGCGATGATGTTGGAGTTGTCACCGCTGGAGACCGCGGCGAAGGCGCCGGCCTCCTCGATGCCCGCCTCGCGCAGGGTGTCCTGGTCGAAGCCGACGCCGGTCACCCGGCGCCCGTTGAACCCGGCGCCCAGCCTGCGGAAGGCGGTCGGGTCCTGGTCGACCACGGCCACCGAGTGGCCCTGTTTCTCCAGCGCTCTGGCGAGGGCCGAGCCCACGCGGCCGCAGCCCATGATGACGATGTGCACCGGCGCTTACCTCACCCGTCCCGAAGGGCTCTTGACCTGCGCAAACACCGTTCAACTCCGTTTCCCGCCCGGTCGTCCGGGACGAGGGTCATCGTGGGGGCGCCGACCCGGCAACGCTCGACAACCAGAGTGTTGCCCGCCGACTCGTATCCGACACGCTAGCCGGTCCACCGAACGCAGTCGCGACGAAGGGGGGGACAAACGGCGGAGCCTCGACCTGGAAGCCCCTACGATTCCTTAACGTGCCTATGCCGACTGACCTTCCGAAACGCATCCTGATCGGGCGCGCCCTACGCAGCGACAAGCTGGGCGAGACGCTTCTGCCCAAGCGGATCGCGCTGCCCGTGTTCGCCTCGGACGCGCTCTCCTCGGTCGCGTACGCCCCCGAGGAGATCCTGCTCACCCTCTCCGTCGCGGGCGCCTCGGCGATCCACTTCTCCTGGCAGATCGGCGTCGTCGTGGCGATCGTGATGCTCGCCGTGGTCGCGTCGTACCGGCAGAACGTGCACGCCTACCCCAGCGGTGGCGGTGACTACGAGGTCGCGACCGTCAACCACGGTCCCGCCGCCGGTCTGGTGGTCGCCAGCGCGCTGATGGTCGACTACGTGCTCACCGTGGCCGTGTCGACCACCTCGGGCGTCGCCAACGTCGTCTCCGCCGTGCCCGCGCTGCGCGGCCACGAAGCGGTCCTGTCGGTGGTCGTGGTCGTCCTGCTGATGGGCATGAACCTGCGGGGGGTCCGCGAGTCCGGAAGCGCCTTCGCCGTTCCCACCTACGCCTTCATGGTCGGCGTGATCGGGATGGTCGGCTACGGCGTGTTCCGGCACTTCGCGCTCGGCCAGGACATGCCGTCCGAGAGCTCCGGCTTCCACCTCGCCGCCACCCCGGGCAACGACTCGCTGGCGGGCTTCGCGATGGTGTTCCTGCTGCTGAAGTCCTTCTCCTCCGGCTGTGCCGCGCTCACCGGTGTGGAGGCGATCTCCAACGGCGTGCCGGCCTTCCGCAAGCCGAAGAGCAAGAACGCCGCCACCACGCTGCTGATGATGGCGAGCATCGCCGTCGTGATGTTCATGGGCATCATCTGGCTGGCCCGGCTGACCGGCGTCCAGATGGCCGAGAACCCGACCGAGCAGCTGGTCGGCGCCTCGCCGGGCTACCACCAGAAGACCGCGCTGGCACAGATCAGCGAGGCCGTGTTCAGCAACTTCACGCCCGGCTTCTACTTCGTGGCCGGCGTCACCGGGCTGATCCTGGTGCTCGCCGCCAACACCGCCTTCAACGGCTTCCCGGTGCTCGGCTCGATCCTCGCCCAGGACCGCTACCTGCCGCGCCAGCTGCACACCCGCGGCGACCGGCTGGCCTTCTCCAACGGCATCATCCTGCTGGCGATCGCCGCGATCCTGCTGATCCTGGCCTTCGACGCCGACCCGAACCGGCTGATCCAGCTCTACATCGTCGGCGTCTTCGTCGCCTTCAACATGAGCCAGTCCGGCATGATCCGGCACTGGACCCGGCTGCTGCGCACCGAGACCGACCAGGCCAAGCGCCGCCACATGCAGCGCAGCCGGGCGATCAACGCCTTCGGCCTGGTGATGACCATGGCCGTGCTGATCGTCGTCCTGGTCACCAAGATCAGCCACGCCTGGATCGCGATCGCCGCGATGGCCGCGCTGTTCGTGATGATGAAGGGCATCCGGCGCCACTACGACCGGGTCTCCGAGGAGCTCATCGCCGCCGAGGAGCCGGACGACGTGGTGCTGCCCACCCGGGTGCACGCCATCGTGCTGGTCTCCAAGCTGCACAAGCCGGCGCTGCGCGCCCTCGCGTACGCCAGGCTGGCCCGGGCCCACACGCTGGAGGCCGTCACGGTCAACGTCGACCCGGACGACACGGCGGCGCTGCGGCGGGAGTGGGACGAGCGCGGCATCGAGGTGCCGCTCAAGGTGCTGGACTCGCCGTACCGCGAGATCACCGGGCCGGTCCTGGACTACGTGAAGAACCTGCGGCGCAGCAGCCCGCGCGACGTGGTCTCGGTCTACATCCCGGAGTACGTGGTCGGCCACTGGTACGAGCACCTGCTGCACAACCAGAGCGCGCTGCGGCTCAAGGGGCGGCTGCTGTTCAAGCCCGGGGTGATGGTCACCTCGGTGCCGTGGCAGCTGGAGTCCTCGGAGCGGCGCAAGCCGCAGAAGGCCTGGTCGGCGCCGGGTGCCGTCCGCCGTGGCGAGCCCCGGGCGCCGAAGGCCGTAAAGTCGAAGGATTCCGCCTCCACCGGTACGAACGCCGGTGACACCCCCGACCGCAGCAAGGACTCCTCCCAGTGACCCGCAACAATCCGTCCCGCTCCTCCGGCGCCTCCGGCAAGGGCGCCCGCCGGGGCGGCTCCCAGCCCGGGCAGGTCTCCCGGCCGCGCTGGGGCCGGCCGTCCCGTCCGGAGGCCACCGACCGCGACGGCCTCACCGCGCGCACCGCGCCGATCGTCCCCGGCGAACGGGGGGACCGGGAGCCCACCGGGCCGGAGGCCGGCAAGAGCGCGGGCAGGCCGGCCGGGAAGGCGGCCGGCAAGGGCGCGGGCAAGGGCGCGGCGAAGGGGGCCGGTCAGGACGCGTCGAAGGGCGCGGCCGGGGCCGGCCGCAAGGCGCCCCGCAAGCAGACGGTGCGGCCGCCCAAGGCGCTCCGCACCGCCGCCGCCCGGCCGTCGCGGCCCGAGGCGCCGTCCGGCGAGCCGCTGGCCGGGCAGCGCTACGAGGTCGAGGTCGGCCCGGTCGCGCACGGCGGCGGGCACTGCGTGGCCCGGCACGAGGGGCGGGTGCTGTTCGTGCGGCACGCGCTGCCCGGGGAGAAGGTCGTCGCGCTGGTGACCGACGGGACCACCACCTCGCGGTTCCTGCGGGCCGACGCGGTGGAGGTGCTGGAGCCCGCCAAGGACCGGATCGAGGCGCCCTGCCCGTTCGCCGGGCCGGGCAAGTGCGGCGGCTGCGACTGGCAGCACGTCACCCCGGGCGGGCAGCGCAAGCTCAAGGCGGCGGTGCTGACCGAGCAGCTGGCCAAGCTGGCCGGGCTCACCCCCGCCGAGGCGGGCTGGGACGGCAGCGTGGAGCCGGTCGGCGGCAAGCTGCCGGCCGGGCAGGTGCCGGCCTGGCGCACCCGGGTGCAGTACGCGGTGGACGCGGAGAGCGGCAAGGTCGGCCTGCGCAAGCACCGTTCGCACGAGGTGCAGGTGATCGACCGCTGCCTGATCGCCGCCGAGGGCGTCACCGAACTGGGCATCGAGGCCCGGGACTGGCCGGGCGTGGCGAGCGTCGAGGCGATCGCCGCGAGCGGCTCCTCCGACCGCCAGGTGGTGCTCACCCCGCGCGACGGGGCCCAGCTGCCGCTGGTCGAGCTGGACAAGCCGGTGTCGATCGCCCGGATCGACGAGCAGGGCGACGTGCACAAGGTGCACGGGCGCGGCTTCGTGCGCGAGCGGGCGGCCGGGCGGACCTGGCGGGTCAGCAACGGCGGCTTCTGGCAGATCCACCCGGAGGCGCCGGAGACCCTCGTCGACGCGGTGCTGGACGGCCTGGACCCGCAGTGGGGCGAGAACGCGCTCGACCTGTACTGCGGCGTCGGCCTGTTCGCGGGCGCGCTGGCCGACCGGGTCGGCGAGGACGGCGCGGTGCTCGGCATCGAGTCCGCCAAGCAGGCCGTCGTGGACGCCCGGCACAACCTGGCCGCGCTGGACAACGTGCGGATCGAGTGCGACCGGGTCGAGACGCTGCTGCCGCGCACCGGCATCACCGCCACCGACCTGATCGTGCTGGACCCGCCGCGCTCGGGCGCCGGCCGCGAGACCGTCGCGCACCTGGTCGGCCTGGAGGCGCGCCGGATCGCGTACGTGGCCTGCGACCCGGCCGCGCTCGCCCGGGACCTGAAGTTCTTCCGCGAGGGCGGCTACCGGCCGGTGTCGCTGCGGGCCTTCGACCTGTTCCCGATGACCCACCACTTCGAGTGCGTGGCGATCCTGGAGCCGGTCGGGGAGTGATCCCGGGCCTTCGGGCGCCCGGTGCGGCAGGAGGCGGCCACCCGTCGGGGGTGGCCGCCTCCGGCGCGTCCGGGGCCGGCTACCCGTTGTGCTCCTCCTCGTCGACGCCGTGCGGGAGGTCGATGCCGTGCTGGGAGGCGAGCCTCAGCAACGAGGCGATCCGGCCCTCGTAGGCCTGGACGCCGTCGGCGTCCCCTTCGGCGCGGGCCGCCGCGAGGTCCCGGCGGGCCCGGTCGAGTTGCTCGCGCAGCTCCTGCTCGAACATCGCTGTCATCCGTGGGCCTCCGCACCAGCCGCTCGGGGAACGCTCGGGGGAGTTTCAGAGTCCCGGACGGTGCGGCACTCTTCAAGTCTCGCTCCGCCGCCGGGGACGAGGGCGGCCGTCGGGCCGGGTACTCGTGGCACCGGTCGCGGGACGGGACGTCGGCCTGCCGGTGACGGCGAGGTTGCGCGGGGGCGTGCGGCAGGTGTGCGGGCGGTGTGCGCGCGCCCTTGTTGTGCTAGCACTTGAGCGCTAGCTTGAACGGCATGGGTAAGAAGCAGCTGAACGTGCGGGTCGACGCCACGACCGCTGAGATGGCCCGGGAGCGGGCGGAGCAGCAGGGGATCAGCATGAACCAGTACATCGAGCGCCTGGTCCAGCAGGACATGGGCGAGTCCGGACGGGCCTTCGTGGACGCGGCCGCCCAGTTCATGAAGGAGTACGAGTCGGCCTTCCTCGCCGAGTTCGGGGAGCCGGGCGACCTCCAGGGCGTGCGCCGTTGAAGCTGGAGGTCGACCTCTCGTGGCTGCTCATGACCGCCGAGCAGTACACACCCGGTGACCCGCAGGTCGCCGACTACGGCTCGCTCCTCGCGGCCGTCACCCGCCACCAGGCCGAGATATTCGACATCGCCGTCTATCCCGAACCGCAGGACCGCGCCGCCGCGCTGATGCACCAGCTGATCCGGGTGCCCGCCCTGGAGAAGACCAACGAGCTCTTCGCGACCGCCGTCGCCTACGCCTACCTGGTCGCCAGCGGCTGCACCGTCGCCACCACGGCCCGCGAGGTGCGCAGCCTCTCCCGGGCCATCCGCGAGGGGCGGCTCGGGGTGTCGGGCGTCGCCGAGCGGCTGGCGGCCTGGGTGGTGGACGAGGCGGAGGGGGAGGAGGTCGGCGGGGCGGACGACGGGGACGACGACTGACTGCCGCCGTCCCCGTCGGGGCCGGGCCGGGGCTCGGCTCAGGCGCGGGTGGCGGCCGGCTCCTGGGGCGTCGCGGGCTCCGGTGCCGCGGCCGGTTCCTGCGTTGCGGCGGGCTCCGGTGCCGTGGCTGCGGCGGGCTCCGCGATCAGTGCGGTGGCGAAGCCGCGGAACCCCGCCCGGCGGTAGATCCGGGCGACGTCCTCGTCGGAGGCGGACAGGAACACCGTCCGCACGCCGTTCGCCCGGGCGTGCGCGACCAGCGCCGCGGTGACCGCCAGGCCCAGCCCGCGCCGGCGGGCGGACGGGAGCGTGCCCACGCCGACCACCTCGCCGACCCCGCCCACCGGGTTGTACTGGCCGGAGCACACCACCGTGCCGGCGTCGAGCGCCGCGGCCTGCACGGTGAGGCCGTCGGCGATCCGCCGGGCGATCCGCTCTGTTCCTCCTTCGGACGTCACCCGCGCGACCTTCTCGGCCAGTTCGGCCACGCCGGCCGCGCCGACCGCGGTGCCCGGGGCGTCGAAGGCCAGGTGCGGGACAGCGATCGCCTCGGCCAGCTCGGGCGCGTCCGCCGCCAGCACCCGCACCTCCACGTGGTCCGGCAGCTCGGGCGCCGGGGCCGGCGCGTCGCGCGGTCCCAGCACCAGCAGCGGGTGCTCGTGCACCGTCAGGCCCGCGGCCTCGACGGCCGCCCGCAGTTCGGGGTTCTGCTCGGCGACCCACTCGAAGGCCTCCGGTGCGCCCAGCTCCCGCTGCCGCTCCAGCACCCGGCGGACGTCCTCGGCGGTGGCGGCCGCCCCGGTGTGGCCGAGGGTCGGGCGGGCGTAGTACGGCCAGCCGGCGTCGTCCTTGCGGACGAACAGGGTCAGCGGTCCGAAGTCCTCGGTGCGGGCGGCACCGCGCGGCACGGCGTCGTAGTAGCGCTCGATCTCGTCGAGCAGGAGGCGGTCGGGAGCAGGATCGGCAGGAGTCACGGCGTGCATCCAAACAGGCGCGGAGCCGGGGTGCCACCCGTTTTCGCCTGCGGTCCGACCCGTCGGCCACGGTCCGGGCGGCGATTGTTGCCCAACGCTTACCCACCCGCAGCGATCTTGCGTGGACGGGGCAGGCATGCTGATGCCTTCACAGCTCCGCCGAGGGGGACGGCGGACGTCTGCACGAGGCGAGGGGGGAAGACAGGCCGATGAGGCTCTGCTTTCTGGTGGAGGAACACTACCGGCGCGACGGCATGCCACTCGATGTGGTGCGCCAACTCGGGGAGTGGGGGCACCGGGTGGACGTGCTGCGCCCCGGGGACTCGCTGCTCGCGATCTCCGAGGAGGTCCGGGCGGGCAGCCACGACGCCTGGGTGCTCAAGACCGTGTCCGGCGGCCCCGGGCTGACCCTGCTGGAGTCGGCCGCCGCGGTCGGACTCACCACGGTGAACGACGTGCGCTCGATCCGCGGGGTCCGGGACAAGGCGATCGCCGCGGTCATCGGGCGCACCCGCGGGCTGCCCGTTCCGGTGACGTACGCGGCCGCGCGCTGGGAGCGGCTGGCGGAGATCCCGGCGTCCGAGTACCCGCTGGTGGTCAAGCCCGCCGACGGCAGCTCCGGGCGCGCCGTCCGGCTGGTCCGCAGCCCCGAGCAACTGGCGCTTGTCGGGCCGGAGCTGGCGGCGGAGGGGCTGCTGATCGCGCAGCCGTACGTGCCCAACTCGGGGACCGACCTCAAGGTGTACTGCGTCGACGGCGAGCTCTTCGCGACGGAGCGCTCCTCGCCGCTGCACCCCGGGCAGGCGGTGCGCGAACGGCAGGTGCCGCTGCCGGGGAGCGTCGCGCGGATCGTGGCGCAGGTCGGCGAGGTGTTCGGGCTGGACCTGTACGGGGTCGACGTGCTGCTCGGGCCGGACGGGCCGGTGGTGGTGGACGTCAACGACTTCCCGAGCTTCCGCCAGGTGCCGGACGCGGTGGCCCGGGTCTCCCGGGCGGTGCTGCGGCTCGCCCGCAGCGGCACGGCCGTCTCGGTGCCCGGTGCGCCGCCCGCCGAGCTGGTGTCCGCCGGTGGCGACCCGTACGCGCAACTGGGCTTCGGGAGCGGGGAGTTGCTGTGAGGATCGGACTGATCACCGGCGATCCGGGGCACCCGGTGCTGGCGGCGGCCGCCGGGCTGCTGGTGCGCCGGGGGCACGAGGTGGCGCTCGTCCCGCCCGCGGGGCCGGTGGCCGAACCCGCGGACGTCTACCTGCTCAAGGCCAGGACGCCGCAGGCGCTCGCGCTGGCGCGGGAGTTGGAGCGCATGGGGGCGCCGGTGGTCAACTCGGCGGCGGCCACCGGGCTGTGCCAGGACCGGGTGCGGATGGCCGACCTCGCCCGAGCCGCCGGGCTGCCCTTCGCGCGGACCGCCGAAGCCGGGCCGCTGGGTGAACTCACCGCCCCGGCCTACCCGTTCGTGGTCAAGAGCCGGCACAGCAGGCGGCACGACCTGGTCGCCCGGGTGGACGGGCCGGACCGGCTGCGGGAACTCGCCGGGCGGTGGCCCGAGGAGCCGGTCGTCACCCAGCCGTTCGTCCCGGGGACGGGCTGGGACCAGAAGCTGTGGGTGGTGGACGGACAGGTGTTCGCGGCCCGGCGGCGGTCCGAACTCGCCACCGGCACCGGGAAGTCGGGGCGGGCGGAGGACTGGGAGCCGTCCGCCGGACGGGCGGCGCTCGCGCTGCGCGTCGGCGAGGTGTTCGGGCTCGACGTGTACGGGGTCGACCTGCTGGACGGGCCGGCGGAGCCGGTCATCGTGGACGTCAACGCCTTCCCCGGGGTGCGCGGCCGGGCGGGCGCGCCCGAGGCGCTCGCGGCGCTGGCGCTGCGGGTCGGGGCGGCTGCGGCCCTGGGCCGCCCTCGGGGCGCGCTCGTGGGTCCGCCGCCCGTGGCCTCGGGCCCGCTCTCGGCCGCGGGCCCGCTGTCGGCCTCGGGGCCGCGCTCCGTCTCGGGCCCGCTCTCGGCCTCGGGCCCGTGCTCGGCGTCCGGCCCGGGAGGGCGCTCGCGGTAGGGCCCACCGGCGGGGTCGGGGTGCCGGGTCCGGCCGGGCGTCTAGGCTGGCTGGCGCCCCGACCGGCCGGGGCGCACGGCGAGAGAAGACGGAACCTTGCTCCAGGACATCGAGCGCTACCTGGCCTGCCCGCACTGCGCGCAGGCCCTCACCCGGCACGACCGCAGCCTGCGCTGCCCGGCCGGGCACAGCTTCGACCTCGCCAAGCAGGGCTACGTCAGCCTCCTCGCCGGCGACGCCCACACCGGCACCGGGGACACCGCGGAGATGGTCGCCGCCCGCGCGGACTTCCTCGCCGCCGGGCACTACCGGCCGATCGCCGAGGCGCTGGCGGAGGCCGCCTCCGCCACCCCGTCCGCCTCCGGCGGGGCCGACGGCCTGGTCGCCGACCTCGGCGCCGGCACCGGCCACTACCTGGCGCACGTCCTGGACGCGCTGCCCGGCAAGGTCGGCGCCGCGCTCGACATCTCCAAGTACGCGCTGCGCCGCGCCGCCAGGGCCCACCCCCGGATCGGCGCCGTGGTGTGCGACGCCTGGCGCCCGCTGCCGCTGCGGGACGCCTCGGCCGAGCTGATGCTCAACGTCTTCGCCCCGCGCAACGGGCCCGAGATCCGCCGGGTGCTGCGCCCCGGCGGCACCCTGCTGCTGGTCTCGCCGACCGCCCGCCACCTGCGCGAACTCGTCGGCGCGCTGGGGCTGCTGTCGGTGGACGAGGACAAGCAGCGGCGGATCGACGAGAAGCTCGGGCCCCACCTGGAGCCCGCGGGGCGACGGGAGGTCGAGTTCACCCTGCGACTCGGCCCGCAGGACGTGCGCACCGTCGTCGGGATGGGGCCGAGTGCCTGGCACACCGACCCGAGGCGGCTCGGTGCCGCGCTCGCGGAGCTGCCGGAGCCGGTCGAGGTGACGGCCTCGGTGACGGTGGCCGCGTACCGGCGCTGAGCGCTCCGGCGCCGTCCCCCGGGCGGGGGCGGGGCGCCACGTTGGGATGAATCTGCCGCGCAGGCACGTTTCTGCCCGGCGGCCTGCGGCTAACCTCCGACGGGTGAATCGCGAAGCCACCAGGCCCGCCGCCCCGGCCCACCGGCGACCGGGCGCCCCGGGGCCCGACCGGCCGCCCGTGCCGCGCCCCACCGTCGAGGAGCTCCGGCTCACCTCGTTCAAGTCCTACCGGCGCGCCGTTCTGCCGCTCGCTCCCCTCACCGTGCTGCACGGGCCTGCCGGGGTCGGCAAGTCCAACGCCCTCGACGCGCTGGCCGTGCTGTCCCGGCTCGCCCTCGGCGAGGAGATCGCCGACTCGCTGGACGGCCTTCCCGAGCGCACCGGCCCGCTCGCCGTACCCGTCCGCGGCGGCCTGGACGGGTGCGTCCCGCACGGGCGGGACGCGATCAACCTCGGGTGCACCGTCCGCTCGCCGCACGGCCTGATCCGGCTCGACGCCGTGATCCGCACCGACGGCCCGGTCCGGATCGCGCGGGAGACGCTCACCCTCGACGGCCGGACCCTGATGGACACCGCCGAGCAGGACGTCCGCAACCGGCGGGTCAACGTCTGCTGGCACAACGACACCCGCCAGGGGGACATCCGGGCGCCGTTCCCCAGCGGCACCCTGATCACCGCCCAGCTGCCGCTGCGGGTCGCCGGTTCGTCGGCCGGGGAGTGCCTCGTCCTCGCCGCCACCGAGGACCTGCTTACCGCACTGCGCGAGGTCTTCCCGCTGCACCCCGTCCCCGCGCTGATGCGCGGCTGGGCCCGGGCCGACCCGCAGGCCCGGCTGCGCGGCAACGCCGCCAACATCTCCGCCGTGATCCACCGGCTGGGCAACGAGTGCCAGCGCCGGTACGGACGGCTGCTGCGCGCCGTGCAGTCCGTCGCACCGCACCCGCTGCTCGGGCTGAGCGTGGCCGAGCGCGAGAGCGAGGGCGTGCGGCGGGTCCTCGCCGTCTTCGACGAGGGGGTCCTCGGGCGCACCGGGGCCGACCAGGCCTCCGACGGCATGTTGCGCCACCTCGCCTTCGCCGCGGTGCTGCTGACCGGGGCCGGGGTGCTCGACCTGGACGTGGCCGCCGAGGTGCCCTGGGCGCACCGGCAGCTCATCGTGCTGGCCGAGGACCTGGGCGCGGGGCTCTCCGTCGAGCAGGCCACCGCGCTGCTGCGGCTGGCCCGGGAGATGGCGGAGCGCAGCCAGCTGCGGGTGGTCGCGGCCCTCCAGGAGCCGGCGGCGGCGCGGGAGGCGCTGGGGGAGCCGCTCGGGGGCGGGGCGGTGCTGGTCGAGTGCCGGCGGGATCCGGACTCGGGGTTCACGGTGCTGCGGCCGGAGCCGGCGCGGGTGCCGGCCCAGGGCGGGTGCGGTCCGGTGGAGGCGGGCCGTCCTACGGGGGACGGCGGTGCCTCGGGGGACGGCGGGGTGGCGCGGGAGGGCGGTGCGGTGCGGGAGGGCGCGGGTCCGGCCGGGGCCCTGGCGGGAGCTGGGGCCGAGGGCCCGGATGCGGTAGACCTGGAGGGGTGAGCGAACGAGTGACGGGGCCGGCGGAGCCCACCGTGGAGGCCTTGCGGCAGCGGTTGGCGGACTTCGCGGCGGCCCGGCGGTGGGAGCCCTTCCACACGCCCAAGAACCTGGCGGCGGCGCTGAGCGTGGAGGCGGGGGAACTGCTGGAGATCTTCCAGTGGCTGACGCCCGAGCAGGCGGCCGCGGTGATGTCGGAGCCGGAACGGGCGCACCGGGTGCGCGACGAGGTCGCGGACGTGCTGGCGTACCTGTTGCAGTTCTGCACGGCGGTGGGGGTGGATCCGCTGGAGGCCCTGGCGGCCAAGATCGAGCGCAACGAGCTCCGCTTCCCGGTGCCGGCGGATGCGGCGGGGGCCGCTGAGAATGCGGTTGCTGAGAAGGCGGTCGGTGCCACTGAAAGTGTGCCTGGCGTCAACTCGGACGTGGGCGACCAACCCTTGTGAGGGACGGAAGTTATCCACACCCCCTGAGTTGTCCACAGGTTCTGACAACGTGGATGCGCTCTCGCGCTCTTCCTCACACGCTCTTCCCGTGACCAGCCGTCACCGCCCGGCCGCCCTCCCGGTGGCGGGGCGGTGACGGCGACAGCGAGCGAGAGGAGCGGTGGCCATGGAGGCGCTGCGACTGATCAAGACCGCCCGGCACGCCCTGGCCGAGGCCAGGCACGTACCGGACGTACTGGCCGAGGCGCGGCAGGCCGCGCTGCTCACCGAGGCGGTGGGCGCCAGGCTGGCGGAGTCGGAGGACGAGGAGATCACCGGTCTCGGGCAGCAGCTGTCCGAGGCGGGGGCGCACGCGGCGGTCTGCCTGGACCGCTCCGTCGTCCGGGCCGCCCTGGTGAGCGGCGGCCGGGCGGCGCGGCTCACCGACCTCGGGGCCTTGGCGCCGGCCCTGGGGGCGCTGGACGGGCTGCTCCAGGAGGTCGGAGAGACGCTGGTGGTGCTGGCCTGCGGAGCGGACACCGAGAGCCTCTACTGGACGTGCATCGACGGTGTGGACGCGGTCTCGGAGTGCAAGGACCTGACGGGGCGGCTGCGCGCGGCGGCGGTCCGGGCCGAGGAGGAGGAGACGGTGGCGCTCGGCGGGGCGGCACCGGAGCGGGCGGGGAGCGGGGCGGCGCCCTTACTGGTGGTCCGGCTCGGCCCACCGGGCGAAACCGGTCCATCCGTCGGCACTGCCCAGCCCTCCTGCGGCGCTCCGCCGGGCGGCAGCGGCCCGCCCGACGGGGGCGGGCCCGCCGAGGCGGAGCGGACTGGGGGCTACCGGGTGCCGGGTTCCTCCAGGGCATCGGAGGCGTCGGGGGCCCCGGCGGGGTCGGACGTGCCGGACGTGCCGGACGCGTCGGAGGTGTCGGTGCCGGTCGGGTAGGCGGCGGAGCCGGCGTCCCGGGGGCTGGTGCCCTGGAGCTCGGCCAGGTCCGCGGAGACGGAGGCGAGCAGTTCCTGCATCTGCTCCAGCAGGCTCTTGGGAGTGGCGGGTCCGGCCGAGGTGCCGTCGGCCGAGCCCGTCGGGCTGCTCGGGAACTGCGGCGTGGCAGATGGTTCGGACATGACGGAACCTCTTCGGATCGCTGGTGCGGTGTGGAGCGGCCCGCGGTGGCTCGGCCCGCACGGCGGGAGGCGGCAGTTGCCCGCCACCGGGGCACCCACCCCCGCCGTAGCACCCAACGAACCGTCCCGGAGGCCGTCACCCGGACACCACTCGATGCGGTCCAACTCCGCGTCGCGGTAAGCCTCCCGGGTGAGCCGGGGTTGCCGTCACGGGGCCGCCTCGGCTAGGCCCCGTCCGGCCGCGAAGCTCCGCGCCGGCGGGAGCGCGGTGAGCCCGGGGTCGCGGCCGAGGCGTGGTCGAACACGCCCGAAGAGGAACGGAGGAAGGAACAAGGGGGCAAACCCACCCCTCGCCACTCTCAACGTATAGCGCATGGGGGGTCTTGCGGCAAGGCCCCCGTGGTGGCGCACAATCGCAGGCCTCAGATCGGAGCTGATGCCATGAACCGCCAGACCACCAGCGCTTTCGACCTTCCCGACCGCCTCGCCGCCAAGGCGAATCCGGCACTGATCGGCGAGGACGAACGACACTTCGAGGCCATCGCGGAGAGTCTGGAGCAGTCGATCGCCGAACTGTCGGACCGCCTCGACGCGCTGCGCCGCGCGCCGGGCGGCCTCGGCCGGGAGGCGATGGACCGGGACATCGAGGTGCACAAGCTGACCGGTCGGCTACGCGCCCTGCGGCGCTTCGGCCTGGACCTGTGCCTCGGGCGGGTCGTCCGCGCGGACGACCCGGAGCCGGTGTACATCGGGCGGCTCGGCCTCACCGACCGCGAGGGGCGCCGGCTGCTGGTCGACTGGCGCTCGCCCGCGGCCGAGCCGTTCTTCGCGGCCACCCACGCCGACCCGATGGGCCTGGCGAGCCGGCGCCGGTACCGCTGGACGCGGGGCCGGATCGCCGACTACTGGGACGAGGTGTTCACCGCCGAGGGCCTGGAGGGGCACGCCGCGCTGGACGACCAGTCCGCCTTCATCGCCAGTCTGGGCAGTGAGCGCTCGGCCCGGATGCGGGACGTGCTCGCCACCATCCAGGCCGACCAGGACGCCGTGATCCGGGCCGGCTCCCGGGGCGCCCTGGTGGTCGACGGCGGCCCGGGCACCGGGAAGACGGTCGTCGCGCTGCACCGCTCCGCGTACCTGCTCTACTCCGACCCCCGGCTCGGCGGTGTGCTGTTCGTCGGACCGCACCAGCCCTACCTGGCCTACGTCGCCGACGTCCTGCCCAGCCTCGGCGAGGAGGGGGTGCGCACCTGCACGGTGCGGGACCTCGTCGCCGAGGGGGCGCAGGCCGGGCCCGAGGCCGACCCGGAGGTGGCCCGGCTGAAGTCCTCGGCCGAGCTGGTGAAGGCGGTCGAGAAGGCCGTCCGGTTCTACGAGGAGCCGCCCACCGAGGGCATGGAGGTCACCACCCACTGGGCCGACCTCTGGCTGAGCGCCGAGGACTGGTCCGACGCGTTCGACGCACCGGACCCGGGCACCCCGCACAACGAGGCCCGCGAGCAGATCTGGGAGGAGCTGGCCACGATCCTGATGGACAAGCTGGACGACACCGAAGGGGTCTCGCCCGAGCTGTTCCGCCGGTCGCTGCGGCAGGACCGCGAGCTGGTCGGGACGCTCAACCGGGCCTGGCCGCTGCTCGATCCGGCCGAACTGGTCGGCGACCTCTGGTCGGTGCCCGCCTACCTGCGGATGTGCGCCCCCTGGCTCGAACCGGAGGAGGTCCGCAAGCTCCAGCGCAAGGCCGCGCCCCAGGCCTGGACGGTGTCCGACCTGCCGTTCCTGGACGCCGCCCGGCAGCGGCTCGGCGATCCGGAGGCGGACCGGCGCCGCCACCGGCGGGAGGCCGCGGTCGCCGCCGAGCGCGCCCGCATGGCCGACGTCATCGGCGACCTGCTCCAGGCCGACGACGACGGCGAAGGGGCGGTGACGATGCTGCGCGGGCGCGACCTCCAGGACACCCTGGTCGACGAGGCGGTCCTGCCCGCCGCCGATCCGGAGCCGCTCGCCGGGCCGTTCGCGCACATCGTGGTGGACGAGGCCCAGGAGCTGACGGACGCGGAGTGGCAGATGCTGCTGCTGCGCTGCCCGTCCCGGAGCTTCACCATCGTCGGGGACCGGGCGCAGGCCAGGCACGGTTTCACCGAGACCTGGCAGGAGCGCCTGGAGCGGATCGGGCTCGACCGGCACACGGTGGCCTCGCTGAGCATCAACTACCGGACACCGGAGGAGGTCATGGCCGAGGCCGAGCCGGCGATCCGGGCCGCGCTGCCGGACGCCAACGTGCCGACCTCGGTGCGCAGCAGCGGCATCCCGGTCGCGTACGGGACGGTGGCGGAGCTGGACGCCGTCGTGGACGGCTGGCTCGCCGAGCACGCCGAGGGGACGGCCTGCGTGATCGGCGCCCCCGGATTCGAGGCGCGCCCGCGGGTCCGGTCGCTGACCCCTGAGCTGTCCAAGGGCCTTGAGTTCGACCTGGTCGTCCTGGTGGACCCGGAGGCGTTCGGAGGGGGCATCGAGGGCGCCGTCGACCGCTACGTCGCGATGACCAGGGCGACCCAGCGGCTGGTGATCCTCAGGAGCTCCTGAGGAAGGCACGGCGGAGGGAGCAGCGGAGGGAGCAACGGAGAAAACGGCGGAGGAAGCACGGCGTACGGAAGGAGGGAGCGAAAGACGGAGAACGGCCCGGGACGCCCCGGGACGCCCCGGGACGCCCCGAGACGGCCCGAGTGGTCCGCAACCGCCCCCGGGCTGCCCCGGACGGCGAGCGGGGCCCGGCGCCATCCGGCACCGGACCCCGACGGCCAAGGTCCGCAGGTCAGTTGTGGGCGTGCAGGTCGGCGTTCAGACCGCCCCAGGAGCCGGAGCGGGCGATGACCTCGACCGCGCCGCTCTGCGAGTTGCGGCGGAACAGCAGGTTGTCCTGGCCGGTCAGCTCGACGGCCTTCGCCACCGTGCCGTCCGGGGTGGTGACCCGGGTACCGGCGGTGACGTACAGGCCGGCCTCGACCACGCAGTCGCTGCCGAGCGAGATGCCGATGCCCGCGTTGGCACCGAGCAGGCAGCGCTCGCCGACCGAGACGACCTGCTTGCCGCCGCCGGACAGGGTGCCCATGATCGAGGCGCCGCCGCCGATGTCGCTGTGGTCGCCGACGACGACGCCCGCGCTGATCCGGCCCTCGACCATGGAGGTGCCCAGCGTGCCGGCGTTGAAGTTGACGAAGCCCTCGTGCATCACGGTGGTGCCGGAGGCCAGGTGCGCGCCGAGCCGGACACGGTCGGCGTGGGCGATGCGCACGCCGGTCGGGGCGACGTAGTCGGTCATCCGCGGGAACTTGTCGATCCCGTACACGGCCAGCTGGCCGCCCTGGGCGCGCACGGCCAGGCGGGCCTGCTCGACCTTGTCCACCGGGACGGGGCCGATGCTGGTCCACGCGACGTTGGCCAGCAGCCCGAAGATGCCGTCCAGGTTCTGGCCGTGCGGCTTGACCAGGCGGTGGCTGAGCAGGTGCAGGCGCAGGTACACGTCGTGGGTGTCGAGCGGCTTCTCGTCCAGCGAGGCGATGGTGGTGCGCACGGCGACCACCTCGACGCCGCGGCGGGCGTCGACGCGCAGCGCCTCGGCCGCGCCGGCCCCGAGCTCGGCCTCGGCCTGCTCGGCGGTCAGCCGGACGGTGCCGGCCGGGCCGGGCTCGGCGGCCAGCGCGGGGGCGGGGAACCAGGTGTCGAGGACGGTGCCGTCGGCGGCGATGGTGGCCAGACCGGCGGCCACGGCGCCGGTCGCCGGGGAGGTGGATTCGAGCGAGGTGGATTCAGCAGTCACACCGTGCACGTTAACCAATGCGGGGCCCCGGTGCCGAACACGCCCACCGGACGGACACGGTCGCCGGACCCGCTGGTCGGCGCCCCGCGAGGGGCGAAAACCCGGTGCCCGGCGCCCCGGCGCTGGGCAATACTTCGGCGGGTGTTCATGTCGATCTCCACCACCGGCAGCGCCGAGAACCCGGCCACGGATCTCGGGTTCCTGCTGCACAAGCACCCCGGCAAGGTCCAGCGGTTCACCACGTCGCACGGCGAGGCCCACGTCTTCTACCCGGAGGCGGGGGACGAGCTCTGCACGGCGGCGCTGCTGCTGGACATCGACCCGATCGCACTGGTCCGCAAGGGCCGCGGCGACGGCAGGGGGCGCGGCGGCTCGCCCGACTTCGCGCTCGCCCAGTACGTCAACGACCGCCCGTACGCCGCGTCCTCGCTGCTCGCGGTGGCGCTGCGCACGGTGTTCCGGTCCGCGATGAAGGGCGCCTGCCCGGCCCGCCCCGAACTGCCCGGCCGGGCCCGCCCGCTGCGGATCGAGCTGCCCGCCGTGCCCGCCAACGGCGCGGGCGAGGGCGGCGGCCCGGCGCTGGTGGTCCGGCTGTTCGAACCGCTGGGCTGGCAGGTGGAGGCGACGGCGGTCCCGTTGGACGAGTCGTTCCCCGAGTGGGGCGAGTCCCGGTACGTGCGGGTCGCGCTCTCCTCCGAGGCGGTACGGCTCGCCGAGGCGCTCCAGCAGCTGTACGTGCTGCTGCCGGTGCTGGACGGGGCCAAGCACTACTGGGTCGCCCCGGACGAGGTGGACAAGCTGCTCGCCGCCGGTCAGGGCTGGCTGGCCGCCCACCCGGAGCGCGCCCTGATCGCCCGTCGCTACCTGTCCCGGCGCTGGTCGCTGACCCGGGCCGCGATGGAGCGGCTGGAGCTGGCCCGGCTGGCGGAGGCGGACGACCGCGAGGTCGAGGAGATCGACAACGCGGTCGACGACCGGCCGGAGGAGGAGACCCCGGCGCCGTGGGAACAGGCGCAGGAACAGGCGAAGGAACAGGAACCGCCGCGGGAACGGGAGCCCCGGCAGCCCTCGCTCGCCGAGCGGCGCCGCACCGCGATCCTCGCCGCGCTGCACGAGACCGGCGCCGCCCGCGTCGCCGATCTCGGGTGCGGCCAGGGCGAGTTGATCGGCGAACTGCTCAAGGACGCCCGGTTCACCGGGATCCTCGGGGTGGACGTCTCCACCAGGGCGCTGCGCGCGGCGAGCCGTAAGCTGGGTCTGGAACGGCTGTCGGAGCGTCAGGCGGCCCGGGTGTCGCTGGCCCAGGGAGCGCTCACCTACACCGACGCCCGGCTGAAGGGCTTCGACGCGGCGGTGCTGTGCGAGGTGATCGAGCATCTGGACCCGCCCCGGCTGCCCGCGCTGGAGTACGCGGTGTTCGGCGCCGCCCGGCCGAGGGCGGTCGTGGTCACCACGCCGAACGCCGAGTACAACGTCCGCTGGGAGAACCTGCCGGCGGGCAGCGTCCGGCACGCCGACCACCGCTTCGAGTGGTCCCGGGCCGAGTTCCGCGCCTGGGCCGAGAAGGTCGCCGCCGCGTACGGCTACGCCGTCGAGCTGCGCCCGGTCGGCCCGCAGGACGAGGAGGTCGGCGCACCGACCCAGCTGGCCCTGTTCACCACCCCGACGCCGAGTACCGCCCCGCCACCGAGCGCGACCCCCGGCCCCGCCCCGTCGACCCCGTCGACCCCGCCGACCCCGACCATCCCGACCATCCCGACCATCCCGTCCACGACGCCCGCTACGCCCGGTACGCCCACGACGCCCGAAGGAGGCGAGCCCCGATGACCGACGACACGACCGACAGCCCTGACGAGAGCCAGGAGCAGGAGCAGGCGCGGAGCACCACCGCCCGCCGACTTCCCGTCACCGATGTCTCCCTCGTCGTCCTGATCGGCACCAGCGGCGCGGGCAAGTCCACCTTCGCCCGCCGCCACTTCCTGCCCACCCAGGTCGTCTCCTCGGACTTCTGCCGCGGCCTGGTCGCCGACGACGAGAACGACCAGTCGGCCTCCGCCGACGCCTTCGACGTCCTGCACCACATCGTCGGCAAGCGGCTGGCGGCCGGCCGGCTGACCGTCGTGGACGCCACCAACGTCCAGCCCGAGAGCCGCCGGCAGCTGGTCGCGATCGCCCGTGAGCACGACGTGCTGCCGATCGCGATCGTCCTGGACCTCCCGCCGGGGGTGTGCGCCGAACGCAACCGCTCCCGCCCGGACCGGCAGCTGCCGGCCCACGTCGTCCCGCGCCAGCACCGCGAGCTGCGCCGCTCGCTGCGCGGCCTGGAACGCGAGGGCTTCCGCAAGGTGCACGTGCTGCGCGGCGAGGCCGAGATCGCGACCGCGGAGATCGAGCTGGAGAAGCGCTACAACGACCTGCGCCACCTCACCGGCCCGTTCGACATCGTCGGTGACGTCCACGGCTGCCGCTCCGAGCTGGAGACCCTGCTGACCCGGCTCGGCTACACCCTCACCCGGGATGCCGAGGGCCGCCCGGCGGACGCCGCCCACCCCGAGGGCCGCACCGCCGTCTTCGTCGGTGACCTGGTCGACCGCGGCCCCGACACCCCGGGCGTGCTGCGCCTGGTGATGGGCATGGTGGCGGCCGGCCACGCGCTCTGCGTGCCGGGAAACCACGAGAACAAGCTCGGCCGGGCGATGGACGGCAGGAAGGTCACCGTCGCCTACGGCCTCCAGGAGTCGCTGGACCAGCTGGCCGGGGAGAGCGAGGAGTTCCGCGCCGAGGTCCGCGCCTTCATGCGCGGGCTGGTCAGCCACTACCTGCTGGACGGCGGCGCCCTGGTGGTCTGCCACGCGGGCCTGCCGGAGAAGTACCACGGCCGCAACTCCGGCCGGGTCCGCTCGCACGCGCTGTACGGGGAGACCACCGGCGAGACCGACGAGTACGGCCTGCCGGTGCGCTACCCCTGGGCGGAGGAGTACCGGGGCCGGGCGCTGGTGGTCTACGGCCACACCCCGGTGCCGGTCGCGAGCTTCGTCAACAACACCATCTGCCTGGACACCGGCTGCGTCTTCGGCGGCAGTCTGACGGCGCTGCGCTACCCGGAGCGCGAGCTGGTGAGCGTCGAGGCCGAGCGCGAGTGGTACGCCCCGGTGCGCCCGTTGGTCACCGACGCTCCGGGCGCCCGGGAGGGCCGTCCGCTGGACCTGGCCGACGTGGCCGGGCGCCGGATCGTGGAGACCGGGCTGCACGGGCGGGTCGCCGTCCGGGAGGAGAACGCCGCGGCGGCGCTGGAGGTGATGAGCCGCTTCGCGCTGGACCCGCGGCTGCTCGCCTACCTGCCGCCGACCATGGCGCCGAGCGCCACCTCCCGCCGGGACGGCTACCTGGAGCACCCGGAGGAGGCCTTCCTCGGCTACCGCGCGGACGGCGTGCGGCACCTGGTCTGCGAGGAGAAGCACATGGGCTCGCGCGCGGTGCTGCTGGTCGCCCGGAACGGGGCCGCGCTGGAGCGCCGCTTCGGGGTGGCCGGGCCCGGCGCGATCTGGACCCGGACCGGCCGCGCCTTCCTCACCGACGAGGAACTGACCGGTGCCGTGCTCGACCGGGTCCGGGAGGCCGCCGAGCGCGCCGGACTGTTCGAGGAGCTGGCCTCCGACTGGCTGCTGCTGGACGCCGAGCTGATGCCCTGGTCGCTGAAGGCGGTGGAACTGCTGCGCCGCCAGTACGCGGCGGTCGGCGCTGCGGCGGGCGCCGCCCTGCCGGAGGTGTTGTCCGCCCTGGAGCGGGCGGCCGGGCGCGGCCTGGACCTGGCCCACCTGACCGCCCGCCAGCGCCGGCGCGCGGCCGACGCCCGGGCGTTCACCGAGGCGTACCGGCGCTACTGCTGGCCGACCGAGGGGCTGTCGGGCATCCGGCTCGCGCCGTTCCAGCTGCTGGCCGCCGAGGGGGCCAATCTCGCGGTGCGTCCGCACGACGAGCACCTGGCCTGGATCGACCGCCTGGTGGACGCCGACACGACCGACGGCACCACCGACGACAAGACCGACGGCACCACCGACGGCACCGCCGAAAGCACCACCGACGGCACGGCCGCCGGCCGGGCCGAGCGCAAGGAGCCGGTGCTGCACCGCACCCGCCGGGTCCTGGTGGACACCGAGGACGAAGCCTCGATGGCCGCCGCCACCGAGTGGTGGGAGGAGCTGACCGGCGCGGGCGGCGAGGGCATGGTGGTCAAGCCGCTGGCCTCGCTGGTGCGCACGGCACGCGGCGAGGGCCGCCCGGGCGGCCTGGTGCAGCCCGGAGTGAAGGTGCGCGGCCGGGAGTACCTGCGGATCATCTACGGCCCCGACTACACCGAGCACCTCGACCGGCTGCGCCTGCGCGCGCTGGGCCACAAGCGCTCGCTGGCGCTGCGCGAGTACGCGCTGGGCATGGAGGCGCTGGACCGGCTGGCGGCGGGCGAGCCGCTGTGGCGGGTGCACGAGCCGGTCTTCGCGGTGCTCGCGCTGGAGTCGGAGCCGGTCGACCCGCGCCTGTAGGGGCGGCACCGGACGGCCGCGAAGGAGGGGAGCCTGACCCGGGCTCCCCTCACCCGCCCCGCCGCTGCATAGAAATTCTGGGGATCGTATACACTTGCCCTTTCTCTCGGTCCATCACCCCAGGAGCCCGGCATGGCCTTCAACCTCCGGAACAGACACTTCCTCAAGGAGCTCGACTTCACCCCCCAGGAGTTCCGCTTCCTGGTGGACCTCGCCGCCGGGCTCAAGGCAGCGAAGTACGCGGGCACCGAGCAGCCCCGGCTGCGCGGCAAGAACATCGCGCTGATCTTCGAGAAGACCTCCACCCGCACCCGCTGCGCCTTCGAGATCGCCGCCCACGACCAGGGGGCCAGCACCACCTACCTGGACCCGGCGGCCTCGCAGATCGGCCACAAGGAGTCCATCAAGGACACCGCCCGGGTGCTCGGCCGGATGTTCGACGGCATCGAGTACCGCGGCCACGGCCAGGAGATCGTCGAGGAGCTCGCCGAGTACTCCGGCGTGCCGGTGTGGAACGGCCTGACCGACGAGTGGCACCCCACCCAGATGCTGGCCGACGTGCTCACCATCACCGAGCACACCGCCAAGCCGCTCCCCGAGGTCGCCCTCGCCTACCTCGGCGACGCCCGCTCCAACATGGGCAACTCGCTGCTGGTCACCGGCGCCCTGCTCGGCATGGACATCCGGATCGTCGCCCCCCGTGAGCTGTGGCCGACCGAGGACGTGCGCAAGTCCGCCCAGGCTCTGGCCGAGACGACCGGCGCCCGGATCACCCTGACCGAGGACGTGGCCGAGGGCGTGGCCGGCGCCGACTTCCTCTACACCGACGTCTGGGTCTCGATGGGGGAGCCCAAGGAGGTCTGGGCCGAGCGGATCGAGCTGCTCAAGCCCTACCAGGTCTCGATGGACACCGTCCGGGCCACCGGCAACCCGGCCGTCAAGTTCCTGCACTGCCTGCCCGCGTTCCACGACCTGGGCACGGTGGTCGGGCGGCAGATGTACGAGGCGACCGGCATGTCCGAGCTGGAGTGCACCGACGAGCTGTTCGAGTCCGCGCACTCCATCGTGTTCGACCAGGCCGAGAACCGGCTGCACACCATCAAGGCGGTCCTGGTCGCCACCCTCGGCTCCTGACCGCCCCGACCGGTCCGGCTGGGCTCACCGGCCCGACCGGCTTGACCGGCCCACTCGGCCCGGAGGACTCCCCGGCCCGCCCCGGAGGAGCGCCCGGCCTCAGCCGTCCAGCTTGACGCAGGCCACCCGGTCGCCCGCCGCGTGCGAGCCCGTCTCCTGCGAGCCCGCCGCGTGCGAGCCCGTCTCCTGTGAGCCCGCCGTGTGCGAGCCCGTCTCGTACGGGCCCGCCGCGTGCGGGCCGGCCGGGGTGCCCGCGTGCAGCACCAGCGAGCGCGCCTCACCCGGCCGCGGCTGCCAGCCCACCGCGGTGGTCGCGGTGCCCGCGCCCTGCCCGTCGGTGCGCAGCACCAGCCGCAGCTCGTTGCGCTCGTTGGCGTACGCCGGGTCGGTGGAGGGCTGCACCGGGTCGACCCGGTCCTGGTAGTGGGGCCCGGAGGAGGCCGGGTCGGCCCCGCAGTCACGGGTGTGCAGGTGCACCGGGAACTCGTGGTCGGGGGCGAGCCCGGAGACCGTCAGGGTGAGCACCGTCCGCCCGGGCACCGAGCGGTCGGTGACGACCCGGGCGTGCGAGCCGTACGGCACCAGGTCGCTCGCGTAGCTGATGGCGGCCGGCGGGACGAAGGCGGTGGCCGGGTCGAAGTCGGCCTCGACCACGGAGACCGGCGAGGCGGCGGGGGCGAGCAGGGCCAGCGGCAGCAGGGCGGCGGCGAGCGGAGCGGGCATTGGGCGGGCCTTCCACGGGCGGGGCGACGGTCCCCCTGCTAACGCGGCGGGAGCTCCGAGGACACCGCCGGCCCGCCCGGGCGGAGGGCGCGCCGGGTGTCACGGGCTCGGTCCGCGTCGCGCCCGCGAGGAGCGGTGAGGGCCCCGCGGGCGGATCCCGCCCCTCTCGCCGACCGGCGGTTCCGGTGGTGAGCTGGTGATGGTGCCGCTGACGGCAGCCCGGGTCGTGGTGGGCGCGGTCCGGTCGGGAGGCCGGAGCGCGAGCGGTGCGGCCCGGAGAGGATGTGAGTCAGGCCATGCACTATGGTTTATCTCGACATCGAGATAACTGCCCCTTACGCTATATCTCGACATCAAGATACTTGCCGAGAGGCGCTCACCGGCGATGCGGGAAAGGTAAGCCTAAGTAAGGCTGACCTTACCACCGCGTGGCGGCCGGATACCGCACGAAGCACCCAGAAGGAGTCAGTCGTGTCCGCGAACAGCTTCGACGCCCGCAGCTCGCTGCAGGTGGGCGACGAGTCGTACGAGATCTTCAAGCTCTCCGCCGTCGAGGGTTCCGAGCGGCTGCCGTACAGCCTCAAGGTGCTGCTGGAGAACCTGCTCCGCACGGAGGACGGCGCGAACATCACCGCCGACCACATCCGCGCCCTCGGCAACTGGGACGAGAACGCCCAGCCGAGCCAGGAGATCCAGTTCACCCCGGCCCGCGTGATCATGCAGGACTTCACCGGCGTGCCGTGCGTGGTCGACCTCGCCACCATGCGCGAGGCCGTCAAGGAGCTGGGCGGCGACCCGGCGAAGATCAACCCGCTGGCCCCGGCCGAGCTGGTCATCGACCACTCGGTCATCGCCGACAAGTTCGGCACCAAGGACGCGTTCACCCAGAACGTCGAGATCGAGTACGGCCGCAACAAGGAGCGCTACCAGTTCCTGCGCTGGGGCCAGACCGCGTTCGACGAGTTCAAGGTCGTCCCGCCGGGCACCGGCATCGTCCACCAGGTCAACATCGAGCACCTGGCCCGCACCGTCATGGTCCGCGGCGGCCAGGCCTACCCGGACACCTGCGTCGGTACCGACTCGCACACCACCATGGTCAACGGCCTGGGCGTGCTGGGCTGGGGCGTCGGCGGCATCGAGGCCGAGGCCGCGATGCTGGGCCAGCCGGTCTCCATGCTGATCCCGCGCGTGGTCGGCTTCAAGCTGACCGGCGAGCTGCCGGCCGGCACCACCGCCACCGACCTGGTGCTCACCATCACCGAGATGCTGCGCAAGCACGGCGTGGTCGGCAAGTTCGTCGAGTTCTACGGCGACGGCATCGGCTCCATCCCGCTGGCCAACCGTGCCACCATCGGCAACATGTCGCCGGAGTTCGGCTCGACCTGCGCGATCTTCCCGATCGACGCCGAGACGATCAACTACCTGAAGCTCACCGGCCGTGACGAGAAGCAGCTCGCCCTGGTCGAGGCGTACGCCAAGGAGCAGGGTCTCTGGCACGACCCGGAGCACGAGCCGGTCTACTCCGAGTACCTGGAGCTGGACGTCTCCACCGTCGTCCCGTCGATCTCCGGCCCGAAGCGCCCGCAGGACCGCGTGGTCCTGGCCGAGGCCGCCGAGAAGTTCGCCGAGGCGCTGCCGACCTACTCCGCCGAGGCGTCCAAGCCGACCGCCGTCACCGCCCCCGACGGCTCGTCCTACGAGATCGACAACGGCGCGGTCGTGATCGCCTCGATCACCTCCTGCACCAACACCTCCAACCCCTCCGTCATGCTGGGCGCCGCCCTGCTGGCGAAGAAGGCCGTGGAGAAGGGCCTGCGCGTCAAGCCCTGGGTCAAGACCACCCTGGCGCCCGGCTCCAAGGTCGTCATGGACTACTACGAGAAGGCCGGCCTGCTCCCGTACATGGAGAAGCTGGGCTTCAACCTGGTCGGCTACGGCTGCGTCACCTGCATCGGCAACTCGGGCCCGCTGCCCGAGGAGGTCTCGGCCGCCGTCAACGAGTCCGACCTGGCGGTCGTCTCGGTGCTCTCCGGCAACCGCAACTTCGAGGGCCGGATCAACCCCGACGTCAAGATGAACTACCTGGCCTCCCCGCCGCTGGTGGTCGCCTACGCCCTCGCCGGCAACATGAACGTCGACATCACCAAGGACGCCCTGGGCCAGGACGCCGACGGCAACGACGTCTTCCTCGCCGACATCTGGCCGTCCGAGCAGGAGGTCGCCGACGTCGTCGCCGGCTCCATCGACGAGGCTATGTTCGACAAGGGCTACCAGGACGTCTTCGCCGGCGACCACCGCTGGCAGTCGCTCCCGGTCCCGACCGGCAACACCTTCGAGTGGGACGCCGAGTCCACCTACGTCCGCAAGCCCCCGTACTTCGAGGGCATGGCCAAGACCCCGAGCCCGGTGACCGACATCGCCGGCGCCCGCGTCCTGGCCAAGCTGGGCGACTCGGTCACCACCGACCACATCTCCCCGGCCGGCAACATCAAGCCGGGCACCCCGGCGGCGCAGTACCTGACCGCCAACGGTGTCGAGAAGCGCGACTTCAACTCCTACGGTTCCCGTCGCGGCAACCACGAGGTGATGATCCGCGGCACCTTCGCCAACATCCGCCTGCGCAACCAGATCGCGCCGGGCACCGAGGGCGGCTACACCCGCGACTTCACCCAGGCCGACGCGCCGGTGTCGTTCATCTACGACGCCTCGCAGAACTACCAGGCCGCCGGCATCCCGCTGGTCGTCCTGGCCGGCAAGGAGTACGGCTCCGGCTCGTCCCGCGACTGGGCCGCCAAGGGCACCGCGCTGCTGGGCGTCAAGGCCGTCATCGCCGAGTCCTACGAGCGCATCCACCGCTCGAACCTGATCGGCATGGGCGTCCTGCCGCTCCAGTTCCCGGAGGGCGAGAACGCCGACTCCCTCGGCCTGACCGGCGAGGAGACCTTCTCCATCACCGGCGTGACCGAGCTCAACGAGGGCCGCACCCCGAAGACCGTCAAGGTCAAGGCGGGCGACAAGGAGTTCGACGCGGTCGTCCGCATCGACACCCCCGGTGAGGCGGACTACTACCGCAACGGCGGCATCCTGCAGTACGTGCTGCGCTCGCTGATCGGCTGAACCGAGGCACGGGCCTAGAGGGGCCGGACCGCACCACGCGGTCCGGCCCCTTTTGCATGCTGCGCCGGTTGCCGCCACCCCCTTGTGCGGTGAACGGTGGATGGACTAAACCTCTGTGCCATCTGGTCCAGACCATTTGACGACGCTTCAGAGAACAGGTCCGGTATGCCCACTCGCGCCTCAGCCCTGCTCGCAGCCGCCACCGCCGCCGCGCTGCTCGCCGCTCCCGCCACCGCCCACGCCGACAACGGAGGGCACGGCCCGAAGCTGAAGGGCCAGCGGGTCGGCTACTTCACCCAGTGGGGGGCCCAGAGCTCCGCCAAGCGGGTCCAGGACTCCGGCCAGGCGGGCAAGCTCACCGTCATCAACTACGCCTTCGGCAACGTCTCCGCCGAGGGCACCTGCTTCGAGAGCAACGAGCCCGGCCAGGGCGACGCCTACGACGACTACCAGCGCTCCTTCTCCGCCGCCCAGTCGGTGGACGGCGTGGCCGACGCCCCGGGGCAGCAGCTGAAGGGC
Source organism: Kitasatospora sp. NPDC034533 (assembly GCF_055575155.1). Lineage (NCBI taxonomy): Bacteria > Bacillati > Actinomycetota > Actinomycetes > Kitasatosporales > Streptomycetaceae > Kitasatospora > Kitasatospora sp. NPDC034533. The sequence continues at coordinate 32,554 of NZ_JBVITE010000065.1, forward strand.
CACTTCAACCAGCTGCGCAAGCTCAAGGCGAAGAACCCCCAGCTTCGCACGGTCATCTCGCTGGGCGGCTGGTCCTGGTCGAAGTACTTCTCCGACGCCGCCGCCACCGACGCGTCCCGCAAGAAGTTCGTCTCCTCCTGCATCGACCTCTACCTCAAGGGCGACGTGCCGGTCCTGCCCGGCTCCTCGGAGGGCGGCAAGGGCGCGGCCGCGGGCGTCTTCGACGGCATCGACATCGACTGGGAGTACCCGGGCGGCGGCGGGGACGACGGCAACGTGGTCCGCCCCGAGGACGGGCGCAACTTCACCCTGCTGATGGAGGAGTTCCGCACCCAGCTGGACGCGCTGAGCGGCAAGAAGGGCAAGCACTACCTGCTGACCGCCGCCGTCGCCGCCAACGAGACCGTCGCCGACCGGCTCGAACTGCCGCAGCTGAGCGAGTCGGTGGACTGGCTGAACGTCATGACCTACGACCTGCACGGCCCGTGGGAGGGCAAGGGCCCGGCCAACCACCAGGCCCCCCTGTACTCCGACCCGACCGACCCGGACCCGCGCCGGCGCAGCACCGACTCGTCCGTCAACCACTACCAGGACCGCGGCATGCCCTCCGAGCAGCTCGTCGTGGGCGCCCCGCTGTACGGCCACGGCTGGACGGGCGTCGCCCCCGGCAAGCGCGGCGGCCTCTACCAGAGCGCCACCGCGGCGGCGCCCGACCACTCGTACCAGGAGATCAACAAGCTGCCGGGCAAGGTGTACCTGGACCGCGACCACGGCGCGTCCTGGAAGTACGACGGCACCACCTTCTACAGCTACGACACCGCCGAGGTCCTCACCGAGAAGGCGCGGTACACGCGCTGGAACGACCTCGCCGGGGTGATGGTCTGGTCGCTGGACGGCGACGACGACCAGGGCAGCGCGCTCGCCGCGCTGGACCGCGGCCTGACCCGCGGCTGACCGGCCCCTCCCCGGGGCCCGAGCCCTCCTCGCGCCCGGGCCCGCCGCGGCCGCACCCGCGGCGGGCCCGCTTACGTCGGCCGTTGCCGGCGGCCGTCCTGCCGCCGGGACCGGCCCACCGCCGAGGAGCAGTGATGTTCGACCTCATCGTCATCGTCAGGGTCACCGAGCCGGACGGCGTCCCGGCGGTCGCCGGCGCGCCGGCCCGGATGCGGCCGCTGTGCCTCGCCGAGGACGGCTGCGTCAGCTGGGAGGCGTACCACTCGCAGGCCGACCCCGCCCGCTTCGTCCTGGTGGAGCGCTGGGCGAGCCGGGAGGCCTGGGAGGCGCACGACGACGGCGACGCGGTCCGGAAGGTGTACGTCCCGGAGGTCCTGCCGCGGGTCGAGCGCGAGGCACACCCCAGCGCTCCGGTCCCCGCGCCGCAGCTCTGAGTCGAGAACCCGCAGGCGCCCGGCGCTCGCCGCAGTGCCCACGGTCCGTCAGGCCCCGCCCGCTCCCCGGCTTCCAGGAGCGGGCGGGGCCCACGGCCGTTTCGGCGTACGGGCCGTCAGGCGCGGTCGCAGGCCTGCGCCCGCAGCGCGCGGGCCAGGTCGTCCCGGCGCTCCAGCACCAGGCGGCGCAGCGCCGGCGCCGCCTCGGGGTGCCCCGCCAGCCAGGCGTCGGCCTCGGCCAGCGTCTGCTCGTCGGTCTGCGCGATCGGGAAGAAGCCGCCGACGATCCGCATCGCGATCTCGATGGTCCGCTCGGCCCAGACCCGCTCCAGCAGCTTGAAGTACGGCGCCGCGTAGAGGGCCGTCAGGTCGCGCTGGGCGGGGATCGAGAAGCCCGCGGTGTTGGCCTCGACCAGGGCGCTCGGCAGTTCGTCCGAGTCGATCACCGCCGACCAGGCGGCGGCCTTGGCCTCCGCGGTGGGCCGGGCGGCCAGGCACTGGGTGTGGTGCCGCTTGCCGCTCGCGGTGTTGTCGGCGGCCAGCTCGGCGGCCAGCTCCTCGTCGGTGGCCTGGCCGGCCGCGGCCAGGGCCAGCCACAGCGACCAGCGCAGCTCCTGGTCCACCTCCAGGCCGTCGATCCGGGCGCTGCCGGACAGCAGGCCGCGGACCAGGCCGAGGTGCTCGGCGCCGCCCGCCGTCTGGGCGAGGAAGCGGGCCCAGGCCAGCTGGTGGTCACTGCCGGGGACGGCCGCGCGCAGCTCGCGCAGGGCGCCGTCGGCCAGCAGCCGGCCGCCCTCGGCCCGCCACGCCGGGTCGGCGTACAGGTCGACGGCGGTCTTGGCCTGGGCGTGCAGCGACTGGAGCACGCCGATGTTGCCCTCCTGGCCGGCGAACCGCAGCACCAGGGCGACGTAGTCGCGGGCAGGCATCAGGCCGTCCCGGGTGAGGTTCCAGACCGCGGACCAGGCCAGCGCCCGGGCCAGGCCGATGGGCCGATCGGTCGCCTGCTGCCCGGTGCCGGTCAGGGAGGGATCGTCGTGGATGTCGCCGAGGCCGGTGCGCAGCGTCTCCAGCGACTCCTCGTCGAAGCGGATCTTGCAGTACGTCAGGTCGTCGTCGTTGAGCAGCACCAGCGCCGGGCGGGGCAGGCCGACGGCCTCGTCGACCACGGTCCGCGCCCCGGTGACGTCCAGCTCGATCCGCCCGGTGCGCACCAGGGCGCCGTTCGCGTCCCGGTCGTACAGGCCGACGGCGATCCGGTGCGGGCGGGCGACCTCGCCGTCCTGGAGCACGGCCAGCTCGGTGATCCGGCCCTCGGCGTCGGTGGTGACCTGCGGGGTGAGCGCGTTGACCCCGGAGGTCTGGAGCCAGGCGGCGGCCCAGGCCTTGAGGTCGCGGCCGCTGGTCTCCTCCAGCACCTCCAGCAGGTCGCCCAGCTCGGTGTTGCCGAAGGCGTGGCGCTTGAAGTAGCGGCGGGCGCCCTCGAAGAACGCCTCCGAACCGACGTATGCCACCAGCTGCTTGAGGACGGAGGCGCCCTTGGCGTAGGTGATGCCGTCGAAGTTGAGCTTGGCGTCCTCCAGGTCCCGGATGTCCGCGGTGATCGGGTGGGTGGTGGGGAACTGGTCCTGCCGGTAGGCCCAGGCCTTGCGCTGGTTGGCGAAGGTGACCCAGGCCGAGGAGTAGCGGGTGCGGGCGCCGATCAGGCCGTAGGAGCCCATGAAGTCGGCGAAGGACTCCTTCAGCCACAGGTCGTCCCACCAGCGCATGGTGACCAGGTCGCCGAACCACATGTGCGCCATCTCGTGCAGGATGACGTTGGCCCGGCCCTCGTACGCGGCGTCGGTGACCTTCGAGTGGAAGACGAACTCCTCGCGGAAGGTGACGCAGCCCGGGTTCTCCATCGCGCCGATGTTGTACTCGGGGACGAAGGCCTGGTCGTACTTGCCGAAGGGATACGGGTAGTCGAACCGCTCGTGGAAGAAGTCCAGTCCGAGCTTGGTGACGCCGAGGATCTCGTCCGCGTCGAAGTGCGGGGCCAGCGACTTGCGGCACATCGCGGAGAGCGGGATCTCCAGCGCGGTGCCGTCGGCCAGTTCGCGGCGGTAGTGGTCGCGGGCGACGTGGTACGGGCCGGCGACGACGGCGGTGAGGTAGGTGGAGATCGGCTTGGTCGGCGCGAACTCCCAGGTGCGGGCGTCCCCTTCGGCGGTGACGTTCTCGTGCGGTGCGTTGGACCACACGTCCCAGGCGGCCGGGGCGGTCACCGTGAAGGTGAACGGGGCCTTCAGGTCGGGCTGTTCGAAGTTCGCGAACACCCGGCGGGCGTCGGCCGGCTCGTAGTGGGTGTACAGGTAGGTCTCGCCGTCCACCGGGTCGACGAAGCGGTGCAGGCCCTCGCCGGTGCGGCTGTAGGCGCAGTCCGCCTCGACGGTCAGCACGTTCTCGGCGGCCAGGCCGTCGACGTGCACCCGGGCGCCGTCGTAGGCGGTGGCCGGGTCGAGGGCGCGGCCGTTGAGGGTGACGGAGCGGACGGCCGGGGCGAGCAGGTCCAGGAAGGTGTCCGCGCCGGGCTGGGAGCAGCGGAAGGCGACGGTGGTGGTGGAGCGGAAGGTCCCGGCCGCCTGGTCGGGGGCCGAGGTCACGTCCAGCCGGACCCGGTAGCCGTCCACGGCCAGAATGCTGGCCCGCTGCTGCGCCTCGTCGCGGCTGAGGTTCTTGCCCGGCACGGCGGTACTCCTTTGTCCGGCTCGCACGGTGGTGCGCCTGGTGGGTGGTGCGGTCTCGGCGCGGGTGTGTGGTCCGCGCGCGGGGTCATCCTTTCACGGCCCGCTCCGCCAGTACCATTGCACAGAACCGCCCGCCCGCGCCGGAATCAGCCGCGCGGGGCGGGTGTTGGCGCTCTCGGGGGCGGAACACCTCCCTGCCTCGGACCACCTCACGAAGGACGACTCCCAGTGACGACTGCCGCTGAGCGCAAGACCGCCGACTTCTGGTTCGACCCGGCCTGCCCCTGGGCGTGGATGACGTCCCGCTGGCTGATCGAGGTCCAGCAGCTGCGTCCGGTCGACGTGAACTGGCACGTGATGAGCCTGTCGGTGCTCAACGAGCACCGGGACCTCCCGGAGAACTACCGGGAGCTGCTGGACAACGCCTGGGGCGCGGTGCGGGTCTGCGTCGCCGCCGCCCAGCAGCACGGGCCGCAGGTGCTGGGCCGGCTCTACACCGAGCTGGGCCTGCGCTTCCACAACCAGGGCCTGCCGCAGAACCGGGAGACCATCGAGGCCGCGCTGGTGGCCGCGGGCCTGCCCGCCGAGCTGGCCGACGCGGCGGACACGGACGCCTACGACGAGGCCCTGCGCGCCTCGCACAAGGAGGGCATCACCCTGGTCGGCGAGGACGTCGGCACCCCGGTGATCGCGGTCGAGGGTGCGGACGGCGAGCGGGTCGCCTTCTTCGGCCCGGTGGTCACCCCCGCCCCGAAGGGCGAGGCTGCGGCCCGGCTGTGGGACGGCACCCTGCTGGTGGCCTCCACCCCGGGCTTCTACGAGATCAAGCGCACCCGTACGGACGGCCCGTCCTTCGAGTGAGGGTGGGCCGGGGGTAGCCGCCCCCGGAAACGCGGCGAGGGCCCGGTACCGATCGGTACCGGGCCCTCGCCGTGCGGACGGAGGGTCAGTGCGGGCGCCGCTCGGCCGGGGCGGCGGCGTCCCGGCGCTGCTTGAGCAGTCCGACGACGCTGAGGACCGCGACGAGCACGCCGGCCGCGTACAGCTGGTCGCGGTTGCCCGCGGTGGTGGTCATCAGGGCGAGGATGCCGACCACGCCGGCCAGCGCGACCCAGGTCAGGTACGGGAAGCCCCACATCCTGACGGTGAGCAGCTCGGGCGCCTCGCGCTCCAGCCGGCGGCGCATCCGCAGCTGGGACACGCAGATGAACAGCCAGACCACCAGGATCGCCACGCCGGTGGTGTTCATCAGCCAGGTGAACACGGTGGCCGGCCAGAACTTGGAGGCCAGCACCGCGCCGAAGCCGAACAGGCAGGAGGCCAGCACGGCGCGGCGCGGCACCCCGCCGCTGACCTTGGCCAGCGCCTTGGGGCCCTGGCCGCGGCCGACCAGCGAGTACGCCATCCGGGAGGCGCCGTAGATGTTGGCGTTCATCGCGGACAGCAGCGCGATCAGCACCACCACCTGCATGATCACGCCGGCGGCGGGTATCCCGAGGTGGCTCAGCACGGTGACGTACGGGCCGTCGGCGACGACCTTCGGGTCCTTCCAGGACACGAGGGTGACCACCAGGGCCATCGAGCCGATGTAGAAGATCGCGATCCGCCACACCGCGGTGCGCACGGCGTTGGCGACGTTCTTCTTGGGGTCGTCGGACTCGGCGGCGGCGATGGTCACCGTCTCCATGCCGCCGTACGCGAAGACCGAGGCGAGCAGGCCGACGATCAGTCCGTCGACGCCCTTGGGCAGGAAGCCGCCCTGGCCGGTGAGGTTCTCGACGCCGGGGGCGCCGGGGCCGATCACACCGGCGATGCCGAGCCCGCCGAGGACCAGGAAGGCGACGATCGCGGTGATCTTGATCGCGGCGAACCAGAACTCGAACTCGCCGAAGTTCTTCACCGCGGTGAGGTTGCTGGAGCAGAAGAACGCCATGAACAGGCCGACCCAGATCCAGACGGAGACGCCCGGGATCCAGCCGTTGACGATCTTCCCGGCGGCGGTGGCCTCCGCGGCGACACCGCAGCACAGCATCACCCAGTACATCCAGCCGGCCGTGACCCCGGCCCAGGGGCCGATCTCCTTCTCGGCGTGCACCGAGAACGAGCCGGAGGCGGGGCGGGCGGCCGACATCTCACCGAGCATCCGCATGATCAGCATGACCAGGAGGCCGGAGAGCACGAACGCGAGGATGACCGCCGGGCCGGCGGCCGCGATGCCGGCGCCGGAGCCGACGAAGAGGCCGGCGCCGATCACGCCGCCGAGGGCGATCATCGACAGGTGGCGCTGCTTCAGGCCGTGGGCGAGTTGCTGTCCCGACGCCGGGCTCGCGGTCGGCTGGGGGCCGTGAGGCGTCCCGGTCGCCGGAGGAGCGGAAGTGGGGGGCATAAGGGGTGGATCCAGACTGCTGTGCGGTGAGCGGTACGAGCTGTCCAATATCCGGCGATATCGCTGTCCATGCCAAAGATGACCGACCAGGGCCCACCATGCGGACCTCCCCGGAGCCCATCGTGACCGCCTGATGGCTGGGCGTGATCAACGGTCGGTTCCGACAACCCCCGAGGCCGGGGGTTTGTCCGAAACCGACCCCGTTCGCCCGGGGGATCACCGCGTAGGTTCACAGGTGTTCACTCACCTGGACTCTTCTGGAGGAGACCCGATGGCCATTGCCACCACCCCGATACCGCGTCGCGCCGTCCTCGCCGACCTGCTGCCCGCCGCCTCCACCCGCCTCGGCGCCCAGGCCCGCGACCTGGCCCTGGTGGCCGGCGGCGCCGCCCTGACCGGCGTGGCCGCCCAGCTGTCGGTGAACGTCCCCGGCTCGCCGGTGCCGGTCACCGGCCAGACCTTCGCCGCCCTGCTGGTCGGCACCGCGCTCGGCGCCCGCCGCGGCGTCGCCTCGCTCGCGCTGTACCTGCTGGCCGGCATGGCGGGCCTGCCCTGGTTCACCGGGGGCGCCACCGGCTGGGCCTTCCCGACCTTCGGCTACGTGCTCGGCTTCGTCGTGGCCGCCGCCCTCACCGGCGCGCTGGCCCGCCGGGGCGCCGACCGCACCCCGGTCAACACCGCCGCCACCATGGTCCTCGGCAGCCTGGCCATCTACGCGGTCGGCGTCCCGTACCTCGCCCTGTCGCTGCACGTGCCGCTCGCCCGCGCCGCCGAGCTCGGCCTCTACCCGTACCTCGTCGGCGACGCCCTCAAGGCCGCCTTCGCCGCTGGCGCCCTGCCGCTGGCCTGGAAGCTGCTCGGCCGGCGCTGACCTGCGCCCGGCGGGCGCACCCGCCGCCGGCGCACCCGTTGTCGGGCCCGGGCGCACGCGCATGCCACACTCATGGGCATGCGCGTGTACCTGGGCTCCGACCATGCCGGATACGAACTGAAGAACCACCTCGTGGAGTGGCTCAAGGGGGCCGGCCACGAGCCGGTCGACTGCGGGCCGCACATCTACGACGCCGAGGACGACTACCCGCCGTTCTGCCTGCGCGCCGCCGAGCGCACCGCCGCCGACCCGGAGGCCCTGGGCATCGTGATCGGCGGCTCGGGCAACGGCGAGGCGATCGCCGCCAACAAGGTCAAGGGCGTCCGGGCCGCGCTGGCCTGGAGCGTGCAGACCGCCGAGCTCGGCCGCCAGCACAACAACGCCAACGTGATCTCCATCGGCGGCCGGATGCACACGGTCGAGGAGGCCACCGAGTTCGTCGAGGTCTTCCTCAAGACCCCGTACAGCGGCGAGCCCCGGCACACCCGCCGGATCGAGATGCTGAGCGAGTACGAGACCACCGGCGAGCTCCCGCCGATCCCGGCCCACCACCCGCAGGGCTGATCCCGCCACCCACACCCCCCGGCGGCCGGTCGCACGCTTCCGTGCGACCGGCCGCCGCCGTCCCCGGCGCCCCCGGGACGGCCTCCGCGGCCGCGCGACGCCTGTGGGATCGGCCACAGGACCCGGCGCACGGACACCCGCCGCACGCCGGGCACACGCACCACCCGCCGGGTTCGTGCGCCCAACCCCCACACGGCCCCTCGCGGCCCGCCCACCCCCGCCCCGATCGGCCGAAACCCACCGGGCACCCAGCGCTCCGGCGCCCGCACCCGCCCCCGGCCCGTCGACGCCGGGCGGTGCCCGTGGATAGGGTCGGACCCCATGGCTGGCAGAGCGCCGGGCACCAAGCCCCAGACGACTGCGACGAGGCCCGGCGCCGCCCCGGCGTCCGAGTCCGTGACGGCCCGGTTGCGCAAGAGGGTCCGCCGGGTCCGCCGAAGGCTGCGCACGGCCGGGGTGGACTACTTCCGCGGCGGCGCCGCCGACTGGCCGGTGCTCTGCGCGCTCGCCCTGCTCGTCCCGCTGCTGATCCTGCTCAACATCTGGATGCCCGACTGGGCCCCGCCCACCTCCCTGGTCCTGCCGATCCTGGCCGGCGCCCTGCTGCTGCGCCCCGGCAGCCTGGTGGTGCTCTACGCCCTGGCCGCGCTCGGCCTCTCCTCCGAGTCCGTGATCCACACCGGCCAGCGGGTCGCCAGCGACAACCCCGAGGCCTACCTCTACGGCGTGACCCCGGGCGCGGCCCTGGTGGTCGGCGCCGCCGGCGTGGGCGGCCTGCTGCTCGCCCAGTTCCGCGCCCGGGTCGGCGTGCCCTGGTGGGGCGGCTCCACCATGCTCTTCGACCTGCGCGAGCGGCTGCGGGTGCAGAGCCGGGTGCCCGAACTGCCGGACGGCTGGCACGCGGACATGGCGCTGCGCCCGGCCGGCGGCCAGTCCTTCTCCGGGGACTTCGTGGTCGCCGCCCGCACCGGCCCCGGCCAGCGGCTGCTGGAGGTGGTCCTCGCCGACGTCTCCGGCAAGGGCATGGACGCCGGCTCCCGGGCCCTGCTGCTCTCCGGCGCCTTCGGCGGCCTGGTCGGCTCGCTGCCCGCGCACGACTTCCTGCCCGCCGCCAACGGCTACCTGCTGCGCCAGTCCTGGGAGGAGGGCTTCGCCACCGCCGTCCACCTGGTGCTGGACCTGGACACCGGCGAGTACGAGCTGCTCTCCGCCGGGCACCTGCCGGGCATGCAGCGCCTGGCGGGGGAGGGGCGCTGGGAGGTCAAGCAGGCCGACGGCCCGCTGCTCGGGATCTACGACGGCGCCAAGTTCGAGGGCGTGCGCGGCCGGCTGAACCGGGGCGACGTCCTGATGCTCTGCACCGACGGCATGGTCGAGGCGCCGGGCCGGGACCTCGCGGAGGGCATGGACCGGCTGATGGGGGAGGCGGACCGGGTGGTCCCCGGCGGCGGTCCCGGCACCGGCGCGGGCGCCGCGGCCGCGCTCATCGAGACGGTCGCCCGGGACATCAACGACGACCGCGCCCTGCTGCTGCTCTGGCGCGACTGACGGCCGGTCGGACCGTCCTCCCGGCACATGCCACCGGCAGTGCCGCTGTCAAGCCTGGTAGCTGATCTTCAGCCAAATCGGACGCCCCGTCGATGGACCGGACCTGCGGCTTCCGTTACCCGCCCCCGGCCGTTTTCCGGCCGCTCAGCCCGGCCCCGCCGACGATTCGTCAGGACAACTCCGCTATCGTCCCGGTCGGCGGAAACTCGTCCCGCACCGCAGGATATGGCGTTGGGCTGACTTTCAGACCTTTACGCAACCAGCACGGTCGACCACACTGAGTCCGGGCGGGACTGTTCAGGATTCGGGGGATGGGGGGTGTCACGTGCGGCACGGAGAACAGCGGTCGACCGTGGGCTCCCCGGCCGGCGGTGCGCCGGACGGTCCGCGATTCCGCCTCGGGACCGTCGGACAGGCCGGGGTCCGGCTTTCGCAGGTGCCGCCGGGTGGTGGCACCCCGCTATGAAAACGAGGAAGTGAGTCCGGGTGGCACTCTCCGTCTCCGCACTGGTCCTGTTCGCGATCCTGTGCATCATCTTCATCCGCAACAAGCAGATGAAGATCCCGCACGCGATCGTCGCCGCCCTGTTCGGCTTCATGCTGCACGAGACCACGGTCGCGACCTCGATCAACTCCCTGCTGGCCAACCTCGCCCACAGCATCTCCGGCATCACCGGAGGCTGATCCGGCCGGGCCGCCCGCACCCCCGACCGGGGTCACCGGCCGGCCCGTCTGGCCTCCCGCCAGCGAGCGAACAGTCCCCGGGGGCGGGCCGCCGCCGGGGCCGGGACACGCATCGGTGCGGGTGCCTCGGCACCCGCCGACGCGCGCTGCCCCGATGCCGTCGGCTCGGCCGTCAGCAGGACGAACAACCGCGCCCAGCACAGCCGTTCACCCCGCGGCCAGTCCAGCGCGCGCAGCGCCGCGGACGCCGCCTCGGACACCTCGCCGCCCACCCGGACCTCGGCGACGTCGTCCCCGGCCTTCCCGCCCAGGAAGAGCTTGACGCCCACCGGCCCGGGCACCGTCAGCTCCGCGCGCAGCGCGGGCGCCAGCGCCGGCAGCACCCGGTGCTCGGCCAGCCAGCCCGCCAGGTGCTCGTTGCCGAAGCCGAACACCGCGGCCGGGCCCTGCACCGCGTGCCAGCCCGGGAGTTCGGGCAGGTCCGCGTGGTCGGCGTGCACCCCGTACCGCTCCGCCGACTCGACCAGCACCGAGGCGGTGGTGGTCGCCCACATCCGCACCGCGTTGGCGAGCTTCTCCTCCTCGGTCTTGCCGAGGCCGGCCGCGCAGTCCCACACCACCGGGGCGTCCGCCCGGCCCAGGTGCAGCACGAAGCCCAGGTCCACGTGCCCGGCGCCGTCGTCCCCGGGGTGCTCGCGCACCGCCACCGCGGTGGTGCCGGGGCCGCGGACCACCTCGCCGTCCGGGTGGAACACCTGGCCCAGCCGCGCCATCTCGCGGACCACGCAGCGCTGTATGACGGCCAGTCGCTCCTGCGGACGCACCGGACTCCTCCACCTCGGGAGCGCGGCGCCGGGGGCAGCGCTCGAACGCGCTCGAACGCCGCCGAGGCTATCGGCCCGACAGCCCACCGGGAAACCACCCGGACCGTCCGGCTCTCCGGTCGCGAAAATGTCGCGGATGCCCCATTTTGGGCAGCGGAACCCGACAGCCGTCCGCCCGGAGAGCCCGCATGCCCCGCACCGCCGCCCCGACCCCGCCCGCCCTCCTCGCCCCCGGTCCGGCGCCGTTCGGCCCGGTCTCCGACGGCGGCCTGGTCGCCGAGATCGAGGCCTACCTCGCCACGCTGCCCACCCCCGCGCGCACCCCGGTGCCGTACGTCTGCCGGTACGGCAGCACCCTGCGGCCCTGGCACGCCGGCCACCCCGCGCCGCCCCGGGCCACCCTGCTCGACCGGGCGCTGAACCGGCCCGCCCGCCCCGTCCCGGTCGCCGTGGCCGACCACCTGCGGCTCGCCTCCCGCTACATCGGGGCGCACGGCTGGCTCCAGGGCGCGATGTGGGACGAGGCCGGCCGGGTCTGCCTGCTCGGCGCCCAGGCCGCCGTCCTGGCGCACGGCTACGGGACCCCCGCCACCGTCCGCACCGCCCGGGTCCAGCTGATGGAGGTGCTGCACGCCACCGGCCGCCCGGCGCGCTCCCCGGACGAGTACAACGACCGCCCCACCACCCGGGAGGGCGACGTCCACCAGCTGCTGGACCGGGCCGCCGCCCGGGCCGCCGGACTCGGCCTCTGAACGCGGGGCGGACGCCTCGGGCGGGCGCCGCGCGGCCGGCGCGGGGCCCGGAAACGTCGACGGCCCCGACGCGCTGGGCGCACCGGGGCCGGACCTGTGGAGCGGGCGACGAGAATCGAACTCGCGTGACTAGTTTGGAAGACTAGGGCTCTACCATTGAGCTACGCCCGCACGACCCTCCGAGCCGTCACCGGCCGGAAGTTCGGGGGACAGCCTACCTGGTCCGGGCGCCCGTGTGCACACCGCGTCGCGCACACCCCCGCGCGCCCGCCCGGCCGGGGTCGCGCGGTATAAACCGCGGCCGCGCCCGCGCGGAACAAGCGGAACAAGTCGGCGAGCCCGCGCAGGCCCGGCGTGTACGCTTCCTCTCGGCACCACGGGGTGTGGCGCAGTTTGGTAGCGCGTCCGCTTTGGGAGCGGAAGGCCGTCGGTTCGAATCCGGTCACCCCGACAGTGCGGCAGGGTCTCGCCCACCGGGGCGGGGCCCTGTTCTGTGTCGGAGCTCCGGGGCGGCGGTACGGTGGCGTCTGGCGTCCGCCTTTCGTGGTACCGGTAGGATGGGGCGCTGGCGGTAGTCCCTGTGGCGTCCACCCAGGTCAACCGCACGAGGGCGAGGAGTCAAGCTCACCGTCCACCCCACGGGAGATGCAGCTCCAACCGCCCATCGCCCGTCTCGTCCGAACCCCCTTCCGGCCCCGGCCGGGCGGCGGGGACGGGCGGAGACAACCTGACCGCAAGCCCATAGGAGACCAAACCGTGAAGAGCGCCGTCGAGACTCTGAACCCGACCCGGGTTCGACTCACCGTCGAGGTGCCCTTCGAGGAGCTCAAGCCCAGCCTCGACGCGGCGTACAAGAAGATCAACCAGCAGGTCTCGGTCCCGGGCTTCCGCAAGGGCAAGATCCCGAACCGGGTCATCGACCAGCGCTTCGGCCGTGGCGCCGTGCTGGAGGAGGCCGTCAACGACGCCCTGCCGCGCTTCTACACGCAGGCCGTCGACGAGGGCAAGATCGAGGTCCTCGGCCAGCCCGACATCACCAACATCGAGGGTGTCGAGAAGATCGCCGACGGCGGCGACCTGAAGTTCACCGCCGAGGTGGACGTCCGCCCCGAGATCACCCTGCCGGAGTTCTCCTCCATCGAGGTGACCGTCGACCCGATCGTCGTCTCCGACGAGGACGTCGAGAAGTCGCTGGAGCAGCTGCGCGAGCGCTTCTCCTCGGTCAAGGACGTCGAGCGCGCCGCCGCCGCCGGCGACATCGTGGTCGTGGACCTGGTCGCCAAGGTCGACGGCGAGGTGCCGGAGGACGGCACCGCCACCGGCGTCAGCTACGAGATCGGCTCGGGCCGCCTGATCGACGGCATCGACGAGGCCGTCGTCGGCCTGTCGGCCGGCGAGGAGAAGACCTTCGAGACCGAGCTCAAGGGCGGCACCCAGGCGGGCAAGACCTCCGAGGTCACCGTCACCGTCACCGCCGTCCAGGAGAAGGAGCTGCCGGAGCTGGACGACGAGTTCGCCCAGCTGGCCAGCGAGTTCGACAGCCTGGAGGACCTGCGCGCCGACTCCCGCAAGCGCCTGGAGCGCATGAAGGAGTACGACCAGGCCACCCAGGCCCAGGAGAAGGTGCTGGACGCGCTGCTCGGCCTGGTTGAGATCGAGTACCCCGAGAAGCTCCTCAAGGACGAGATCGAGACCCGCAAGCACAACGTGGAGCACCACCAGCTCCAGCCGATGGGCCTCACCGTCGACGCCTACCTGGAGACCCAGGGCAAGACCCGCGAGGAGTGGGAGGCCGAGATCGAGGAGCAGGCGAAGAAGGGCATCAAGACCCAGTTCGTCCTGGACCAGATCGTCGCCAACGAGGAGCTGGGCGTCAACCAGGAGGAGCTGACCGAGCACCTCATCCGCCGCGCCGCCGGCTCGGGCCTCACCCCGGACCAGTTCGCGCAGCAGGTCGTCCAGGGCGGCCAGGTTCCGCTGCTGGTCGGTGAGGTCGCCCGCGGCAAGGCGCTGGCCACCGTGGTCGAGGCCGCCAAGGTCGTCGACACCGAGGGCAACGAGGTCAACTTCGACGACGAGGACGAGACGGGCGAGACCGTCGAGGCCGCCGCCGAGGCCCCCGCCGCCGAGGACGGCGCCGCCGAGGAGAAGACCGAGGCCTGAGTGCCCCGGTAGCCCCCCGAGGCAGCCCAGCGGGCCCGGACACCGTACGGTGTCCGGGCCCGCTGTCGTCCCGCCTGGCCCGCCGGACCCTGCGCTCACAGCGAACAGTTCTGCGTGAGGGATTCTGCGGCCCGGCCTGCGCGTTAGGGTCCTTGGACAGCACCAATCACGACGTGATACCCGAAGCTGTGCGACACCGTGACGGCCGTGGAACGACCGTCCAAACCGACTGAGCAGGTGGCTAAGTGACGTTCCCGCAGATGCAGATGCCTGGCCCGATGGCGCCGCACGCCGCCGCTGGTGACGTGCTCGGCGGCCTTGGCGACCAGGTCTACAACCGGCTGCTCAACGAGCGGATCATCTTCCTCGGCCAGGCGGTCGACGACGACATCGCCAACAAGATCACCGCGCAGCTGCTGCTGCTGGCCGCGGACCCGGACAAGGACATCTTCCTCTACATCAACTCCCCGGGCGGCTCGATCTCGGCCGGCATGGCGATCTACGACACCATGCAGTACATCAAGAACGACGTCGTCACCATCGCGATGGGCATGGCCGCCTCGATGGGCCAGTTCCTGCTCACCGCGGGTGCCCCCGGCAAGCGCTTCTCGCTGCCGAACTCGACGATCCTGATGCACCAGCCCTCCGCGGGCCTCGGCGGCTCCGCCACCGACATCCGCATCCAGGCGGAGCAGCTGCTGCGCACCAAGAAGCGGATGTCCGAGCTGATCGCCCACCACAGCGGCCAGACCTTCGACCAGATCACCGCGGACTCCGACCGCGACCGCTGGTTCACCCCGGAGGAGGCCCTGGAGTACGGCCTCATCGACGCGATCATGCACAGCGCCGCGGACGTCCCCGGCGGCGGCGGCACGGGCGCTGCCTGAGCCCAGGCCCGGCCCGCGAGACCACAGCCCCAACGCCCCGGAGGACAAGGACCCCCATGAACATCCCCAGCCTGTCGGCCGCCCAGGCCCGCGTCGAGGACATGCGCGCCGAGGGCCGCTACATCGTCCCGCGCTTCGTCGAGCGCACCACGCAGGGCATCCGCGAGTACGACCCGTACGCCAAGCTGTTCGAGGAGCGCATCATCTTCCTCGGCTCGCAGGTGGACGACGTCTCGGCGAACGACATCATGGCGCAGCTGCTGTGCCTGGAGTCGATGGACCCGGACCGCGAGATCCAGATGTACATCAACTCGCCCGGCGGCTCGTTCACGGCCCTGACGGCCATCTACGACACCATGCAGTACGTCAAGCCGGACATCACCACGGTCTGCATGGGCCAGGCGGCCTCCGCCGCGGCCGTGCTGCTCGCCGCCGGCACCCCCGGCAAGCGGATGGCGCTGCCGAACGCCCGGATCCTGATCCACCAGCCGTACACCGAGACGGGCCGCGGCCAGGTGTCCGACCTGGAGATCCAGGCCAAGGAGATCTTCCGGATGCGCGAGCAGCTGGAGGAGATGCTCTCCAAGCACTCCAACAAGTCGGCGGAGCAGGTGCGCGACGACATCGAGCGCGACAAGATCCTCACCGCCGAGGAGGCCGTCGAGTACGGCCTGGTCGACCAGATCATCTCCACCCGCAAGACCTCGCTGACCTCCTGAGGCCGGCCAGGTACCCTCCCGGCCCGCCATCGGGTGGGGCGGGGCCCGTCGGGGGGGGGGGGGGGGGGGGGGGGGGGGCCCCCCCCCCCCCCCCCCGGGGGGGGGGCGGGGGGAAAGAGGGAGGGAAAACAAGGCACGAAAGCATCGCGGGCGACCTCACCCCACCGGCGGGACAAGAAAACA
>NZ_JBVITE010000066.1:0-47004 GCF_055575155.1 Kitasatospora sp. NPDC034533
TAAGCCCCCCCCCGCCTCCCCCCCCCCCCCCCCCCCCCCCCCCCCCCCCCCCTCCCCCCCCCCCCCCCCCCCCCCCCCCCCCCCCCCCCCCCCCCCCCCCCCCCGGCCCGGGTGCGTCCGGGGACGGTCAGCCCTGGGCGGCGCCCGCCGGCGCGTCCTCCGCACAGACCGCCGAGACGAACTCTGCGACCCGCGCCTGCGGCAGGCCGCGCGCGATGTCCGCCTCGCTGATCATGCCGACCAGCTTGTGATCCGGGTGGTCGATCACCGGAAGACGGCGCACCTGGTACTGCTCCATCACCCGCAGCACCTGGTCGCAGTCCTCGTCCGCCTCCACCGTCATCGGCCGCCCCTGCGCCAGTTCACCGGCCGTCACCGCGGCCGGGTCGCGGCCCTCGGCGACGCAGCGCAGCACGATGTCCCGGTCGGTCACGATGCCCACCAGCTTGTCGCCCGGCCCGCAGATGGGCAGGGCGCCCACGTGGCGTTCCCGCATGATCCGGGCGGCCGCCGCGAGCGTCTCGTGCTCGCGGATGCACTCGGCGCCCGGGTGCATGATGTCGCTGGCTCTGGTCATGGTCGGCCTCCTGACCTGGCTTCCCTTCCCCTCGTCCATCGTGGTCCGGGCCGGTGGCCGTCGCCACCGGACCCCATGCTCAGACCTCCTCCTCCGGCTCGACCCGGCCGGCCTGCTCGCCCCGGCAGGCCTCCTCAGGCCGCCTGTCCGGCTCGGGCCGCCCGTCCGGCGACTGCGCACCGGCCAGCGGGGACTTGCCCAACACCTCGTCCAAGGGCGGGAGTTCGTGCCGTGGCTGGTCCTGTTCCAGCCCCTCCTCCGGGACCTCGCCGCTCTCCACCGCCTCCTCCACGGCCTTCGCCCCGGCCGCCGCGGCGGCGGCCGTCAGCAGGTTCCGCTGCTGGACCTCCGTCGCGCTGTCCAGGAAGCGCAGCAGCTCCACCGGGAAGGGCAGCACCAGCGTGGAGTTCTTCTCCGCCGCCACCTCCACCACGGTCTGCAACAGCCGCAGTTGCAGCGCCGCCGGGGTCGCGCTCATCACCGCCGCCGCCTCCGACAACCGCTCCGAGGCCTGGTACTCGCCGTCCGCCGTGATGATCCGGGCCCGCCGCTCCCGCTCGGCCTCCGCCTGCCGGGCGATCGAGCGCTTCATCGACTCCGGCAGCGCCACGTCCTTGATCTCCACCCGGTCGATCTCGATGCCCCAGCCCAGCGCCGGGCTGTCGATCATCAACTCCAGGCCCTGGTTGATCGGTTCGCGGTTGGCCAGCAGGTCGTCCAGCTCGCTCTTGCCGATGATCGAGCGCAGCGAGGTCTGCGCGACCTGGGAGATCGCGAAGTTGTAGTCCTGCACGTTGACCGTGGCCTTCACCGGGTCCAGCACCCGGAAGTAGACCACCGCGTCCACCCGTACGGTCACGTTGTCCCGGGTGATGCCCTCCTGCGCCGGGATCGGCATCGTCACGATCTGCACGTTCACCCTGCGCAGCCGGTCCGCGATCGGCATCAGCAGCACCAGCCCGGGATCGCGCACCTCCTCGCGCACCCTCCCGAAGCGGAACACCACGCCCTTCTGGAACTGCTGGACGACCCTGAGGCTCAGGCCCGCCACGACCGCCCCGAGCCCGACCAGCCCCCCGATGGCCCCCAGCACCGCATCGACGATCATCGCGGCCTCCTCGCGGCCTGCGCGCACACCTGCGAGTCCGGCCGCCGCCGACCCGGACCGGCCGGGGACCGCCGGAGCAACTGTTTCCACGCTACGCCTGCCCGGACGGCGCCGGAACGAACGTCCGCCGGCCGGCGGGAAACCCTAGGATCGTGGGCATGCCGAACGAGGCCGTGCCCTCCGCTCCTTCCGACGCCCCTTCCGCCGACCGCGCCGACGACCCGGACGACCCCCGCCACCCCGCCGAGGCCGCCGCCCGGGCCGGCGGCCTCCCCGCGCTGGACCGCGTCGTCACCGGCTGCCGGGCCTGCCCGCGCCTGGTCGAATGGCGCGAGCTGACCGCCCGCACCAAGCGCCGCGCCTACCAGGACTGGGACTACTGGGCCCGCCCCATCCCCGGCTTCGGCCCACCGGACGCCCCCCTCGTCCTGGTCGGCCTCGCGCCCGCCGCCCACGGCGCCAACCGCACCGGCCGGATCTTCACCGGCGACCCCTCCGGCGACCTCCTCTACGCCGCCCTGTACGATCTCGGGCTCGCCAACCGCCCCGAGTCCGTCCGCCACGGCGACGGCCTGGAGCTGTTCGGCGTCCGGATCACCGACCCGGTCCGCTGCGCTCCGCCCGACAACAAGCCCAGCACCGCCGAACGCGACACCTGCCGCCCCTGGATCACCCGCGAACTCCAGTTGCTGCGGCCCACCGTGCGCACCGTCGTCCCCCTCGGCGGCTTCGCCTGGCAGGCGATGCTGCCGGTGATCGCCGACGCCGGCTGGCAGGTCCCCCGCCCCCG
This sequence comes from Kitasatospora sp. NPDC034533, assembly GCF_055575155.1. Classification (NCBI taxonomy): domain Bacteria; kingdom Bacillati; phylum Actinomycetota; class Actinomycetes; order Kitasatosporales; family Streptomycetaceae; genus Kitasatospora; species Kitasatospora sp. NPDC034533. Next base: position 2,476 of record NZ_JBVITE010000066.1, read on the forward strand.
CCCGGCCTTCGGCCACGCCGCCCACGTCACCCTCCCCGCCACCGACGGCGGCCCGCCGCTCCAGCTGTACGGCTGCTACCACGTGAGCCCGCGCAACACCAACACCGGCCGGCTCACCACCGCGATGCTCCGGGACCTCCTACGCGAGGCCGCCCTCTCGGCGGGCCTCCACCCGAAGTAGTCCGGCCCGCCCTGCCGGATACCACCCGGGCGCGCCCGCCTGTACAGGCACCACCAAGCCCTCCCGGCTGCGGCGGACGGCAGCCGCCGCAGAACGACTCCCCCGGACGCCACCCGAACACCAGCGGTAGGCACGCACCGAGCAGGCCGGTCGGTCCGCGAGCGACCTCCCGCCCGCCGTCTGCCGGGCAAGCCCTCGGCGCCCACCCCTCCCGGCTCCACCACCCCTACTGGCGCCAGCGCACGGGAACCGTCGCGAAACTGCTCACCACACCATCGGTAGACAAGGCGGTCTCGCCGCGAGCGGCGTCCCGGCGCCGACGCACGGCGGCCGTCACCGAACGAGTCCGCCCGGTACGACCGGTAAACACGCCGCGAACAGACTGCTCCGGCCCTGCGTGAGCCGCGTACCCGTCGGCCACCGGCAGGGCACGCCCACCCCGTAACGGGCCCCCGCCCGCCCCGCGCCGGCGGACGGCAGCCGTCGCTCAACGGCTCCCCGGACGCCACCGGCTGGACACACCGTGGACAGACCGATCGGTCCGAGAGCGGCGTCCGACGGGTACCGCGAAGGCCGCCGCGAGCGGCCGGACGGAAACCGTCCACCGGCAGCGGCGCGAGCCGCGCCGCGCGCGGGCGGCCCGCTACCCGAACCGGGGCAGCTTGCGTTTGCCCGCCCGCCGCCAGACGTCCGGCAGCCGCTCGCGGGCGGCCTCCCGGGTGGCCAGCTGGCGGGCGTACAGGACGCCGTAGCCGAAGGGCTCGCCGCCGGTCGCGGCGTTGGCGGCGAGCGAGCTCGCCGCCACCACGGCGTCCTGGTGCTCGCCCAGCACCTCCTGGACGGCCTTCATCCGCCGCGTGTAGCGGTCCGCCCGGGCGCCCGCCACCGGGGCGGCGGTCTCACCGGCGTAGCGGGCGCGCTTGGCCGCCTTGCGGGCGTCGTGGAGGGCCCGGTCCCGGTCCTCGGGGGCCGCGGCGAGGGCCGCGCGGACGCGCTTGGCCGTGCGGCGCTGCTCACGGGCGGCGATCCGGGAGAGTTCCGGGAGGGCGCTGCGGGCGGCACGCGGGCGTAGCGGCGGGTCGGCGAGCAGGGAGGCGAGGCCCTCGCCGAGGGCCCGGCGGCGGGGGTCGTCGAGGGCCGCGACCACCTCGGGCCGGACCTTGCGGTACTCGGCCTCGCCCCACCGCTCCAGCGCGTCGGCGAGCCGCCGCGGCTCGCACTCGGCGGGCAGCTCACGGGCCTCGGCGGCCAGCCGTTCGGCCAGCACCTCGCGGTCCCGCGCCCCGCCGAGGGCGGCGGCGAGCCAGCGCAGCTCGGCGACCAGTTCGTCGGTGGCACCGGGGGCGAACAGCCGCCGGAAGGTCCGCAGGGCGCTGCGCAGCCGCCGGCAGGCGACCCGCATCCGGTGCACGGCGTCCGGCTCGTCCGCCCGGACGGCGTCGTCGAGGCCGGCCAGCACCTCGGCCTGCGCCTCGATGCGGGCCAGCAGGACCTGCCCCACCGTGGTCTCGGACGTCACCATGTGCGCTCGCCCCCTCGTCGGGTCAGCGGGAACGCCTTCCGGCTTTCCAGGCTAGTGCGGGCCGGACCGCTGTCGACCGGGCGGGCGGACCGGCAGGTTACTGAGCGCGTGTCAGCCGGACCAGGGACCTACGGGCCCTCGTGCCGGACGCGAGGGCCATGGCATACTCCGGAGCGTGACGATCTCCTCCCACGCGACCAGGGCCCTGCGGGCCGCGGTGTTCACCGCGCTCGCCGTGCCGATGGCCGCGTTGGGCCAGGTGGTCATCACGGGCCGCCCGCTGCCGCTGTCGCTGGTGGCCACGGCCTGTGCCGTCGTCTTCCTGGTCGCGGCCGTGCTGGCCGGCGGGGAGCGGCGGTTGCTGCACATCTCCGGCGTCATGGTGCCGGTCGAACTGCTGCTCAACACCACGTTCAACCTGGGCCAGACCAGCTGTTCGCCGGTGCTGACCGGTCAGGTGCCGGCCCGCGGGGTGAACCTGCTGGTCTGTGGCGGCGGTTCGGTGGACGGGTCGCTGCTGGGCGGCCCGCTGGGCCACGCCGGGCAGTTGGCGCCCGCCGCGACCCAACTGCTGCTCCTGCTGGTGCACGTGGTGATCGCGCTGGCGGCCTCGGCCTGGCTGCGGATGGGCGATGCCGCCCTGTCCGGCCTGGCCCGGGCGCTGTGCGCGCTGCGCGAGTCGCTGGCCGGCCCGCTACGCGCCCTGGTCGTCCTGCTGCTCCCGGCCCCGGCGCGTCCGGTGCTGCGGGTGCCGCTGCCGGTGTCGGACCGTGTCCGGCCGCGCCGCGAGGACGTGGTGCTGAGCCCGGCGCCCCGGCGCGGCCCGCCGGTCCTCGCGCCTGCCTGCTGATCGCCCCTCCGGGCTGATCACCCTTCCCGGTTGATCGCTCCTCCCGGCTGGTCACCCTCCCCGGCCGATCGCTCCTCCCGGCCGATCACCCCGCGTACCCGGCCGGACGGCCCCGGTACGCCCGCAGGCAGCGCGCACGACTCCCGCGTTCACCGACCCCGCCGCACCAGGTGCGGCTCCCGCGCGCACCCGCGCGCCGCGTACAGGAGTTGACTTCCCCATGTCGCAGGACAAGAACAAGAAGCGCATCACCGCCCGTGAGCGGATCCAGGAGGCGCAGCGCCGCGAGCAGCAGGCCGCCAAGCGCCGTCAGCGGATCGTCGTGGCGGTCTCCGCCGTCGCCGTGCTGGCCCTCGCGGGCGGTGTCGCCGTCGCGGTCAACTCGGCTTCGGGCAAGGACGACAAGGCCTCCGCCGCCGCTTCGGCGCCGCTGGTCGTGCCCGCGAACGCCTCCGGTGAGAACGGCACGGTGATCACCTACGGCAAGGCCGACGCCCCGCACACGATGGAGATCTACGAGGACTTCCGCTGCCCGGTGTGCAAGCACTTCGAGGCGGCGAACGGCGAGACCGTCAAGAAGCTCACCGAGGACGGCCAGATCAAGGTGAACTTCCACCTGGCGGCCTTCCTGGACAAGAACCTCGGTGGCAAGGGCTCGCGCACCGCGCTGGCCGCCGTCGGCGCCGCGCTGAACGAGGGCGTCGACAAGTTCAAGGCGTTCCACGACGTGCTGTACGCCAACCAGCCGGACGAGCGCGAGGACGGCTTCGGCGACGTCAACCACATCCTCGACCTGGCCGGCCAGGTGCCCGGCCTGAAGACGGACGCCTTCGTGAAGGCGGTGACCGACCGGACCTACGCGCCGTGGGCGGCCAAGGTCGCCGACGCGTTCAACGACAGCGGGGTGACCGGCACTCCGACGGTCAAGGTGGACGGCAAGACCGTCACCCTGTTCGCCGGCAACGCCGTCGTCTCGCCCGAGCAGTTCACCGCACAGGTCAAGCAGGCGGCCGGCCTCCAGTAGGCCGCACCACCGGACCGCACGGCACCACCCGGCCCGGCCGACTCCCGGCCGGGCCGGCTCCTCCCAGCCAGCCATCGGAGTGTGCTGCCATGACCGCCGCTACCACCGGGACCGCGCTCCCGCACCCGTCCGCCTCCGGCGGCGCCGGCGACACCGGCCGGGCGCCGGTCGGCGCGAGCCGGGCGCTCGCCCTCCTGCTGTTCCTCGGCGGGCTGGTCGGGCTGGCCGCCTCGGCCGTCCTGACCTTCGACAAGCTCCGCATCCTGGAGAACCCCTCCTACATCCCCAGCTGCAACATCAACCCGGTGATCAGCTGCGGCTCGGTGATGCGCACCGAGCAGGCTGAGGTCTTCGGCTTCCCGAACCCGCTGCTCGGCCTGGCCGCCTTCGGCGCGCTGGCGGCGATCGGCGCGGGGCTGCTCGCCGGAGCCGCCTACCGGCGCTGGTTCTGGCTGGCCCTGAACGCGGGCACCGCGGTGGGCGTGGTGTTCGTGCACTGGCTGATCGACCAGGCGCTGTACGACATCGGTGCGCTGTGCCCGTACTGCATGGTGGTGTGGGCGACGGTGGTGGTGCTGTTCTGGTACACCACGCTGCACAACCTGCGTGCGGGTGTGATCCCGGCGGGCCCCCGGCTGCGGGTGGTCGCCGGGGAGGCGGCGCGGTACCACTGGGCGCTGCCGGTGCTGTGGGCCGCGGTGATCGGGCTGCTGGTCCTGAACCGGTTCTGGTACTACTGGAGCACCCTCCTCTGACCATCCGTCACCCCACGTAGCCGGCCGAGTGCAGCAGCGCGGCGGCGCCCGTCCGCCGCGCCTCCAGGGCCCCGGCGAGCCGGCGCGCCGCTCCTGGGTGCAGCAGGGCGGCTGCCCGCGCCGGGGTGAAGTACCCGTGGTCGGCGATCTCCTCGGCCTGCAACCGGACGGCCGCCCCGGCCGCGACCGTCCCGCCGTCGAACATGAACTGGACGGCGGGGTGGGCGTGTTCGCCCTGGTCGGGGATCGCGTCGCGCCACTCCACCACGAGCAGGCGCAGCGGCCCGGCCAACAGGCCCGTCTCCTCGTACAGTTCGCGGGCCGCGCACTCGGCGGGCCCCTCCCCCGGGTCCATCCCGCCGCCGGGGAACTGCCACTGGTCGCGGTAACCGGCCTTCAGCAGCAGGACCTTGCCCGCCTCGTCGGTCAGCAGCACGCTGCACCCGACGTAGGCGCGCACCAGCCCGGCGAGCCACTGCTCCTCCGTGAGTGCCCAGGTTTCCGTCATCGCGCCTCCTCCGCCGACCGCCGTCATCGCGGACAAACCTGCCGCGATCCCCGCCCGCCAAACGGCGGTCGGCGCCGATCCACCCGAACGAGTGGCAGCGGCCGCCCGCTACCCGAAGACGGCCCGCCGGAAGGCGTTGCGCAGCTCGGTGAGCCGCCGGATGTCCCGGTCGTAGTGCACCTTGTTGGTGAGCAGCAGGGCCCAGCGGCCGAGCCGGCGGGAGATCCAGAAGCCGGTGCCGGTGAAGCCGTAGTGGACGAAGGTGCCCTCGGCCGGTTCGGTGCCGGGGGCGTGCAGCCAGGACAGGCCCCGGGCGGGGGCGAGGCCGCCGGTCTGCTCGCGCAGCGACTCCTCGATCCACGGCCCGCCCCAGGGCAGTCCGGGCGGCGGGTCGAGCAGCGCGGTGAGGAAGCGGGCGAGGTCGCGGGCGGTGGAGAAGGCCCCGGCGTTGCCGGAGACCCCGCCGAGCAGCCGGGCGGAGGGGTCGTGGACGACGCCGCGCAGGTGGGTGCCCGCGCGCTCCTCGTACTCGGTGGGCGCGGTGCGGGCGGTGAGCGCGGCACCGAGCGGGCCGTACCGGGTGTCGGTCATGCCGAGCGGCCGCCAGGCCCAGCGCGCGGCGAGTTCGTCCAGCGGCCCGCCGCCGAGGTCCTCGACCAGGTGGGTGAGCAGCACCGCGGCCCGGTCGGTGTACTCCACGGCCGTGCCCGGCGGGCGGTGCAGCGGGGCGGCGAGGACCCCGCGCCGGATCGCCGCCGGATCCCGCCCGTAGAGCTGCTCGAAGCGGGTGTACGGGAGCATCCCGGCGGTGTGGGCCAGGAGTTGACGAACCGTCACCTCGCCCGAGGGGTGCCCGGCGGCCGGGTGCCACCAGCGGCCGAGCGGTTCGTCCAGCGGCAGCCGCCCGGCCTGGCGGAGCACCCCGGCACACGGCCAGAGCGCGACGACCTTGGTGAGGCTGGCGAGGTCGTACAGGGTGTCCGGCCCGGGCCGCAGCCGCGCGTACGGGCCCTGCCCGAGAACGCCGTGGCTGCCGCCGCCGAGCGTGCCGCGGGCCGTGCCGACGGCCCAGACGGCGCCCACTGCGGCGGTGCGCGCGCCCTCGCCGACGAGCCGGTCCAGCTCCCCGCCGGGCCCGGCCAGGGCGGGGAGCCGGTCGGCTCCGGGTGCTCGATGGCTCATCCGTCCGCCTCCCGGGGCCCTGCCGAGGCCCTTTTCCACCGGGCCGACGGGAGCCTTCCCCGCGCGGCGGCGGCTCAGACCGCCGGTGCCAGCTCCTTGCCGAGGCAGATGCTCTGCGGGTGGTCCTTGTAGATCCCGAACTTCCGGATCGCCTCGTAGCCCTCGGACTCGTACAGTCCGACGGCCTCGGGCTGCTCGGTGCCGGTCTCCAGGATCACCCGGGTGCGCCCGGCCTCGACGGCGGACCGCTCCAGGCGCCGCAGCATCGCGCGGGCCAGGCCCCGGCCGCGGGCCTCGGGGATCACAAACATCCGCTTCAGCTCGACGTCACCGTCCCGCAGGTCGTCCGGGCCGGCCTGCTTGGCCCGCCAGCCGCCGCAGGCGACCGGGCGGCCGTCCAGGTAGGCGATCACGAACAGGCCGGCCGGCGCCTCGAAGTCCTCGGGGTGCAGGACGGTCCCGTCCGGGTCGCCGTAGCGGCGCACGTACTCCTGCTGCACCTCCGCCGACAGGGCCTGGGCGTCGGGGTGGGCGTAGCCGGTTATACGGAACTCGACGGTGCCGGTGTCCCGGGTGGTGCTGGTGTTCATGGTGGAAGAGCCTACGGTCCCCGTTCAGCGGGCCTCGAACCGGGCGACCAGGTCCTCCTTGCCGAACATCCGGGCGGTGTCCACGGCGCTCGGGGTGCCGGCCAGCGGGTCGGCGCCGCCGGCCAGCAGGACGTCGAGCACGTCCCCGGCGCCCTTGAAGACGGCGCCGGCCAGCGGGGTCTGGCCCCGGTCGTTGGCGCGGTTCGGGTCGGCGCCGTGCCGGAGCAGCTCCGCGACGGCGGCGGCGTGGCCGTGGTAGGCGGCGAGCATCACCAGGGTGTCGCCGCGGTCGTTGGTGAGGTCGGCCGGGGCGCCGGCCGCCAGGTAGGCGGACAGGGCGTCGGTCTCACCGGCCCGGGCGGCGTCGAAGAGCTTCCCGGCGAGGGCGATCACCTCGGCGTCGGGGGCGTCGGGAGCGTCGGCGGGCTGCCGGCTGGCGGCGTCGGTCATGGCGGGAGGCCTTTCCGGTCGGATCGTCGGGCGGTCACGGAGCTGCGCAGGGGCACGGTAGCGGCCGGCGCCGAGGCGGACCAGCGGGCCTCCGGAAGCCGGATGACGACCCGCGCCCGTCGCGACGCGCGACCGCGCGCGTCGCGCAGCCATCCGAGCGAACTTCCCGGACCCCCCGGAAACTTCCCGCCCGCCGCCAGGGAATGCCTCGGCTTACCGATTCCGCACACCGCCCGGCCCGTACCCCGGCCGGTTCGCATGCCGCCGCCCGGTCACTCCAACGGTATTGAACGGCAGAACCACCCATTTGCGCCGTTCCATCATCTATTACTTTTTGTCACGATTAGTGCACTTTCCGTGCCATCCCCGCTTGTCCCCCCTTCCTGAGGAGCGGAACGTGATCCTCTCGATTTCCGGCATCGTCCTGTTCGGCACCATCGCCTTTCTCTTCTTCCGCCGCGACGGACTAAAGGTCTCCCACGCCATCGTCTGCGCCCTGTTCGGCTTCTACGTCGCCGGCTCCTCGATCGCGCCGAGCATCACCGCGGGCGGCGCGAGCCTCGCCAGCCTGCTCAGCGGCATCAGGTTCTGACCGCCCCACTCCCCCGCCACCGGCCCGGGCGCGGATCCCACCGCCCCGGGCCCCGTCGTACCCCAGCCGCGCACCCACCCGTCCCACCGCCCGGGGAGTCAAGGAATGCCGCTCCACCGCCACCTCAGCAAGGGCCGGGCGATCGCCCGGACCGCCGGGGACCACGCCTCCGACATGTTCGCCCCGCTGTCCGTCATCGGCCGCGGGCTGCGCCACCACGCCGACTGGGCCAGGGCCCGCTGGCAGGAGACCCCGAAGGAGCGCCGCGGCCCGACGCTGTTCCTGGCCGCCGCCATGGCGATCGGCGTCTACCTGATGCCGCACGGCCTGCTGTTCGCGCTGGTCGCCCTGATGGCCAGCGCCGCCTGGGCCGGCCGGTCCCCCAAGGCGCCGAGCGCGCCGGCCGCCCCGGACGTCGCCGACGTCAAGCTGGGCGCCCTCTACGCGGCGCTCACCCCGTACCTGTGCGGCCCCGAGGACGCCAACCCGCTGTACCACTTCGAGGGCAGCTACCGGAGCGCCTTCAGCGCGTGGGAGTTCGACGGCGAGGGCCGGCTCGCCCGGCTCGAACTGAGCTACCCCGCGTACTTCACCGACACCGAGCCGACCGCGCGGGCCCGGATCGAGCAGGTGGTCCAGGGCAAGGCGGGCCGGGCCCGGGAGTACCGCTTCGACTGGGACGAGGAGTCCAACCGGCTGCGGATCACCGCGCTGGCCCCGCTGCCCGCCGACATCGCCGCCCAGCGCTTCGTGGCCGCCCCCGGCGAGATCGTGCTGGGCTTCACCGACGAGGACGGCACCGCCCGCACCATCCCGGTCGTCCGGGGCGGCACCACCGTCCAGCAGCCGCCGGTGGTCTGGCGCACCGGCCCGCGCTCCTCCGAGCCCCACCTGCTGGCACTGGGCGTCACCGGCTACGGCACCTCCAGCCTGCTGCGCTCGATCGCCCTCCAGGCCCTCCCGTACGCCGACCTGGTGGTGGTCGACGGCGCCGGCACCGGGGAGCACGCCTGCCTGGTGAACCGGCCCGGCGTGCACACCGTGGAGACCAGCCTCCACGGCGCGCTGGCCGCCCTGGAGTGGGCGGCCGACGAGACCGGGCGGCGGCTCGCCGCGCTCAACGCCGCCCGGTACGCCGGCACCGCTCCTCCCGAGGACGTCACCCGGCCGCTGTGGCTCCTGCTGGACCACCCGACCGAGCTGAGCGAGCTCGCCCAGGCCGAGGGCCGGACCGACCCCCAGGACCTGCTGGAACTCCCGCTGCGGCACGGCCGGGCCGCCCGGGTCACCGTGGTGGTCGCCGACGACCTGGAGGCCCTGGACCGGCTCACCCCCACCGTCCGCGCCACCACCCGGGCCCGCGTGGTGCTCGGCCCGGCCGGCCCGGACGAGGGCCGCGCCGTGCTCGGCGCTCCGCTGGACATCGCGCCCGCCGCGCACGCCCCGGTCGGCCGCGGCTACGCCCGGATCGGCAACGGCGCCCCGGTCCGGCTCCAGGTGCCCGCCACCGTCGACCCGCTGGACGACGAGGCCCCGGCCCCGCTGCGGGACGCGGTGATCGCGCTGCTGCCGCACCGGGACAGCCGGACCGAGGCGGCCGCCGTCCCGCCCCGGCCGGAGCACCCGCCGACCATCCCGCCGGCCGAGCCGCCCGCGCCCGCCCGGCCGGTCGACCTGGCCAAGGGCGAGCCGATGATCCGTTCACGCCCGATCTCCTGACCCCCGGCGCGGTGGGGCCGGACGCCGCCGCCGAATGCCCTCCCGGTACGCTCGTCACAGAAAGTCCGCACCATCACCAGATGTGAAATAGGTGACACCTGGGGTGATATCACCGGCCAGATGTGACAAATCGGGCGCTGATGGGTACAAACAGGGGCGGCACGACAGACGACGCATGTCCCGGGACGGGAATCTTCGTCGGAAGCCGAGCGTTGACCGAACGACGAAGAACAGCGACCACTAGTCCTGTGGGCCATAAGCCCGGGAGGCACGATTCATGAGCGAGCGAGCTCTCCGCGGCACGCGACTCGGGGCAACTAGCTACGAGACCGACCGTGGTATCGATCTGGCTCCCCGCCAGACCGTCGAGTACGCATGTCAGAACGGACACCGTTTCGAGGTTCCTTTCTCGGTCGAGGCGGAGATCCCCGCGACCTGGGAATGCCGCTTCTGTGGCCAGGAGGCGGCGCTTCTCGACGGTGACGAGCCGGAGGAGAAGAAGACCAAGCCGACGCGCACCCACTGGGACATGCTGATGGAGCGCCGGACGCGCGAGGAGCTGGAGGAGGTGCTGGCCGAGCGGCTGGCCGTGCTCCGCTCCGGCGGGATGAACCTCGCGGTGCACCCGCGGGACACCCGCAAGAGCGCCTGACACCTCGCTCCCGCCGCGAGCGGGAGGACGCGAAAAGGGACCCTGGTCACCAGGGTCCCTTTCGCGTTGTCCGCGTTGCGTCGTCCGCGCGGCATTCCCTCGTCCGTACGCGCGGCGGACCCTCGGGGACGGGCTGAACGCGCCGCCCCCGAGGGCCCGCCGTCAGCCGGCCAGCGGCGGGCGGTACCCCGTGTCCGGGCCCTGCGGGCCGCGCGGCCCGGCCTCCGGGTCCACCACCTCGCCCTGGATCACCTTGCCGTCAGGGCGGTGGATGCGCAGCTGCTCCTGGAGCCGCATCGCGTCCGCCAGCGGGTCGGTGCCGACGGCGGAGGTGCGGCGCAGCACCTGGGCGGCCGCCCGCCGCCCGGCCAGCCGCCACAGCGCCCGGGTGGGCGGCAGGAGCAGGGTCAGGGCGAGCACGTCCGACAGGAAGCCGGGAACGATCAGCAGCAGGCCGGCCAGCACCGTCATGCTGGTGCCGGTCTGCGGCTGCTGGGACTGCGGGTTCTTGCTCTGCTCGATCGCCGCCGACAGCGCCTTCAGCCCGGCCCGCTTGATCAGCGAGCCGCCGATCAGGGCGCCCGCGATGAGCAGCAGCACGACGGTGAGGCCGCCCAGCCACGAGCCGACCTGGACCAGCAGCCAGATCTCCAGCACCAGCCAGGCGGTGATCAGCAGCGGCAGCACCCTGCGGAGCCTGCTACGCGGGGCCGGACGGGTGGGGGTAGCTTGCTGGGTCACGGTACGAATCCACTCCAAGCGGTGCTCTGCGCGCCGCACGGGAGGTCCGGGCCGGCTACGGCACCACCTGGTCCAACGATCCCGGTTCGACCGGTGTTCCGTTCGAGGCCTTCTTCCGGCGGCCGATCAGGACGGCGGCGGCGCAGGCCAGCAGGCCTCCGACGGCCAGCGTCCACTCCGGGGCGGCGCCGACCCGGTCGGCCACCGTGGTGCCGTCGCGCAGCGGGACGGTGGCCGACAGCTCGGCCGCGGTCAGCTCCTCGGTGCGCCGCTGGACGCCGCCGTCCGGGGTGATCACCGCGCTGATGCCGCTGGTGGCGGCGATCAGCACCGCCCGGCCGTGCTCGACGGCCCGCAGCCGGCTCATCGCGAGCTGCTGCTCGGGCTGGCCGGTCCTGGCGTAGGTCGCGTTGTTGGTCTGGACGACCAGGACCCGGGCGCCGCTGTCCACGGTGTCGCGGACGATCTCGTCGTACGCCACCTCGAAGCAGATCACGTCGCCGATCCGGGCCGGGCCGAGCTGCATCACGCCGTTGTGGTCACCGGGGTAGAAGTCCCGGGCGACCCGCTGGAGGCGGGTGATCACCTTCATCAGCTGGGCGCGGAAGGGCACGTACTCGCCGAACGGGACGGGGTGCTGCTTGGTGTAGGAGGCGCCGGGGCCGGTGACCGGGTCCCAGACGATGCCCTCGTTCTGGACGTGCTGGGCGTCCGGGCCGTCCACCAGGGTGCCGACCAGGGTCGGCACGCCGACCGCCTTCACGGCCTCGTCGATCCGTTGCCGGGCCAGCGGATCGCTGAACGGGTCGAGGTCGGAGGAGTTCTCCGGCCAGATCACGATGTCCGGGCGCTCGACCCGGCCGGCCTCGATGTCGGCGGCGAGGCGCTCGGTGGCCGAGGCGTGGTTGTTGAGGACCATCATCGGGCGGCCGAGGAAGTCCATGCCCGGGTTGGGCACGTTGCCCTGGACGATCGCCACCTTGACGGTGTCCGCCGCGGCGGTGGGCACCGGGACGAGGTAGCCGGCCAGCAGCGAGGCCACCGCGGCGAGCGCCGCCAGCGCGGCCGCCTTCGGGGCCCGGCCCGGCCCGCGCAGGCGCGGCGCGGCCCAGGCCAGCAGGGTGCCGGAGAGCGCGACCGCGAAGGTGACCAGCGGTGCGCCGCCGAGGGCCGCCAGCGGGGTGTACGGGGTGGCGGTGTTGGCGAAGGCGAGCCGGCCCCAGGGGAAGCCCCCGAGCGGCAGGCGGTCCCGGGCCCACTCCTGGGTGATCCACAGGCAGGCCGCCCAGAGCGGCCCGCCCGGCAGCCGGGAGGTGACGGCCAGCGCGCCGCCGAGCAGGGCGAGGAACAGCGCCTCGATGACGGACAGGCCGACCGTGGCGTCCCAGCCGACCACCCGCAGCCAGCTGAGCAGCATCAGGAAGAACGGCAGGCCGAAGGCGAAGCCCGTCCACAGCCCCTGGCGGAAGGTGCGGCCCCGGGTGAGCAGCGAGAGCGCGGCGACGCCGAGCAGCGACAGCGGCCACAGGTCGTACGGCGGGAAGGCGAAGGCCAGCAGCAGACCGGACAGGGCGGCGAGGCCGGTGCCGGGCAGTCCGGCGCGGATCCTGGCGAGCGCGCGGGCCGCCCGGCTCGGCCGGGGCGCTCGCGGCTCCTGGGGCTCGGGCGCGGTCCCGGACCGATCCTGGGTGACGGGAGTGGCCACCGGCGCACCATCTTCCTGGGGCTTGCTGTTCGGACGCTGTGCGAAGAAGGTACCCCGGAACGTCGACGGCCCGTGAAGTGAGGGTGACGGCAGGGTCAGCGCGGGGCGTAGCGGATCTCCCGCACCGGCCAGTGGTCGGTGAGCCAGGCGGTGACGGCGTGGTGGAGCGGGGCGTCGAGGTGGGCGCGGTCGGCCCGGACCCAGGAGCTGACCGAGACCACGGACGGGTCCTCGCGGTCCGGGTGGATGTAGACGCAGCCGATCACCTCGTCGCGGTCCGGCTCCAGGACGGTGTAGGTGAAGCCGGTGCGGGCCTCGAAGTCGGCGGCGTGCCGGCGCAGGTCGGCCAGGTTCCGCTCCACGGACATGCCCTCGGCGGGCGGCCAGGCGCGGCCGGCCCAGCCGGGGGTGGCGCGGATGTGGGCCACGCTGCTCGTCCAGGCAGCGTGGTCGGAGGCGTTGTGCCGCTCGCCCAGGGGTTCCAGGCGGAACTCCGGGGCGAGCAGCTCGCGCGGGACGGTGAAGTCGGCGGGTACCGGTTCGGTCACGGTGCTCAACCTAGGCCGTGGCGCCCCGCCGCCGCACGGCGCTTACCGCTGGTACACCGTGCGGCCGCGGACCACGGTGCGCAGGCAGGTCGGCAGCGGGTGGCCGGGGGTGAGGTCGGGCAGGCCGGGGGTGCCGGAGCGCGGGTCGGTGGACCAGCCGGCCACCCGGGAGTCCGGGGCCTGGACGACCAGGTCGCCGGCCGCCCAGATCGCGTAGCTGGCGACCGCGCCGGGCACCAGCACGCCGTCCTGGTCGCGGCCGATGGCGCGCCAGCCGCCGCGGGTGTGGGCGGTGAAGGCGGCGCGCACCGAGATCCGGTGCTCCGGGGTCTGGTGGAAGGCGGCCGCGCGGACGGTGCCCCAGGGGTCGAGCGGGGTGACCGGGGCGTCCGAGCCGAAGGCCAGCGGGACGCCGGCCCGCAGCAGGGCGGCGAAGGGGTTGAGGGCGGCCGCCCGCTCGGCTCCCAGGCGCTGGACGTACATGCCCTCGGGGCCGCCCCAGGCGGCGTCGAAGGCGGGCTGGACGGAGGCGGTCAGGCCGAGCTCGGTGAAGGCGGCGACGGCCTTGTCGTCCAGGGCCTCGGCGTGCTCCACGCGGTGGCGCAGGGCCTTGACCCGGTCGGCGCCGACCCGCTCGCCGGCCGCCCGGACACCGTCGATGACCGCGGTGAGGGCCGCGTCGCCGATGGCGTGGAAGCCGGCCTGGAGCCCGGCCTCGGTGCAGGCGGCGACGTGGTCGGCGACCTGCTCGGCGGTCAGGTAGGCGGTGCCGGTGTGCTCGGCGTCGGCGTACGGGGTGTGCAGGCAGGCGGTGTGCGAGCCGAGCGCGCCGTCCACGAAGAGGTCGCCGCCGGCGCCCACCGCGCCGAGCCTGCGGGCGGTCTCGACGCCACCCAACTCGCCCCAGTAGCCGAAGACTTCGGGCCCCTCGCCGTCGGCGGCCAGGGCCAGCAGGTCGGTCAGGTCGGCCTCGGAGGAGATCTCCGGCCCGGCGCACTCGTGCAGCGCGCCGATGCCCAGTTCGGCGGCGCGGGCCAGGGTGGCGCGCTGGGCGCGGCGGCGCTGGCCGGGGGTGAGGCGGGTGAGCGCGGTCTGCCGGACGGCGTGGTGGGCGCCCTTGGTGAGCGGGCCCTCGGGGTCGAAGCCGGGTGCCTCGGCCAGGCCCTCGGTGAGGGTGCGCAGCGCGGTGGTGGCGAGCGCGGAGTGGACGTCGGTGCGGGAGAGGTAGAGCGCGGCGCCGCGGGCGGCGGCGTCGAGTTCGGCGAGCGTGGGCGGGCGGCCCTCGGGCCAGCCGCTCTCGTCCCAGCCGTGGCCGATCAGCACCCCGCCGGCCTCGGGCTGGGCGTCGACGAAGGCGGTGACGGCGGCCAGGGCGGCGGCCAGCGAGGGGCTGCCGGTGAGGTCGAGGCCGGTGAGCGCCAGCCCGGTGGCGGTGGCGTGCACGTGGGCGTCCACGAAGGCGGGGGTGACCAGGGCGCCGTCCAGCTCGACGATCTCGTCGGCGGTCGCGGCGTACGCCTCGGCGGCGCCGTCGCTGCCGACCCAGGCGACGTGCCCGCCTTCCACGAGCATCGCGGTGGCGAACGGGTCGGCGGGGCTGTAGACGGCGCCGCCGCGCAGCAGGACGGTCCGGGAAGTGCGTTCGGTCATGCCGCCAAGTCTGCACCCCACCGCTTCGCGGTCAGAGCTTCGGGGGTCGCGCCTCGTACGGGGTGGACAGGACGACGGTGGTGCGGGTCGAGACGCCGGCCGCGCTGCGGATGCGGGCGAGCAGGTCCTCCAGGTCGCCGGGGGCGCCGACGCGGACCTTGAGGATGTAGTTCTCGTCGCCGGCGACGCTGTGGCAGGCCTCGATCTCGGGCAGGCCGGCCAGGCGCTCGGGGGTGTCGTCGGGGGCGCTGGGGTCGAAGGGTTTGACCGAGATGAACGCGGTCAGCGCCAGGTCGACGGCGTCGGGGTCGATGATCGCGGTGTAGCCGCGGATCACCCCGCGCTGTTCGAGGCGGCGCACCCGCTGGTGCACCGCCGAGGTGGACAGGCCGGTGGCCTTGCCCAGGTCCGTGTAGCTCATCCGGCCGTCTTCGAGGAGCAGCTGGACGATGCGTTGGTCGAGATCCTCCACAGTGCGCAAACCTACCCGGTCGGGAGCACGGGGGGCGCACGCGGTGGCACGGCGAAGGAGCGCAGGTGCCAAGGGGCACATGCCACACGAATGTGGCAGCGGATGTGACCAAGGGCACACCCGGTGCATCACGGTGCACGGGACCGCAGGGTTATGAGTCCGGATCGCAGGGAAGTGCTGGTTGTGGCCCTGGACGACCATGCCGGGCCCGATCCTAGGGGGATCCTCATGCCTGCTACTGACCAGCGCGTGCTGGGCGCCGACGAGACCGACGATATGACCGACCGCGAGGACCTCGCGGTCGACCACGTGCCGGGGACGGATCCCGGCGAGGCGGACACCTGGGACGTCGTCCGGGTCCACTGCCCCGAGTGCCGCCGTCCGATCGCGCTGCCGGCGGACGAGGAGCGGCTGCCGCAGCACGCGCTGCTGCCGACCGCCTGGAACCCCTTCGCCCCCGCCATCTGCCCGGGTTCGGGCGCGCCGACCGACGACCTGGCCGAGGTCGAGGCCCCCGAGGACGCCGAACCGGCCGGGTTCGACGCGCTGTCCAAGCTCCCGACCGGGCTGGACTGGCGCACCCAGCCGTTCTCGCACGCCGTGGCGCACCGCCCGGTGCGGCTCGCCGCCGTCGGCCAGGAGACGCCCGCCGCGCCCGCCGTACCGACCGTCGCGGCGCTCCGCGCCGGGATCCCGGAGCAGCGCCGCCGGGCCGCGATGAACGCCCGCAACGCCCGTACCGCCCGTACCGCGAAGGCGAGTTGACGCCCACGTCGGAACGCCTCCGGCCGCCACTCCGCACCCTGGAGTGACGGCCGGAGGCCGTACGGGGGGAAGGCGTCAGGCCTTCGTGAGGTGGCGGCCGATCACCAGGCGCTGGATCTGGTTGGTGCCCTCGACGATCTGGAGCACCTTGGCCTCGCGCATGTAGCGCTCGGCCGGGAAGTCCTGGGTGTAGCCGTAGCCGCCGAGCACCTGGACGGCGTCGGTGGTCACCCGCATCGCCGTGTCGGTGCAGAACAGCTTGGCCATCGCCGCCTCCTTGGAGAACGGCCGGCCGGCGTCCTTCAGGCGCGCCGCGGTGAGGTAGAGCGAGCGCCCGGCCTCGATCTGGGTGGCCATGTCGGCGAGCAGGAAGGACAGGCCCTGGAACTCGGCGATCGCGCGGCCGAACTGGTGGCGGGTGCGGGCGTAGTCGACGGCGAGGTCGAGCGCGGCCTGGGCGACGCCGATCGCGCAGGCGGCGATGCCGAGCCGCCCGGAGTCCAGGGCGGCGAGCGCGATCTGGAAGCCCTGCCCCTCCTCGCCGATCAGCCGCTCGCGGGGCACCCTGGCGCCGTCGAAGTGCAGCTGCGCGGTCGGCGACGAGCGCATGCCCATCTTGTGCTCCGGCGGGGCCGCGGACAGGCCCTGCTGGGTGCCGGGGACCAGCAGGCAGCTGATGCCCTTGGGGCCGTCGACGCCGGTGCGCACCATGGCGCTGTAGAAGTCGGCCTGGCCGCCGTGGGTGATCCAGGCCTTGGTGCCGTTCACCACGTACGCGTCGCCGTCGAGGTCGGCGCGGGTGCGCAGCGCGGCCGCGTCGGAGCCGGACTGCGGCTCGGAGAGGCAGTAGGCGCCGAGCTGTTCGCCGGAGAGCATGCCGGGCAGCCACCGGTCGCGCTGCTCGTCGGTGCCGAAGGTGGCCAGCGCGTGGCAGGACAGGGTGTGCACGCTGACGCCGAGGCCTATGGCGAGCCAGCCGGCCGCGAGTTCCTCCAGCACCTGGAGGTACACCTCGTAGGGCTGTTCGCCGCCGCCGTACCGCTCGTCGTACGGGAGGGAGAGCAGGCCGGCCTCCCCGAGGGTGCGGAAGACCTCCCGAGGGAAGCGGCCGTCGGCCTCGTCCTGCGCCGCGCGCGGCTGGAGCTCGCGCTGGACCAGGTCCCGGGTGAGGCCCAGCAGCTCGCGGGCCTCCTCGCTGGGCAGCTGGCGCTCCACGGCTTTCACAGGGGAGGGGGTCATGGCGGTGGTCGCCTCCTCGATCGGGCGCCGGGCACAGGTGTCGGCCCGGTCCGGCGCGGGTGTGGCAGATCGGCCCGACCGGCACCGGGTCGCGGTGAACGGTCGTTCACAGTCGTGGCGAAGGCGAGTATGCCCCAAACCCGTCCCGGCGTCACGACCTGCACAAATGTTCTGTCCGCAGTGGCGGGCTACGGCACCGTAGGGTTGACGTTGTGGCTGCATACGAACCCCTCCCGCCTCCGCTCCGGCCCGTCCCGAGCCCGTTCCGGCCCGCTCACGCGGACCGGCTGACGGCGCTCGCGGCGGAGTTGCGCGCGCTGCCGCCGTCCTGCGGGCCGGTGCGGCTGGTCGCGGTGGACGGGCACGCGGGCTCCGGCAAGACGACCTTCGCCGGGCGGCTGGCGGCGGCGCTCGGCGGCGCCCCGGTGGTGCACCTCGACGACCTGGCCACCCACCGCGAGCCGTTCGGCTGGACCGGGCGGCTGCGCGAGCAGGTGCTGGAGCCGCTGGCGGCCGGGCGGGACGCCGAGTACCGGGTGTACGACTGGACGCTGCGGCGCTTCGCGGGCACGGCGGCGGTGCCGGTCGCCCCGGTGGTCCTGGTGGAGGGGGTGGGCGCGGGGCGGCGGGCGGTGCGGCCGTGGCTGGCCCGGCTGGTCTGGATGGAACTGGACGCCGCCTCGGCCCGGCGGCGCGGCGAGGAACGGGACGGTCCGGAACTGGCCGAGTTCTGGGCGGGGTGGGCCCGGGCCGAATCGGCGCATTTCGCCGCCGATCCGAGCCGTCCGTACGCCGCGACCCGGGTCGACGGGGTGACCGGGCGGATCGCACCGGGCACGGTGGGTGAATCTTCAACCAGTTCCTTGACCTGCGACGTCGCCAGGACCTAGGTTCGAGCCGGCCGCCGGAACGAACGGTTCCGGCCACCTCGGACCCGGCGCCCCCGGCTTGTTCCCCCGTGAGTCAGGGGCGCCGTCCGGTCCCCTTCCGAAACTCGCTCCCCCGCCGCCCGTTTCGCCACCCGACCGCTCAACGGCCGCTCACACCGTCGCATTTGACCCTGTACGGCACCCTTACGGATCAGCCCCGCGCCGGTACGATTCCTGGCAAGGCGCAGTTGCGCCGCAGGGGGTCGACGACCACCGGCCAGGCAAGGCGCAGGCGACTCGCCGGCCGAGCCCCGGGCCGCACCGCGGGGGGCGTGAGTGACGACGGCGGACAGTTCCGACAGCACGGAAGGCGGGCCGGACCGGCTCGCCGACCGTGCCTGGCTGCGTGCCATGGACGCCTACACGGCCGGCGCCTACGCCCGGGCCGAGGAGGAGTTCCGGGCGGCCGTCCGGCTGGACCCGGGGATGGCCGACGCCTGGCTCGGCCTGCACGCGCTGCGCAGCGACACCTCGGCGGCACTGCTGGCCATGTACCGCCACCGGAACCGCTTCGGCGAGCAGCGGCGGCTCCACCGACGACCCCTCAGTTCCTGGTACTGGCTGGGCTGGTGGGTGCAGCCCGTGCTGGAGGACGCCCGCGACCTCGCGCTCGCGCACGCCTCGCACTGGCTGGACGGACGCCATCTCGCCGAGCTGGACCGGGCGTTGGAGCAGTGCCCGGCACCGGCCGAGGACCCCTGCGCCCGCTTCCTGTACGCCTGCCGTGCCTACCTGCTGAAGGACTGGGAGCAGCTGATCCGGGACACCGACCGGCTGCTGGACGACCCGCTGCTCGGCATCGAGGCCGGGCTGTTCGCCGGCATGGCTCGGGTCCGGCTGGACATGTGCGCCCAGGCGCAGGCCCCGCTGGCCGCCTCGCTGGCCCGCTGCCGCTCCGAGCAGCCGCAGCGCAAGGAGCTGCGGTACTGGCTGGCCCGGGCGTACGAGGGTGCCGGGCGCAGCGCGGCGGCGCTGCCGCTCTACCGGGCGGTGCACCGGGCGGACCCGGCGTTCATGGACACCGCGACGC
Organism: Kitasatospora sp. NPDC034533; assembly: GCF_055575155.1. Lineage (NCBI taxonomy): Bacteria > Bacillati > Actinomycetota > Actinomycetes > Kitasatosporales > Streptomycetaceae > Kitasatospora > Kitasatospora sp. NPDC034533. Next base: position 21,580 of record NZ_JBVITE010000066.1, read on the forward strand.
GGCTGGCGGCCATCGCCGCCGAGGACCTGCTCGCGGACGGGCTCACGGAGGGACTGCCGTCGGGCGGGCAGCTCGGGGGCGGGCAGCCGGCGGGCGGACGCTCGGGCGTCGCCGACGGCGCCGGCGCGGCGGGCGGACCGGGCCCCGACCCCGACGCCGGGTACCCGGAGGACGGTGGGTTCGCCGGAATGCCGGAGTACGGCGAGGAGTTCGAGGGCGCGGGCGGGCCGAGCGGCACGCCGGCCTCCGGCGACGGGGTGGCCGCCGGCGGGCTGTCCGGTGCGGCACCTCCGGGCGGCGGCCCCTCGGTGGGGGCCGGGTCCGCGAACCAGGGCCCGGCGGACGGCGGTTCGGCGGACCTAGGCCTGGTGGATCCGGGCCTGGCGGACGCCGGCCTGACGGACGCCGCACCGGCCGACGGCGCCCCGCAGCCGGCCGGGGAGCGCTCCGGCTGGGGCGCCCCGACCGGCCCCGCCGCACCGGCCCCGCCGCCCGGACGCGGAGCGGCACAGCCCCGGGCGGCCACCGCGCCCGAACCCCGGAACGACGGTGACGAACGGGAGCTGGACGCGGCGCTGGCCGAACTCTCCCTGATGGTCGGCCTGGAGCCGGTCAAGCGCCAAGTGCGGGCTCTTTCCGCCCAGTTGAGAATGTCACGGCTGCGGGCCGAGCAGGGGCTGCCGGTCCAGCCGCCGAAGCGCCACTTCGTCTTCTCCGGCCCCTCGGGCACCGGGAAGACCACCGTGGCCCGCATCCTCGGCCGGGTCTTCCACGCCCTCGGCCTGCTCTCCGGCGACCATCTGGTCGAGGCCCAACGGGCCGACCTGGTCGGCGAGTTCCTCGGCCAGACCGCTGTGAAGGCGAACGAGCTGATCGACTCCGCGCTGGACGGCGTGCTGTTCATCGACGAGGCGTACAGCCTGTCCAACTCCGGCTACACCAAGGGCGACGCGTACGGCGACGAGGCGCTCCAGGTGCTGCTCAAGCGCGCCGAGGACAACCGGGACCGGCTGGTGGTGATCCTGGCCGGCTACCCCGAGGGGATGAACCGGCTGCTCGCCACCAACCCCGGCCTCAACTCCCGCTTCACCACCAGGGTCGACTTCCCCAGCTACCGCCCCGGCGAGCTGACCGCGATCGGCGCCGCGCTGGCCGGCCGGGACGGCGACGGCTGGGACGAGGACGCCGCCGAGGAGCTGGCCAGCATCTGCACCCACGTGGTCCACGAGGGCTGGATCGACGAACTGGGCAACGGCCGCTTCATCCGCACCCTGTACGAGAAGTCCTGCGCCTACCGGGACCTGCGGCTGTCGCTGCTGCGCGAGCCGCCGGGCCGGGAGGACCTCGCCACCCTGCGGCTGCCGGACCTGGTACAGGCCTACGGGGAGCTGATCGACGGCCGGGGCTGAGCCCCCACCGGAGCCGATCGCGGGGCAGGGGCTGAGCCACCACCGAGCTGATCGCGGGGCAGAGGCTGTCGGCCACCCCGGCCCCGGCGCGGTCAGCCGTTGAGCACGGCGTTCTCCCGCTCCCGGTCCAGCCCGACCCTGGGTCGGTCCGCCCGCCGCGGCGCCCTGCCGCCGATCGACCGCAGCCAGGCCCAGGTGTCCTCGACCGTCTCGGCGACCGGGCGGCAGCGCAGCCCGGCGCCGAGCGCGCGCTCGACCGAGCCGACGTGCAGGAAGTCGTACAGCTCGCCGGGCGCCAGCCAGATCGGCAGTTCGGTCCACGCCTCGATGCCCGCCGCGAGGATCCGCTCCGGCGCCGTCCAGCGCAGCTCGGCGTCCGAGCCGGTGGCCCGCACGCAGGCCTCCAGCAGCTCGCCCATGGTCGCGTGGCCGGACGGGCCGACCAGGTTGTACGGCCCACCGAGCCGGGCCGCCACGGCGTCCAGGGTCCAGACCGCGAGGTCGCGCACGTCGATGTACTGGAGGGCCAGCTCGCGCGGCCCCGGGGCGAGCACCGGGCCGCCCTCGGCGATCCGGTCGAGCCACCAGGGCAGCCGGCCGACGTCCTCGTACGGACCGAGGATCAGCCCCGCCCGGGCCAGCAGCGCCCGCCCGCCGAACTCCGCCTCCAGGGCCAGTTCCGCGCCGCGCTTGGCCTCGGCGTACGGCACCTCGCCGGTGAGCTCCGGGGAGGAGGCGACCACCGGCGCGGTCTCGTCGGCCCCGGCCACCAGCGGGTGGCCGTACACCGAGCGGCTGGAGACGTACGCGTAGTGGCCGACCCGGCCGTTGAGGAGGCGGGCGCTGTCGCGCACCGCCGCGGGCGCCCAGGACCAGGTGTCCACCACCGCGTCCCACTCCCCCGTGCCCAGCGCCGCGAGCCCGTCCTCGGTGGTGCGGTCGCCCGACAGCGCCCGTACGCCCTCGGGCGCGGGCCGGGTGCCGCGGTTGAGGGCCGTCACCTCCCAGCCCCTGGCCAGCGCCTCCTCGGCGACGGCACGTCCGACGAACTTGGTCCCACCCAGCAGGAGAAGTCTCATGCCCACCACCCTGCGGCCAGGGTGGTGGGCATGGAACGGCTGCCTGCTCTCGGCAGAATCGCCGTGGGCGAACGCCGGGGCCCGCCCGGCCGCGGACCGATGCCGCGGCGCGGGTCAGGCCGCCGCACCGGTCCGACCGTGCGCGGGTCGGACCGCGGCGCGGGTCAGGCCGTGGCGCGGTGGTCCGGGTCGTGCATCTCGCCGACCAGCTCCTCCAGCACGTCCTCCAGCATGACCACACCGAGCGTGCGCCCGTCCTGGTCCAGCACCGCCGCCAGGTGGCAGGCGGCCCGGCGCATCGCGCCGAGGGCGTCGTCCAGCGGGAGGCTGCCGCGCAGCACCGTGATCGGCCGCCACAGGCGGGCCGGGACGGGCGCCGAGGCGTCCTCCACGTCGAGGATGTCCTTGAGGTGGAGGTAGCCGAGGTAGCCGTGGCCGGCCGGGTCGCCGTCGGTGACCGGGAAGCGCGAGAAGCCGGTGCGCAGCGCCAGCTGCTCGACCTCGGCGGCGGTCGCCTTGGTGTCCACGGTGACCAGCTGCTCGGGCTTGAGCAGCACCTCGGTGATCGGGCGGCGGCCCAGCTCCAGGGCGTCCTCCAGGCGCTCCTGGCGGTCCTCGTCGAGCAGGCCCGCGTCCCGGGAGTCGACCAGCAGGTACATCAGCTGCTCGGTGGTGAAGACCGACTCGACCTCGTCCTTGGCGTCCACCCGGAACAGCTTCAGGACGCCGTTGGCGAAGGCGTTCAGCACCCGGATGACCGGGGCGAGCCAGCGGGCCAGCCGGTCCAGCGGCGGGCCGAGCCAGAGCGCGGCCTTCTCCGGGCCGGCCATGGCCATGTTCTTCGGCACCATCTCGCCCATCACCATGTGGAGGAAGACCACCACGGCGAGCGAGATCCCGTAGGACAGCGGGTGCATCAGGCCGGACGGGACGCCGATCGCGTGGAAGGGGCCCTCCAGCAGCGAGGCGATCGTCGGCTCGGCGAGGGCACCGAGGCCCAGCGAGCAGACGGTGATGCCGAGCTGGGCGGCGGCCAGCATCGCGGAGACGTTGGACAGCGCGTGCAGCACGGTGCGGGCGCGCTTGTGCCCGGCCTCGGCGAGCGGCTCGATCTGGCTGCGGCGCACCGACACCACGGCGAACTCGGCGCCGACGAAGAAGGCGTTGCCGAGCAGGAGCAGCAGCGCGACGGCCAGTTGCAGGGCGGTCATCGGCCCTCCTCCCCGTGCTCGTCGAACTGCGCGGGCGCGCTGGTGCGCTCCACCCGGACCTCCGTGGTGCGGTGCCGGTCGACCCCGGTGACGGTCAGGCGCCAGCCGGGCAGCTCGGCCCGCTCGCCCACCTCGGGGAGCTTGCCGAGCAGGTCGGCGACCAGCCCGGCGAGGGTCTCGTACGGGCCGTCCGGGGCGTTCAGGCCGATCCGCTCCAGCTGGTCGATCCGGGCGCGGCCGTCGGCCTCCCAGACCGGCAGGCCGTCGACCGGCGGCAGCGGGAGCAGCTCGGGGTGGTCGTCGGGGTCGTGCTCGTCCTGCACGTCGCCGACTATCTCCTCGACGATGTCCTCGACGGTGACGACGCCGGCGGTGCCGCCGTACTCGTCGACCACGATGGCCATCGGCTGGAGGCGGCGCAGCTGGTCGAGCAGCCGCTCGGCGGGCAGCGTCTCGGGCACCAGCAGCGGCGGCGAGGCCAGCTCGCCGACCTTCACCAGGCCGCGCCGGGCGGCCGGGACGGCCAGGGCGTCCTTGAGCGTGACGATGCCGGTGACCTCGTCCAGGCTGTCGGTGTAGACCGGGAAGCGGGACAGGCCGGTGGCCCGGGTCAGGTTGATGACGTCGGAGGCGGTGGCGTCGCGCTGGAGCGCGGCCACGTCGACCCGCGGGGTCATCACGGACTCGGCGGTCAGCTCGCCCAGGCCCAGGGTGCGGACGAACAGGGCCGCCGACTCCTCGTCTATCGCCCCGGCCTTCGCCGAGTGACGGGCCAGTGAGACCAGCTCGTCCGGGGTCCGGGCGTGTCCCAGCTCCTCCTGCGGCTCGATGCCGAAGGCCCGGACGGTCCGGTCGGCGGCGCCGTTGAGGAAGCTGATCAGCGGACGGCAGACGAAGGAGAACGCCATGTGCGGGGCGGCGACCGCGCGGGCCACCTGGAGCGGGCGGGAGATCGCCCAGTTCTTGGGCACCAGCTCGCCGATCACCATCTGGACGACGGTGGCCAGCACCATGCCGACGACCACGGAGACGCCGCGGGCGGCCGAGTCGGGCACGCCGATGCCGGACATCACGGGTTCGAGCAGGGTGGACAGGGCCGGCTCGGCGAGCATGCCGACCACCAGCGAGGTGACGGTGATGCCGAGCTGGGCGCCGGACAGTTCGAAGGAGAGGTGCCGCAGGGCCCTGGCGACGCGACGGGCCTTGGCGTCGCCCGCCTCGGCGGCGCGCTCCACCGCGCCGCGCTCGGCGGTCACGAAGGCGAACTCGGCGGCCACGAACAGGCCGTTGGCGAGGATCAGGAGAACGGCTGCGAGCAACAGCAGCCAGGCGGTGATCACAGTGCCGCCTGCCTTCCGGGGGCCGGAACGGAGGCGGCGCAGGTACTACCGGACGGATCGTCCATCGAGGGGGAGTGTCACTCCTCAGGTCGGTATTTCGGGCACACGTTCGGGCAGGGCACGCTTTGCCCTGCTTTTACCAGCGTAGACCATACCCGGATGGGCGTAAGGAGCCCGTTCGGCCCGCCGGGGCCGGGCAGTCCGGAGTGCCGGGGAGCCCGGGGTGGGGCGGCGCCCGGGTTCAGACCCGGGCGTGCCGCTCGACCAGGTCGCGCAGCGCGCGGGCGTCCGCGATGGCCTGGGCCTTGCCCACACCGGACTGGATGCCGACCGCGGCGAGCGAGGTGCCGTCGGCGAGGTCGAGGGTCGCCCACGGGTCGCCCTGACGGAAGTTGACCCGGACGATCTCGGCCCAGGCGAGCCGGCGGCTGCGGACGAAGTTGACCACCGTCACGCCCTCCGCGTCGGCGCTCACCCGGGGGCGGGCCAGCATCAGGCCGACGGCCGCGAACAGGATGCCGCTGGCCGTCATCATGATCCGGTCGTTGAGCTGCCAGTTCTCCGGGAGGAGCACGGCCATCACGGCGAACAGCACCACCAGCAGCGCGCAGACCGGCAGCAGCACGGCTCGGGTGCGGCGCGGCGCCCAGGTGACGGGGATCTCGACGGACGGCGTGGACACGTGGGTCTCCGGGGGTGGTTCTGGTGGCGGCGGCACGGCTCCGGCGGCAGCGGCCTGGTGGCGGCAGCGCGAGGGGCGGGGACGCGGTCGGCGTCCCCGCCCCATTGAACCGTTCCTTACTCGCGGGCGGGCGAGCAGGTCGCCCGCGTGGCGGGGTCAGAGGCGGCAGGCGTGGATGTTGGTGACCAGGATGGCCCGGGCGCCGATGGCCCACAGGTCGTCCATGATCTGCTGCGCCTCCTTGCGCAGCACCATCGAACGCACCGCGACCCAGCCCTCGGTGTGCAGCGGCGAGACGGTCGGCGACTCCAGGCCCGGGGTGAGCGCGACGGCGGCGCTGACCTTCTCGGCCCGGATGTCGTAGTCCATCAGCACGTAGCGGCGGGCCACCAGCACGCCCTGGAGGCGGCGCAGGAACTGCTCGACCCGAGCGTCCTCACCGGCGCCCTTGGGCCGGATCACCACGGCGTCGGAGACCAGGATCGGCTCGCCGAACACCTCCAGGCCCGCGTTGCGCAGGCTGGTGCCGGTCTCCACCACGTCGGCGATCACGTCGGCGACGCCGAGCTGCACGGCGGTCTCGACCGCGCCGTCCAGCTTGGTGACCGTCGCCTTCACCCCGTGGTCGGCCAGGTGCTGCTCCACCAGGCCGGTGTAGGAGGTGGCGATCCGCAGGCCCTCCAGGCCCTTGACGTCCTCGACGTCCACGCCCTCGGGGCGGGCGAAGCGGAAGGTCGACCCGGCGAAGCCGAGGGCGAGCACCTCCTCGGCGTTGGAGTGCGAGTCCAGCAGCAGGTCACGGCCGGTGATGCCGACGTCCAGGCGGCCGGAGCCGACGTAGACGGCGATGTCCCGCGGGCGGAGGAAGAAGAACTCCACCTCGTTGTTGGGGTCGACGAGGACGAGCTCCTTGGGGTCCTTCCGCTGGCGGTAGCCGGCCTCATGGAGCATCTCCGCCGCGGGACCCGAGAGAGAACCCTTGTTGGGGACGGCGATGCGCAGCATGGGAGGTTGCTTCCTTACCTGTTGGGAGGGGTGTGCTCGGTGTTGCTCGGTGTGCTCGTGCCCGCGCTCGGGAGTGCGTGGCGCGCGCGTTCGGGTCTTCAGAGGTACTTGTAGACGTCGTCGAGCGTCAGACCGCGGGCGATCATCATCACCTGGAGGTGGTAGAGGAGCTGCGAGATCTCCTCGGCCGTCTGCTCGTCCGACTGGAACTCGGCGGCCATCCAGACCTCGGCGGCCTCCTCGACGACCTTCTTGCCGATCGAATGGACGCCCTGCTGCACGAGCTGGGCGGTGCGGGAGGACGCGGGGTCGCCGGTGGCGGCCTTCTGCTGGAGCTCGGCGAAGAGCTCCTCGAATGTCTTCGAAGCCATGATGGGAGCCACCTTACGGCGTGCGGGCTGACGGACGGTAAACGGTCCCGGAGGGTGGACAGTCCGTGGACGTCCACCCTCCGGGACCGGGAGGGCCGCCCGTCAGAGGGCGGTGCCCAGCGCCGCGGCGGTGGCGACGGCCGCGGTGACGGCCTCGTGGCCCTTGTCCTCGGCGGAGCCCGGCAGGCCCGCGCGGTCGATCGCCTGCTCCTCGTTGTCGCAGGTCAGCACGCCGAAGCCGACCGGGACGCCGGTGTCGACGCTGACCTGGGTGAGGCCGGCGGTCGCAGCCTGGCAGACGTAGTCGAAGTGCGGCGTGCCGCCCCGGATCACCACGCCGAGGGCCACCACGGCGTCGTAGCCGCGCTCGGCGAGGCGCTTGGCGGCGACCGGCAGTTCGAAGGTGCCGGGCACCCGCAGGACGGTCGGGTCGGCGACGCCCAGCTCCTTGAGGGCGCGGTGGGCGCCGTCCAGCAGGCCGTTCATCACCTTGTCGTGCCACTGGGCGGCGACGACGGCGACCTTCAGGTCGGCGGCGCCTTCGATGGTCAGCTCGGGGGCTCCGTGGCCGCTCATGTTCCTGTTCCGTTCTCTGGGGTCGGGCGTGTCTCTGGGGGGCGTGTGGCTGCGGTCGGGCGCGCTCCCCGCGCCGGGGCGTGCAGCCGCTGTCGGGCGCGCCTCGGGGCTCAGGAGCCGAGGCCGGGCAGGTCGTGGCCCATCCGGTCGCGCTTGGTGCGCAGGTAGCGCAGGTTGTGCTCGCTGGGCGCGATCTCGACCGCCTCGCGCCCCTTGACCTTGAGCCCGTGCTCGGTGAGCGCGGTCAGCTTCTGCGGGTTGTTGGTGATCAGGCTGAGCGAGCGGACCCCGAGGTCCACCAGCATCTGGGCCGCGATGCTGTAGTCGCGGGCGTCGGCGGGCAGGCCGAGGTCCAGGTTGGCGTCGACGGTGTCCCGGCCCCGCTCCTGGAGCTCGTACGCGCGCAGCTTGTGGGCCAGGCCGATGCCCCGCCCCTCGTGGCCGCGCAGGTACAGCACCACGCCGCGCCCGGCCTCGGCGACCCGCCGCAGCGAGGCCTCCAGCTGCGGGCCGCAGTCGCACCGCAACGAGCCGAAGACGTCGCCGGTCAGGCACTCGGAGTGGACCCGCACCAGGACGTCCTCGCCGTCCGGCAGCCGGCCCTCCGCGTCCAGGCCGCCCGCGACCAGCGCGAGGTGCTCGACGCCGTCGATGGTGCCCTGGTAGCCGACGGCGGTGAACTCCCCGTGCGCGGTGGGCAGCGCGGTGACGGCGGCCCGGTCGACGTGCAGCTCGGTGCGGCGGCGGTAGGCGATCAGGTCCTCGATGGAGATGATCGCCAGGCCGTGCTCACGGGCGAAGGCGACCAGCTCGGGCAGCCGGGCCATGGTGCCGTCGTCGTTGACCACCTCGGCGATCGCGCCGGCCGGCGCCAGCCCGGCGAGCCGGGCCAGGTCGACGGCGGCCTCGGTGTGGCCGGGGCGGACCAGCACGCCGCCCTCGACGGCGCGCAGCGGGAAGACGTGCCCGGGGCGGGTGAGGTCGCCGGGCTCGGTGCCCGGCGAGGAGAGCAGCCGGACGGTGCGGGCGCGGTCGGCGGCGGAGATGCCGGTGTCGATCCCCTCCCGGGCGTCCACCGACACGGTGTACGCGGTGCCCTTGCGGTCCTCGTTGACCTGGGTCATCGGCGGGAGCTTGAGGCGGTCCAGCTCCTCGCCGGTCATCGGGGCGCAGATCACGCCGGAGCTGTAGCGGATGGTGAAGGCCATCAGCTCGGGGGTGGCGGCGGAGGCGGCGAAGACGAGGTCCCCCTCGTTCTCGCGGTGCTCGTCGTCGACGACGACCACGGCGCGGCCGAGGGCGATGTCGGCGATCGCCCGCTCGACCGGATCGAGGACGAGTTCGAGGTCCTCGGACTCGGCGGCGCGGGTCTGGTTCTCGGTCATGCCGTGACTCCCTGCGGGACGGTGGCGGACTTGACGCGCGACTCACGGGTGCTCAGCCACCAGGAACGCATGCCGAGCAGCACCAGGACGAAGTAGACGGAGTAGGTGAGGCCGGAGAAGGTGTAGCCGCTGTTGAAGGCGAACGGCACGCCGACCGCGTCGACCGCGATCCAGGCGAACCAGAACTCCACCCAGCCGCGGGCCTGGGCGACCATCGCGGCCAGCGTGCCGACGAAGATGTAGGCGTCCGACCAGGGGCTCCAGGACAGGCTGGGGAAGGACGTGAAGAGCAGCGCGAGCCCGACCGTGCCGGCCGCGGTGCCCGCCGCCAGCACGAGCCGCTCGCGCGGGCTCGCGAACCGGACGGCGATCGTGCCGCTGTCGCGGCGCCCGCGCCGCCACTGCGCCCAGCCCCAGGAGGCGGTGGCGATCACGATCAGCTGCTTGCCGATCAGGCCGGGCACGTGGCCGCCGAGGTAGGCGGCGATCAGCACCGCGCCGGACAGCAGCTGGACCGGCCAGCTCCAGACCGAGCGCCGCCAGCCGAGCGCGAGCCCGCCGAGGCCGAGGATGTTGCCGATCATGTCGGCCCACTTGACGTGTTCGCCGAGGACGGTGAACGCCTCGCCGCTGAGCCAGCTCACTGGGACTCCCCCGGGGTTCCGTCGGTCGGCAGGCCGGACGGGGCGGACAGTTCGGACGGGCCGGACGGCGCCGCCGGGTTCGGCAGGGCGGGGAGCGCGCGGGACTCCAGGAGGCGCTCGACGTACTTCGCGAGCACGTCCACCTCCAGGTTGACGCTCTCGCCGACGGCCTTGGCACCCAGCGTGGTCAGCGCGAGGGTGGTCGGGATGAGGCTGACGGTGAAGCTGTCCCGGGCGGCCTCCACCACGGTCAGGCTGACGCCGTCGACCGTGATCGAGCCCTTCTCCACCAGGTAGCGGGAGACGGTCTGGGGCAGCGAGAACCGCAGTACCTCCCAGCGCGGTTCACCGGCCGCGTCGCGCTCGCCGGGCTCGCGGCTCAACAGCCGCCCGGTGGCGTCGACATGCCCCTGGACGAGGTGGCCGCCCAGTCGGGCGCCGAGCGCCATGGCGCGTTCCAGGTTGACCCGGGCGCCGGGCTTCAACTCGCCGAGGCTGGACCGGTTCAGCGTCTCGGCCATCACGTCGGCGCTGAACTCGCCGGTGCCGGCGGCCAGTTCCTCCGGGCCGTCGACGACGGTCAGGCAGACGCCGTTGACCGCGATGGAGTCGCCGTGGCGGGCACCGGTACAGACCACCGGGCCGCGCAGGCGGATGCGCGAGGAGTCGCCGATCTCCTCGATCGACACGACCTCGCCGAGCTCTTCGATGATGCCGGTGAACACCCGGGTTCTCCTCGCGCTTGGGGCGCGGACTCCGGGGCGGCAGGGGAGATGACACGGACGGGCACCGGCGTACGGGCGGAGGGCGACACCCGTCACCGGGGTGCCCGAAGCCACCGGGAGATCGCTCGCCCGGCTCGGGAGACACCGCTCCCGCCGTTGCGCCTGACCGAGGTCCGGGGAGGCTGCGCCTGCCGGTGGACCACGGGTACTGCTCTTCGTCCGCCCGCGCACGCCTCCCATCCGGACTTTAACCGTCGGTCCAGGAATTTCACCTGGTCAACCGGCCGCTGGCTGCGGACGGGTCGCGGACTGTAACCGCCGGTTCGGATTTTCACCGACCCCGGAGTGCGCTGAACGTCACTGCTTGATGCCGACATTGTGCCACGGACGGCGCAAGGCGGGGAGGGCTTGTGGCTGTGCTCTGTTTCACGGGTTCGCCGGGAATGCGCGACGCGCCTCGGGGGCGGGGCTCGCGGGCGGCGCGTCGGGTCAGGGAACGGCGGGGGCCGTCATCGACGTGAAGTGGGTGACCACCGGGGGGTGGGCGAGGTAGCTCAGCTCGCCCTCCGACCAGACCGGCCGGATCCGCCACATCGGCCCGGCGTACCCGCGCAGGGCCTCCTCGTCGCGCCAGCGGCTCACCACGAGCACCCGGTGGCCGTCCTCGCTCACCGACCGCAGCAGTTCACCGCCGAAGCAGCCGTCCGTACGCCCCAGCTGCGGGATCACCTGGCCGGCCAGGTGCGCGCAGAACTCCTCGATGCGACCAGCCAGGACCTGCCCGGCCCAGATTCTCACGATCACGACCACCACCTCCGGCTGCGGCTGGCGTCCCTGGCCCCATTATGAGCGGAAAACCGCTGGTGGGGAGGGGTGGGGGCGGGGATTTTCCGAGCGGGCCCGGCGGGCCTTCCGACCGCTCTCCGCTACATTCCCGGTATGACGACCACACCGGAATCTGCCGTTCCGTCAGCCCGTGTGCCCGACCGGCCGAGCGGGCTGTTCGACGCCCTGCGGGCGGGCGCGCTCAGCGACGCCGACCAGCTGCGCGAGGTCTACGAGCAGCCCGGCGACCATGCGCGCCGCAAGCAGGTCGACCGCCTCCACGAGGTCGCCCAGCGACTGATCGCCTGCTCCCCACTGGTCTTCGTCGCCAGCGCGGACGCCGCCGGACGCTGCGACGTCTCCCCGCGCGGCGGCCCGGCCGGGCTGGTCTCGGTGCTCGACGAGTACACCCTGGCCATTCCGGACGCCACCGGCAACAAGCGGCTGGACACCCTGCACAACATCCTGGAGACCGGTCGGGTCGGACTGCTCTTCGTCGTGCCGGGCCGGGACACCACGCTGCGGGTCAACGGGCGGGCCTGCGTCTCGACCGACCCGGAGCTGTTGCGGCAGCTGACCGCCGTCGGCAAGCCGCCCCGCAGCGCGATCGTGGTCGCGGTCGAGGAGGTGTACGGGCACTGCCCGAAGGCCTTCCTGCGGGCCTCGGCGTGGAAGCCGGAGAACTGGCTCGCCAAGGACGCGCAGCCGAGTTCGGCGGAGGTCACGCTCTCGCACCTGCGGGACGAGTCGCTGACCGTGGAGATGATCGAGCAGACCGAGCGGGAGGCGCTGCTGTACCGGTACGAGTGAGGTGCCGGGGGGCGCCGGGGGGCGCCGGGGTCCTCGGGGTGCTCGGGGTGCCCGGCGGCCGGCTGGGGTGGGCCGGGCTCCGCGCACCGCACGGTCAGGCGGCCTTGGGGACGTCCACCACCGCCGCGCCGTCGGCGGCCCGCCGGACCGCTTCGACGCCCCTGTGGGCGGCGGCCTTGCTCGCGTAGCCCCGTCCGGTGGCGACGATCTCGCCGTTGCCCGCCTTGAGCCGGAACCGGTACTTGCCGCCGGCGTCCCGATGGACCTCGAACCCGCCCGCCATCCGGGCCACCTCCTCGCGGGGTCCCCGGGCCGGGCGCTCGACGCACCCGTGGCCCGGCCCCCGGCAGCACCGTGCGCCCGGCCCCGGGGTGCGCGCACCCGGTCGGCGGCCGGACGGGTGAAGCCCGGTCCCCGGGGTTCCACCGGGGTGCCGGGACGGCCCGCCGCTGGCTTCAATGGGCGGATGGACTGCGTCTTCTGTGCGGTGGTGGCGGGCGACGAGCCGGCGCACCGGGTGCTGGACGACGAGGTGGCGGTCGCCTTCCTGGACCGCCGGCCGCTGTTCCCCGGACACGTCCTGGTCGTGCCGCGCGCCCACCACCCGACGCTGGCCGACCTGCCGATGGCCGAGGTCGGGCCGTTCTTCCTGCGGGTGCAACGGGTGGCGAAGGCCGTGGAGCACGGCCTGGAGGCGGCGGGCAGTTTCGTGGCCGCCAACAACCGGATCAGCCAGTCGGTGCCGCACCTGCACGTCCACGTCGTGCCGCGCAATCCGAAGGACGGGCTGCGCGGGTTCTTCTGGCCGCGCCGGCGGTACCCGGACGAGGCGGGGGCGGCGGAGGTCGCGGCACGGCTGCGGGCGGCGCTGGAGGCCTGAGCGGGCCCGGGGCCCGGACCCGGGACTCCTGCCCGCGCCCGCCGTTCGTACGGTGCGAGGCGTAGCCGGGCCTACCGCGCGGGGCGCAGCGGGGACGTACCGCCCTCGGATCATCGGAGGGGATCGAAATCGTTTTCCGGGCTGACGATCCGGCCACCGGGGACACCTAGGCTCGCAAGCATGAACGAACTCGCCTGCCTGGTGCAGCAGACGGCCGACCGGCTCGCGGGCCGACGCGTCGGGGCGGTGGTCGCCGGGCTGGCCGGCGGTGGCGTGGAGATCCGCGGATCGGGACGGACCGGGCCGGGCGGCGGCACGCCCGGCCCGCACACGCTGTTCGAAATAGGCTCCGTCACCAAGGTGTTCACCTCGCTCGCGCTCGCCCGGCTGGCCCTCGACGGGCGGGTCCGGCTGGACGAGCCGCTCGCCGAGGTGCTCACGGGGCCCGGGGGCGAGCGTGCCGTCGTCCCGGTCAAGGGCGCGCAGCCGATCACCCTGCGGCACCTCGCCACCCACACCTCGGGGCTCCCCCGCCTGCCCCGGGGCATGCTGGCGACCTCCCTGCTGAGGCCCAACAGCCCCGATCCGTACGCGGGTTGCACGGTCGAGCGGGTGCTCGACGGCCTCTCCCGGACCCGGCTTCGGGCCGCGCCCGGGCGCAGCTTCCGCTACTCCAACCTCGGCGCGGGGCTGCTCGGCCTGGCCCTCGCGCAGCGGTCCGGCACCGGGTACGAGGAGTTGGTGGCCCGCGAGGTCTGCGCACCGCTGGGCCTGGTGGACACCTGTGTGCGCTCGGACGCCGAGCAGTCCGCGCGGCTGGCGCACGGGCACACCCAGGGCGGTCGGCCGGTGCCGTACTGGGACCTGGCGGCCATCCCCGGGATGGGCGGGCTCCGGTCGACGGCCGCCGACCTCGCGGTGTTCCTGCGGGCCCAACTGGCCGCCGGGGGTGAGCCGCAGGGGCCGCTGGCGTCCGCGATCGCCCTCACCCGGGAGACCCGCCACCGCGTCAACCCGTTCGCCTGGACGCACCTGGGCTGGCTGGGCCACCGGCTGCACACCCAGCAGGGCGGGCACCTCCAGATCTGGCACAACGGGGGCACCGGCGGGTTCCGGTCGTTCGTGGCCTTCGACCCGGAGAAGCAGGTGGGCGTGGTGGTGCTGACCAACTCCCGCCGCACAGCCGATCCGGCGGGCACGGCGCTGCTGCGCAGGCTGCAGAACGAGTTCGCGTGCACGGGGTGAGGCCGGGCGCCGCTCCACCTCGGCGGCACGGCCGGCGCCCGTGCCGCAGCCGGGACGAGCGTGCCGAACTCCTTTCGCACCGAGGGCCCTCGCGGAGGCCTCCAGCGTCGGCTGCCGAGGGTCGGCTGCCGGACGCCGAGGGCCGGCTCTTCGCGGTCTTTCCGTGCGTCCCGCCGCCAGGCCGCCGCCCTCGGCGAACTCGCCGGTCACGCCCGCGTCGTCCCGTGTCACCGGCATCCACCCCGGTGGCGAAGGGCTTCGGCGGGGGCGCGATGATGGCGGGGGCGCTTCAGGCCAGTATGTGCCGATTGGCACTGTCGGCCGAGGCTCCGAGCGGTCGATGCTGGGTCCGGCAGTCGCGGTTCCCACGGGGGAGTCCGCCGAGAGGAAGGGAGCCGACATGGCGGTGACGTGGTCGTCGACACACGTGCGGTCGGTCGGTCCGGTCGGTCCGGTCGGCCCGGCCGGTCGACTCGGCCCGGTGGTGCGGGTGCACCGGCGGTTCCGGCCGCTGTCCCGGCGGGCCCGGGTGTGGCTGCACTCCTGCGGGGTGGCGCTCTCCCTGGTGGTCTGCCTGACGCTCGGCGAGTGGTGGCCCGCGCCCGTACTGGCCGCCGCCGCGGTGGTGGCGGTGAGCGGGTACGAGCGGCTGCGTCCGTCGCCCGGGCTGCGGTCCGTACGGGTCCATGAGGGCGGGCTGGTGCTGGTGTCGGCGGACGGGGGCGAGGAGCCGCTGCCCTGGAGCGCGGTGGAGGCCACCGAGTACTCCCCCTGCGGGCCGCGCGGGGTGCACGAGCACGGGCGAATATGGCCGACGGGGGCGGACGAGCCCCTGGCGCTGGCGCACCTGCGCGGGCTGGGCGGGCTGTTCCGGGAGTCGGACGAGCGCCTCTCCCCCCGGCTCCGCGCCGCCCTGCACGAGACGCTGCGCACCGAGGGTGGTGTCCGCTTCGCGCGTGGGCGGCTGACGGTGACGGCCGGCGGGCTAGTGTACCGGCCGCCGCACCCGCTGGCCGCGACGGAAACCTACCCGTGGACGGAGGTGCACTCGGCGCGGGCCTGCGGACTCGGCGAGTTGGAGATCCGGACGCGCTCGGCAGGCCTCCCGCTCACCTTCCCGGTGCTCAACGCCCGTGCGGCGGCGGGCTTCCTGGAGGACCTGCGAACGGCCGCCGTCGGGTGACCGCCATCGGGTGACGAGGTCACGAGCGACGTCCGGCCGGGCGGCTGGAGGCGCCCGTCGACCGTCGGCGGCCCCGACCACGGCGGACTCACCGGCCTTCCGCCCTTCTTCGACGGGCTCGACATCCCCCAGGCGCCCTCCGCCACCCTCGGGAGCCGGCGTGCCGGCGCCGTCACGAGGCGGTACGTCGGGGTGTTCCTCGGCCTCCGGCTGAAGGGCATCCCCAGCCCCTGCTCGACGGGGCCCAGCGCCGCCCACCCCGAAGTGCGGTTCTCCTGCGCCACGGGGGCGGTGGTCAGCCCGGCACTGCCGCCGAGGCGATCGGTTCGAGCAGTGGCCGGGGGCCGGCCAAGGCGCGGGAGACCGGGTCCTCGCGGTGGCTGCCGGCCCGGGCGGGGTTGGGCCGCATCACGATCTCGGCCGGCGGGACGGGCGCGCCGCCACAGGCCGGACAGGATCCCACGGCGTCCAGGTCGGTGCCGCAGGCGGCGTGGGCGAAGAGGTGGTGCGGGCCGCCCTCCATGGCGTGCCGACCTCCCCAGCGGCTCAACTGGTAGAGCGGTCCCCAGAGTTCGAGGCCGGTCTCGGTGAGCAGGTAGCCGTGGCGCAGCGGCGACCGCTGGTACGGCTCCTTGCGCAGCACCCCGGCCGCGACCAGGGCGTTCAGGCGCGAGGTGAGGACGGCGCGCGGGATGCCGAGGTGGGTGAGGAAGTCGTTGAAGCGCTGCACTCCGTAGAACGCGTCACGCAGGATCAGCAGGCTCCAGCGCTCGCCGACCACCTCCAGCGCGCGGGCGAGCGCGCACTCCTGCAACTCGTAGTCGGTTCCCATGGCCATGAGCGCCAGCGTAGTCCACCATCCCAATGGGTTCAATGAACAGACCAACGGTGGTAGCGTGCCGCCCGAGAAGAAGGTTCATTCACCAGACCAATTGGTCCGGCCTCCGGAGGGAACACCCATGCCCCCCGCACTACCCGGCTCCTCCCCCAGCTCCGCCGACCGGCGCGTCCGCCCCGGTGCCACCCTGGCGGTCACCGCCACCGCGACCGCCCTGGGCACCGTCGCCTACACCGCCCCGACCGCCTCGCTCGTCGCCACCGCCCAGGCCGCCCACCTGGGCGCCTCCGGCCGGACCTGGATCCTCACCGGCACCCTGGTCGGCATCTCCGCGCTGCTGCTCACCGCCGGGAGCGCCGCCGACGACCACGGCCGCAAACGGGTCTTCACCTCCGGCGTGCTGCTGTTCGCCGCCGCCGAGGCGCTGGCCGCGCTCGCCCCCGGGGGCGCGGTCTACCTGGCCTCCCGGGTGCTCCTCGGGATCGCCTCGGCGGCCGTCCTGGCACCGGCCCTCGGGCTGATCAGCCACGCCCACCCGCCCGGTCCCGGGCGCATCCGGGCGCTCGGCATCTGGGGCGCGGCGGTCGGCCTCGGCATCGCGGTCGGACCGCTGTACGGCGCATTAGTCCAGCAGTGGGCCGGATGGCGCGCGGTCAGCGGCGGGATCACGGTGGCCTCGGCCGTCCTGGCCGCCTTCGCCTCCGCCGTCCTCACCGAATCGCGCGCCGAGCGGCCGCGCGCCCTCGACCCGTACGGGGTGCTCACCCTCGCCGCCGGGACGTCCGGCCTGATCGCCGGGCTGGCCGAGGCCCGCACCGGCTGGGGGCGCCCGACGGTGCTGGTCCTGCTGGCGGGCGGGGTGCTGCTGCTGGCGGCGTTCGCGGTCGTCGAGGCGAAGGTCCGGGAGCCGATGCTGGACCTCGCCCTGTTCCGCGACCCCGGCTTCATCGCCGCCACCGGCGGGGCCCTGTTCACCGGGCTGTCGCTGGTCGGCTTCATGAGCTACCTGCCCACCCTGCTCCAGGGCGTGCTCGGCCTGTCCGGGCCCGCCGCGGCCGGTGTGCTGGCGCTGTGGTCGGGCCTCTCGGTGCTCTCCGCGCTCCAGGCCCGCCGCCTCGCCGACCGTCTGCCGGCCACCAGCCAGGTCGCCCTCGGCCTGCTGGTCTGCGGCGTCGGGGAGGCCGGGTTGTACGGGCTCACCCCCGACTCGTCCTGGCTGCGGCTGGCCCCGGGGCTGGCGGTCGCCGGCATCGGCAGCGGGGTGCTGAACGCCGCGCTGGCCCGGCTCGCGGTCAGCAGCGTCCCCGCCCACCGGGCGGCCATGGGCTCGGGCGCCAACAACACCGCCCGCTACCTGGGCTCGGCCCTCGGCGTCGCCATCGCGATCACCGCCGCCGGCTCCGCCCACCCGACCACCCGCGCCCTCGCAGCGGGCACCGACCGGGCGGTCCTGGTCGCCACCGTCCTCTGCTTCCTGGGCGCCCTCCTCACCTTCGCCACCAAGTCCCGCCCGAAGCCGCAACCGGCCTCCGAACCGGCGGGCTCCGCAGCGCCCGGAGAGCCCGCGACCGCCACCACGAAGGCGTGAGAAGTCGGCCCGGCCGACTTCTCACGTCCACCGCCACAGCCAGCACACCGGTGCCGGCCCCGCCCGGCCACCAGGCACAGAGAGCCAGCGCAAAGGGACCACGCCAAAAGTCGGACCGGCCGACTTCCCACGTCCGCCCACCCCAACCGCCACACCAACGCCGGTCACCCCGGCCACCACCGCACGGCCAAACCCGGCGCGAAGAGCGGGCAGGACCACACGAGAAGTCGGCCCGGTCGACTTCTCACGTCCACCCACCACAACCACCGCACCGACCCGCGCCGGAAGCCGGTCCCGCCCGGGCCCTCGGTGGGCGGCGGCCCGTGGTGGGCACGGGAAGCGGGCGTGCAGGGCCGCGTGCGAAGATGGCAGGGCTGGTGGGAACGATCTCCGGACGGTTTCTGGGACGGTTCTCTGGCCATGGTGGACGACTATCTGAAGCGCCCGGGGCAGTCGCGGCAGGACGCCCTGTCGATGGTGCCGATCGCCACGGCGCTGATCGACGCCGACGGACGGATCCTGCACTGGAGCAGTGACGCCGAGGCATTGCTCGGGCACCGCGTGCGGGACGCGGTGGGTGCGCGGGCGGCGACGCTGCTGGCCTCGGACGAGGACCTGCCGGCGGTGCTCGAACTGTTCCAGGAGATCCTCGCCGGCCGGTCGTGGTCCGGGGTGTTCCCGGTGCGGCACCGGGACGGGCACCTGGTGAACCTGGAGTTCCGCACCCACCCGATCCGCGGCCCCGGCGGCGCCCGGATGGTGCTGGCGGTGGCCTCCGAGGTGACCACGCTGCACCGGCTCCAGGCGGACCTGGCACTCCTCGACGGGTTCTTCACCCAGTCCCCGGTGGGCATGGCGGTGTTCGACACCGATCTGCGCTTCGTCCGGCTGAACCAGGCGCTGGCCGAGCTGAACGGCCTGGGCACCGAGGAGCCGCTGGGCCGCCGGCTCCCCGAGGCGCTGCCGGGGATCAACGGCCCCGAGTCCGAGGCGGTGATGCGCCGGGTGCTGGCGACCGGTGTGCCGGTGGTGGACGACCTGTCGCACGGCCGCACCCCGGCCGATCCGCACCACGACCACGCCTGGTCGGCCTCCTACTTCCGGTTGAAGGACCGCGGCGGCCGGGTGCTCGGGGTGTGCGCCACCGTCATCGACATCACCGAGCGCTTCCACGCCGACGCCCGGGCGGCCCGCGCCCAGGAGCGGCTGTCCCTGCTGGTCGACGCGACCGCCTCGATCGGCACCACGCTGGACCTGCGGCAGACCGCCCGGGAGCTGGTGGACGCCATGGTGCCCAGGGTCTCCGACATCAGCGCGGTGTTCGGGCTGGAGGAGCCGATGGCCGGCCGGGACGTCGAGCCGGGCGCGCCGGACGCCCCGCTGCGGGTGCGCCGCCTGGCGATCGCCTCCTCCGACGCGCTCTACCCGGCCGAGGCACTGCCGGTGGACGCCGTCTACGAGCTGCCGCCGGACTCCCCCTACGCCAGGGCGATGATCAGCGGGCGGACGGTGGTGGTGCCGTCCTGGGAGCTGGAGATGCTGAGCGAGGGCTTCAACGACAGCCGCCGCCAGGCCTACCTCGGCGACCGGCCGCGCTCGGTGCGGATCACGCCGCTGGTGGCGCGCGGCACGACGCTCGGGATGATGGTCTACTCCCGGCGCGGCTCGCGCGAGTCCTTCGCGGAGGCCGACATCACGCTCGGCGACGAACTGGCCTCGCGCGCCGCCGTCGCGATCGACAACGCCCGGCTGTACCTGCGCCAGCACCAGACCGTACTGGACCGGCAGCAGGCGCTGCGCGAGGCGAAGGCCGCGCAGGAGCGGCTGGCGCTGGTGAACGTGGCCTCCGCCCGGATCGGCACCACGCTCGATCTCGCCCAGACCGCCAAGGAGTTGGCGGAGGTGGCGACCCCCAGGCTGGCCGACTCCGTGGTGGTGGAGGTGCTGGAGGACCTGGTCCGCGGCGAGCGCGAGGCGACCGCCCCGGCGGACGGCTCGGCCCTGCTGCGGCGGATGGCCTTCCACTCGGTGGACGGCTCGACGCTGGCGCCGATCGCCCGCACTGGCAACCTGCACCGCTTCCTGCCCGGCTCTCCGTACGCGTGGTGCCTGGCCCACCGCGAGCCGGTGGTGGTGCCGCGGATGGACGAGAAGGGCATGGCCTGGTTCGCCGACGACCCGGTGCGCACCGCCGCCGTACGGGAGCAGAACGTGCTGTCGTTCATGGTGGTCCCGCTGATCGCCCGCGGCACCCCGGTCGGCGTCGCGGGCTTCTACCGGACGCTGGCCGATCGCCCGTACGAGGACGACGACGTGGCGCTGGCAGGGGAGTTGGCGCTGCGGGCGGCCGTCTCGATCGACAACGCCCTGCTGTTCACCCGCGAGCGCGACGCGGCCGCCGCCCGACAGCGGGCACTGGACGAGGCCCGGGCCGCCCAGCAGCGGCTGTCGCTGCTGAACGAGGCCAGCAACCGGATCGGCACCACCCTCGATCTGCACCGCACCGCACGGGAGTTGGTGGAGGTGGTGATCCCCCGCTTCGCCGACTTCGTCACCGTGGACCTGCGCGACGCGGTGCTCAGCGGTGAGGAACCCGGTCCGGTCCCGGCGGAGGGCGGGGTGCTGATGCGGGCGGTGGCGGTCGGGGACACGGTCTCGGGCACCGGCATGCAGGGGGCGGCCGACCTGGTCGGCGAGGCCTCGCAGTCCGCCCAGCTGTACGCGCAGAGCCTGCGCACCCGGCGCTCGATCCTGGTCTCCGAGGTCACCGAGGAGGATCTGCGCGTGATCGTCGCCTCGCCCGACCGGGTGCAGCCGAGCCTGGAGGCCGGGGTGCACTCCTACCTGATGGTGCCGCTGGTGGCGCGCGGACAGGTGCTGGGCGGCGCGGAGTTCGTCCGCAGCGACAACCCGGCGCCGTTCGGCCCGGCGGACCGCTCGCTGGCCGAGGAGCTGGCCGCCCGCACCGCGCTCGCGATGGACAACGGCCGGCTCTACCGCCGCGAGCGGGACACCGCCCTCACCCTCCAGCGCAGCCTGCTGCCGCAGGAGGTGCACCGCACCCCCGGGCTGGACCTCGCCTACCGCTACCTGCCCAGCAGCGTGGTCAGCGAGGTCGGCGGCGACTGGTTCGACGTGGTGCCGCTGTCCTCCGGGCGGGTCGCGCTGATCGTCGGCGACGTGATGGGCCACGGCATCCGCGCCGCCGCCACCATGGGCCAACTCCGCACCGCTGCGCGGACGTTGATCACCCTGGACCTGGACCCGGCGCGGGTGCTGTACCGGCTGGACGAAGCCACCGGGACGGTCGGCGAGGGCCAGTTCGCCACCTGCGTCTGCGTGGTGTACGACCCGGTGGACCGCTGCTGCACCGCCGCCAGCGCCGGCCACCTGCCACCCGTGGTCGCCGACAGGGAGGGGAACGTCCGCCTGATCGAGCTGCCCTCCGGCACCCCGCTGGGCGTCGGCGGAGTCCCGTTCGAGAGCGCCGAGTTCACCCTCCCCGAGGAGGGCATCCTGACGCTCTACACGGACGGACTGGTCGAGCGCCGCGGCCAGGACCTGGACGAGGGGCTGCGGTTGCTGTGCCGCATGGTCGCCGACCGGCGCGGCTCGCTGGAGCAGACCTGCGACGCCGTCCTGAGCAGGCTCACCGAGACCACCGGCGAGGACGACATCGCCGTCATCATGGCGCAGGTCCGCCCGAAGGGGGCGGACCGGATCGCCATCCTGCCGCTCACCGGCGACCACGCGATGGTCGCCCACTCCCGCCGCTTCACCCGCGAGACCCTGGCCGCCTGGGGCCTCGACGCGCTCACCGACTGGGCCGAGCTGCTCACCAGCGAGCTGATCACCAACGCCCTGGTGCACGCCGGCTCGCCCACCGAACTCAGGCTGTTCTGCAACCGGGTGCTCACCGTCGAGGTCGCCGACCAGGAGTCCGAGGTGCCCCGGATCCGCCGCGCCCGCAGCGAGGACGAGGGCGGGCGCGGCATCCACCTGGTCAACGAGCTCGCGCACCGCTGGGGCAGCCGCCGGACCCAGGACGGCAAGGTGGTCTGGTTCGAGCTGGAGCTGCCCCCGGGGTTCGTGTAGCGCTTCCCACGGGCTTCGTGCGGGGCACCGGACTCCCCCTGGCCTGCGGCGACAACGGTCGGTTGTCCATCCGGTGCCGCGGTTGTTGGCCGCTGCCGGGGCCGCGGGGCTTTGCTGGTGCCCCGGCGGGACAGTCCCGGCCGGACGCACCAGAGGAGCCCGTCACCATGCCGCACGCCGACGCCCGTACCGTCGTCACCGACTACGTCACCCTCCTCGCGGCGGGCGAGCGCGAGGCCGCGATCGCGCTGTTCGCCGAGGACGCCACCTGGAGCTACCCGGGCGGCCTGGCGCTCTCCCGCGTCTGGCGCGGGAAGCAGGAGATCTTCGGCGAGTTCCTCGGCCGGGTCGGCGCCCTGTTCGCCCCCGATGGCCTGCCGGTCATCACCCTCACCGGCGTCCTGGCCGACGGCCCGCGGGCGGTGGCGGAGTGGACCACCGTCGGCACGGCCGCCAACGGCGCCGCGTACCGGAACCACTGCCTCGGGGTGTTCACCGTGACGGACGGGCTGATCACCGACGTCCGCGAGTACCTGGACACCGACCACGTCGCCCGTACCCTGCTCGTCTGAGCCGCGCCCCACGGCCGGCGCGTAGCGGCTCGCGGGTAGCGGATAGCGGGTAGCGGGTAGCGGGTAGCGGACCGGACCGCGCTCGGGCAGGATCACCCGCATGATCTCGGTGGTGCAGAACGTGGCGATCGACTGTTCGGATGCCTACGGGCTGGCGCGGTTCTGGAGCGAGGTGACCGGCTGTCCGCTGGGCCCGCAGGACCGGCCGGGTGACCGGGAGACGCAGGTGGTGCTCCCGGAGGGCCCGGTGCTGTACTTCAACCAGGTGCCGGAGCCGAAGACGGCCAAGAACCGGGTCCACCTGTGCCTGCGCCCGTCGACCTCGCGCGAGCCGGAGGTCGAACGGCTGCTGGCCCTCGGGGCCACCATGGTCGCCGACCGCCGGGAGCCCGACGGTGCGGGCTGGGCAGTCCTGGCGGACCCGGAGGGAAACGAATTCTGCGTCCTGCGCAGCGCGTCCGACCGCGCGGCCGCCGGGTCGCCGGCCGCGCCCGGCGAGGATCTCTGAGACCCGTCCGGAGGACGATCCCGATCCCTACGGCCCGCCGCCGGTGCCGTCCTCCCAGCCCTGCGGGTCGGTCCAGGCGGCCAGTGTGCGGCGGGTCTCGAAGCGGCGCTCGCGGCCGGTCAGCGGGTCGGTGAACTCGACGGCGGAGGCGAGCAGTTGCAGCGGGCGGCGGAAGTCGTCCGGGGCCGGTTCCGGCAGCACGTCCGGGTAGACCGGGTCGCCGAGGATCGGCAGGCCCAGCCCGCACATGTGCAGTCGCAGCTGGTGGGTGCGCCCGCTCAGCGGCCGCAGCCGGTAGCGGGCCAGGCCGTCGCGGCGCTCCAGCAGGTCGATCCGGCTCTCGCTGTTCGGCGGCGCGTCGACCTCCCGGGCGGCGATCACCCCGCGCTCCTTGACGATGTGGCTGCGCACGGTGCGCGGCAGGCTCAGCTCCGGGTCGTACCCCGCGACCGCCTGGTACTCCTTGCGCACCAGGCGGTCGCGGAACAGCGTCTGGTAGGCGCCGCGGTCCTCCGGGCGGACGACGAACATCGCCAGGCCGGCCGTGAGCCGGTCCAGCCGGTGCGCGGGGCTGAGCGCGGGCAGGTCGAGGGCGTGCCGCAACCGGGAGAGCGCCGTCTCGGTGACGTGCCGGCCGCGCGGGGTGGTGGCCAGGAAGTGCGGCTTGTCGACCACCACCAGGTGCTCGTCGTGGTGCAGGACCACCAGGTCGAAGGGGACGGGCGCCTCCTGCGGCAGGTCCCGGTAGAACCACAGGTGCGCACCGGGCCGAAACGGTTCCGCCGGGGCGATCGGGCCGTGTTCGCCGACGATCTCGCCGTCCCGCAGGGCCGCGTCGATCCGCTCGGCCGGGACGGCCGGCAACCGCTCCACCAGGTGGTCCCGCACCGTCGGCCAGGCGCCTTCCAGCGGCAACCGGAGGTGCACCGGGTCCACGCCGCGGCGCTGCGGGAGGGGGGAGGCCGGGCGGCGGCTCTTGCGTCTCATCTCCCGGCCCAGCGTAGTGGGCGCCGGCGCGCGGGCCGCGGCCGAGGTGCCGACCCGGGGCGGGACGGGGAGAGTGGACCGGAGGCCCTCGTTCCGCCGGGGGCCTCCGGCCGTCCCCGGACACCCGGCGGACGGCCTTCCGGCACACCGGCTCCCGGCCGCGCGCCGGAGACCACGAGCCGGAACCCGGCGGACGGGCCCTCCGTCCGCACCCGGCTGCCGCACACCTGTCGGATCATCCGACGGACCCCAGGAGGACGCGTGACCGCCGACGGCCCGGACGGGGTGCCGCCGCTGCACCTGCCGAGACGGACCCGGCTGCTCCTTTACGGCGCGCTCGTGCTGCTGGTCGCCGCCGTGGTGACCGCGCTGGCCATCGGGCCCGGGACCACCCTGGCGCCGCTGCTCGCGGTGGCCCCGGTGCTGGCCGGGGCGACCACCCGCAAGCCCCGGGTGCCGCTCCTGGTCGGCGCGGTGGCGCTGCTCTCCGTCGGGCTGCTGGACTCCACCAACGCGCAGCTGCCGCTCTCGGTGCGGATCAGCGTGCCGGTCACCGTCCTGGCCTCGACGCTGGCCAGCGCCGCCAGCGTCGTCCTGGTGGCGGCCCGCGAACGGGAGCTGTTCCAGGTCCGGACGGTCGCCGAGGCGGCCCAGCGGGCCCTGCTGCGCCCGCCGCCGGAGCGGATCGGCCCGCTGCGTCTGGCGGTGCGCTACGTCGCGGCGGCGGCCGAGGCCCGGATCGGCGGGGACCTGTACGCCGTGGTGGAGACCCGCTTCGGGCTGCGCATCCTGCTCGCGGACGTCCAGGGACACGGGCTCCCGGCGGTGGAGACGGCGGCGGACGTCCTCGGGGTGTTCCGGGAGGCCGCGCGGACCGAGCCCGACCCCGGGCGGCTCGCACGCCGGCTGGACGCGGCGCTGGCCGCCCGGCACCCGGACGAGGGGCGGTTCGCCACCGCGCTGCTGCTCGACGTGGCGCCCGACCGAGGGCCGGTCCGGCTGGTGAACTGCGGCCACCCGCCCCCGCTGCTGCGCCGGGCGGGCCGGGTGAGCGAGCTGGAGCCGCCGTTCCCGGCGCCGCCGCTGGGGCTGCTCGGGCTCACCGGCGGCACGTACCCGGACCGGCGCTTCGACCCGGAGCCGGGCGACCTGCTGCTCCTGCACACCGACGGCGTGTCGGAGGCCCGGGACGCCGAGGGCGGGTTCTACCCGATCGCCGACCGGCTGCCCGGCCTGCACGGCGGCACCCCGGCGGACCTGCTGGACGCCGTGCTGACGGACGTCGACGGCTGGGTCGGGGACGCCGGGCTGGCCGACGACGCGGCGGTGCTGGCGATCCGCTGGGACCCGTGACCGGCGGCTCCGGGCTCGATTGATGCTCCTATGGGTTGTCAAGCGGTGGTGAGCCAGTCTCGGTAGGCGTTGGCGAGGTCGTCGTCTCGTCGGATTCCGCGTTCGAGGGTGGAG